>CAYQPD010000053.1:0-15941 GCA_964419305.1 uncultured Rhodobacter sp.
CGCCCACATATCTCTTCAGATATCAAATTGTCAAAGAGCACGAAGACAAAACAAAACCGGTGCGCCCTACTCCAGGCGCGCCGCCCGATCAGTCTTCAGTTCGCATCGGCTTTCGCGTCTGCTCCCGCCCCGTGTCCCGCCGCATCAGCGCCGGTCTTCGTTTCGGTGAAGCGGTATCTAGGGTCTGGCGCTGACCGCCGCAAGCCCAAAAAGCATGGCCTGTGACGATTTCTTGACAGCCCCCCGAAGGGTTCAGGTTTTGTTGGCCTTGGCGCTGCCAAACGGCAGGGGGCTAGACTGAAATCAGCCATCCCCGCCCCCTGCCCGCCTGCATCCCGGCGCGAATCGCGCCCGGCTCAGGCGAATCCCGGCCCGCAATGGGTCTTGCGCCCGCCGCAGATGGTCAGGCTGATTCCCAGCTTGCCCAGATTTTCCGGTGCGGTCGCCTCGACATCGCCATCCAGCACCACGATATCCGCCGCCAGGCCCGGCATCAGCCGCCCGGTCAGCCCTTCCATGTGGGCAGCATATGCCCCACCTGCGGTATAGGCGTGCAGGCTGTCCATCAGGCTTAGCCGCTCGTCCCGCGCGCCCTCGTAGGGCACCCGTGTCAGCGCCGCCTGCAAGCCGCGCAGCACCGAGACATCGGTCACCGGCCAGTCGCTGGCAAAGGCGATTCTGGCCCCGCCGTCGCCCAGCGTTTTCCACAGATAGGCGTCGTCCCAGCGGGCGCGCCCGATCACCGTCTCCATGGTGGACATCGGGAAATCCATCGCCCCCGGCGGGTGCGGCGGCTGGATGCTGGCCACGATCCCCAAGGCCCCAAGGCGCGGAATGTCGGTCTTGTCGATCAGCTCGATATGCTCGATCCGGTGGCGCATGTCGCGTTGGCCATTGGCGCGCCCCGCCGCCTCGTAACCGTCAATCGTGGTGCGCACCGCGCCGTCGCCGATCGCATGCACCGCGATCTGCAAGCCGCGCCGGTCGATCTCGGTGCAGATTGCCTTGAAGCGTTCGGGGTCGAACAGTGGCTCGCCGCGGGTATTGGTGCCGGGATAGGGGTTCAACAGATAGGCCGTGCGGCTATCGACCACGCCATCCATGAACATCTTCACAAACCCGCTGCTGATCCAGTCATCGGCATATTCGGCGGTCATCGCGCTGGCGCGGTCCAGTTCCGCCAAATCCATCTGCGGCTTGAAGTGGAACGGCACCTTGACCCGCGCGGTCAGCCGCCCCTCGGCCTGCATTTCGCGCAGCAACTGACAGGTGTAGCGGTTGCCGTCCATGTTCACCATGCTGGTGATGCCATGGGCGGCGCAATGCGCCAGCCCCGCCGCCACCTTGTCCTTGTCGCGCGCCCGCACCGCATCCGACGGCCAGGGCTCCGGCTCGCCCCCGGTGGCAATGCCCAGTTGCAGATGCGCCTCGCCCCCCAGGGCCAGAACCGGCCCGAACGCCTCGAACTCGCGCAATTCGCCGCTGGCGGTGCCGTCGGCCGCCATCACCACCTCGTGCCCGTGCGGAGTTTTTGCGCCACCCAGCAGCCCCGCCGCCTTCAGCGCAGCGGTATTGGCCCAGACGGTGTGGTGATCGGGCGACATCATCGCGATCGGGCGACCGGCGATCACCCGGTCCAGATCGTGGCGCGTCACCGGATGGTCGAGAATCTCGTAAGACGCCCCCTGCGCCATCAGCAGCGCGGTGTCGGGGTATTTGCCGGCGTAAGCCGCAAACGCCGCCTGCAACGCCGCAAACCCCTCCACCCCGCCGATCTGCAACTGCTCCAGCTCGGCCCCGCCCAGCACCAGATGCAGGTGGCTTTCAATGAAGCCCGGCAGCAGGGTGCGCCCTCCGGCGTCGATCACCTCGGTAGCGGGGCCCGCCAGACGCTCGATCTCAACGCTCTGCCCGACCGCCGCGATCCGCCCATGCGCCAAGGCAATTGCCTCGGCCCGGGGGTTGGCGGCGTCCATCGTCAGGATGCGGGCATTGGTGATGATCAGATCAGGGGTCATGGTGGCCTCGTGCAAGCGGATCGGCGCGGCGGCGCGCTTCAGGGCTGATTCCCGCCGCCATCAGACCATCCTGCCGCCCGGTTGTCACCACTTCCGGCAAAACCCCGCCCGATTTGCCACCGCCCCCTTGACCCTTGCCATCGCTTGGGCGTCTATCAAGCGAAATCACGCCCGCCGGATCGGCTCCGGTGCGCAGGAAAAAGGACGTGCAGGATGCAGACTACCCCCGACAAGGTGCCACTTCCGGCGCGCGCCACCAACAGCGCCAGCCGGTCGGTGCTGGCCGCCGACCTCAAGATCAAGGGCGACATGACCTCGGATGGCACCATCGAGGTGCTGGGCGAGGTTGAAGGCAAGATCACGGCCCACGCCCTGATCGTCGGCAACGAGGGCCGGATCAAGGGCACCGTCTCGGCTGAAACGGTCGAGGTCCGCGGGCGGCTGGACGGCCGGATCAGTTGCGTGGCACTGACCTTGCGGGCGGCCTCCAGCGTCAAGGCCGACAGCACCTATGCGACCCTGGTGATCGAAAGCGGCGCCCAGATCGACGGGCGCTTCACCCTGGCCAAGGCGTAAGTCATCGCGGCGCGGGCGCGATCCGACTGGCGGGGCTGACGAGCGGATATTGCGGCAAGAGGGGGGGGCTGTCTGCCCCCCCAAGGCGCGCGGCGCGCACCTCCCCCCCGAGAATATTTGGACAAAGAAGAAAGCGCGCGAGTCAGAGCTGGTAGATCGCCGCAAACTTGGCTTCGAGATAGTCGAGCAGCGGGCCTTCGGTCGGATCAAACCCACAGGCTTTCGCGATCACCTCGCGCGGCTGGTAAAGCCCCCCAAAGCGCTGGACATTCTCGCGCAGCCAGCCGGTAGCGGACGCGGTGTCGCCCTGCGCCAGATCAGCGTCAAGGTCGGGCAGCGCCGCGCGCAGGGCCTGGTGCAGGCAGCCGGCATAGACATTGCCCAGGGTATAGGTCGGGAAGTAGCCAAACAGCCCGACCGACCAGTGCACGTCCTGCAACATGCCGTGCGACGGGCGATCGACCGCCACCCCGAAATCGGCCAGAAAGCGGGCGTTCCACGCCGCTTCAAGGTCAGTCACGTCAAGATCGCCCCGGATCAGCGCGCGTTCGAGATCGAAGCGCAGCATCACATGCAGGTTGTAATGCACCTCGTCGGCCTCGGTGCGGATGTAGCCCGGCTGCACCCGGTTGACGGTGGCGCAGAACGCCTGCGGCGTGGCAATGCCGAAGTCGCCGAAACGCTCGCGCATCTGGCCAAACATCCAGCCGGTAAACGCAGGGCTGCGGCCAAGCTGGTTCTCGTAGATCCGGCTCTGGCTTTCGTGCACCCCCATCGACACCCCGGCCCCCAGCGGGGTCAGGGCGTAATCGGGGTCGATGCCCAGCTCGTAGCAGGCGTGGCCGGTCTCGTGGATGGTGGAGTAGAAGCAGTTGAACGGCTCGGACTCGACCACCCGGGTGGTGATGCGCGCATCCGAGCCGCCCCCCGACGAGAACGGATGCACCGCCAGATCAAGCCGCCCGCGGTTCCAGTCGTAGCCGAAGGTCGCGGCCAGATCGCGCGCCATGCGCAACTGACCGTCGCTGCCGAAATGGCCTTGCAAGGCCTGCGGCTGATGGCCCGCCCCCAGCACCGCCGCACGCAAGGCCACAAGGCGCGGGCGCATGCGCTCGAACATCGCGCCAAGGCTGGCGGCGGTGGCACCGGGCTCGTAATCGTCGAGCAGCGCGTCGTAAGGATCATTGCCCTGCGCCAGCGCCGCCGCCTCGGCGCGCTTGAGCGCGATCACCTCGGCCAGGGTGGGCAGGAAGGCCGCCACGTCATCGGCGGCGCGGGCGCTCGCCCAGATGCCTTGCGCCATCGAGGTGACGCGCGCGATTTCCTGTGCCAGATCGGCGGGCACCCTGGTGGCGCGATCAAAGCTGCGGCGGATCAGACGGGTTGCGGCGCGCGCTGTCGCGTCGCGCGGCTCGGCTGCCGCCAGCCACCCGGCCACGCGCGGATCGCTGCGCCTTGCGTGCAGCACCCCCTCCAGCGCCGCGACTTCTTCCGAGCGCTGGTCGGCCGCGCCGCGCGGCATCACCGTTTCCTGATCCCAGCCCAGCCGCCCGGCCACCTGCGCCAGTGCCTCGGTCTGGCGCTGATAGGCCATCAGTTGGTCGTAGGCGGTCATTGGGTTCCCTTTCGGATCGACCCCGCAATGGGGTATTGGGCAAGGTGGCGGGCGCGCAGCAGCAGCACCCAGAGCAGAACCGAGGCCGACAGATGGGTCAGCGCCACACCGAAATGCGACGCCGTCAGCACGGTGGCCACCCCCAGCACCGCTTGCCCCAGCAGCGCCAGCATGGCGGCATCGAACGCGCCGCGGGTGGCAAGATGCGCCGAGCGGCGGCTGCGCCACCACGCCAGCGCCCCGACGATCACCAGAACATATCCGACGCCACGGTGAATGAACTGCACCAGACCGGGATCGAGCACAAGGGCGCGCCACAGCGGCTGGTCCGGTGGGGCAAGCGCCAGGGTGGGCAGGAAGCTGCCGTTCATCAAGGGCCAGGTTGGAAAACCGCGCCCTTGATCCATGCCGGCCAGCAGGCCCCCCAGCAGCACCTGCACCAGCATCAGATGCAGCAGGCCACCGGAAAGGTGCCCAAGCCCCGCCTCACGCCCACGCCGGGCCTGGATCAGATCGCGCTCGGGCCGCGCCAGCACCATCACGAACCAGGTGCCTGCGCCAAGCGCCGCGAAGGCAAGGCCCAACTCGAGCGCCAGCAGATAGGGCGCACCCAATGGGTCAATCCAGGCCAGCACCACCACCCCAGCCAGCGCAGCACCCAGCCCGGTCAGCCGCGCAAGCCAACCCGGCGGCAGCAGGCCGCGCAGCCCGAAGCCGACAAGGCCACTCACCCACAGCACGAACGCGCCGGTGCCCAAAGCCTGCCCGATTCGCCGCCACCCCGCCCCCGGCGGCTCGGCCACCCCGAAGCGCGCCAGACCGCCGGCCAGAATCGCCCCCACTACCAGCATCACGACCCCCAGCAGCCACAGCCGCGTGGCAGCGCGGCCACCAGCGGTGCCGCGCTCGATCCCGCCCCCCTGCGGCTGCGACCGGTCGGCATCGGCCCCGACCTCTTCGAATATGCTGCGCTTGCCTGCCATCCCTAACTCCTTGCCGCGCCTGCGAGACTAGGCCCTGCCCCGCGTCCCTTCAAGAGCCGCCCGGCGTCAGATGACGGGCAATCTGGCGCAACATCCCGTGCAGGGTCTGCACCTCGGCGCGCGTCAGATTGAGCCGCGACCACATGTTGCGCAGGGCGATCTTCATGCCGGGGGCCTTGGTGTCGGGGTAGAAGAACCCCGCAGCCGTCAGGCGGTCCTCGAAATGATCACCCAGCTTTTCGACCTCGAGCGCGCTTGCCATATCCTTGCCCGCCAGCGCCAGCACCTCGGGCGCGACCGCGGTGGTCTGACGCCGCCACTCGTAAGCCAGCAGCAGCACCGATTGACCCAGGTTGAGCGAGGCAAAATCGGGGTTCACCGGAACCGAGACGATCGCATTGGCCAGTGCTACGTCGGCGTTTTCCAGCCCTGCCCGCTCGGGCCCGAACAGCACCGCCACCCGCTTGCCCGCCGCCCTCAGCGCCCGCGCGGTGGCCATCGCGCGCTCGGGCGTCAACACCGGCTTGGTCAGCTCGCGCCCGCGCGCGGTGGTGGCCAGAACGTAGTCGCAATCGGCAATCGCCGCCTGAATATCAGGGTAAGGCCCGGCAAAATCCAGAAGCCGCCCCGCCCCCGAGGCCAGCGCCACCGCCCGCGGGTTGGGCCAGCCGTCGCGCGGGGCCACGACCCGGATGCGCTCCAGCCCGAAATTCAGCATCGCCCGCGCCGCCGCCCCGATGTTCTCGCCCATCTGCGGCCGGACCAGAACGAAGGTCGGCGCAAGGAGGTCGGGCGGGGCGGGATCAGGGTTCGGCTTCATCCCCGCCAGATACCGCGCCTTCCGCCGGTTGCCAAGCCGCCGCCCCATGGTCAAGCCCGCCGATCTGCGCTACCAGAGGCCAGTTTCGCGCAAAGGACCAAAAGCATGCCTGCCACCGAGCGCCCGCAGCTTTACCTCATCACCCCGTCCGAGTTCGATCTTGCGGTGTTCCCCGACCTCCTCGCCGCCGTGCTCGACGGCACCGAGGTGGCCTGCGTGCGTCTGGCTATGGCCAGCCAGGACCAGGACCGCGTTGCCCGCGCCGCCGATGCGCTGCGCGCGGTTACCCACGCCCGCGACGTGGCGCTGGTGATCGAGCGCCATGTGCTGCTGGTCGAACGGCTTGGCCTCGACGGGGTGCACCTGACCGACGGGGCCCACAGCCTGCGCAAGGTGCGCAAGGATCTGGGGGCGGATGCCATCATCGGCACCTTCTGCGGCACCACCCGCCACGACGGCATTGCCGCCGCCGAGGCCGGTGCCGATTACGTGGCCTTCGGCCCGGTCGGCGAGACCGCCCTTGGCGACGGCAGCCGCACCCCGTTCGATCTGTTCGAATGGTGGTCCGAAATGATCGAGGTGCCGGTGGTGGCCGAAGGGGCCCTGACCACCGCTCTGGTCGCCCGTCTGGCGCCGGTGGCGGATTTCCTGGGCGTCGGCGATGAAATCTGGCGCAGCGACAACCCGATCGCCGCCCTGCGCAGCCTGCTCGCCCCGCTTGGCTGAGACGCTCGTCAGCCCCTGCGGGCGTCTTCGCCGCGGCCTTCTTCTTTGCCAAAATACTCCGCGCGGAGCGTCCGGCGGTTGGGCAGGAGCCTCCGGCGGGAGTATTTGGTCAAAGAAGAAATCCGCAAGGCCCAAGCGATGAAAGCCCGGCTCAGGGCTTGAAGAGCGCCCCGAGCCCAGGGTGGGCGGCGCGGATCACCGCCTCGCAATGGGCAGCCAGCGCCTTGCGGTCGGCAAAGTCATCAACCGCCACCGGGTCGTGAAAGATCACCTCGACCCGACCCTGGCGCGGTGTGGCCAGCACTTTCAGCAGGTGGCCGCCGAAGGTCATGTCGCCCCACCAGCCGTAATAGCGCGCGTCCTGCCCCGTCGGTGCATGATAGACCACCGTCACCGGCTGAATCTGCAATACCCGTTCCAGGCCGTGACTGTAAAAGGCGGCAAACAGGGTCGATTTGAACGGCAGCATCCGGATGCTGTCGGTCGAGGTGCCCTCGGGAAAGAACAGCAACGGATGCCCCGCCCGCAGGCGCTGCTCGAACAGGCGCTGCTGCGCCTTGGCGGCACTGCCCTTGCGGGCAATGAACACGGTGCCGGTGGCACGCGCCAGCCAGCCGATCGCAGGCCAGCCCGCGACCTCGGCCTTGGCCACGAAATAGATCCGCTGGGCGGCGTTGAGGGCAAAGACATCAAGCCACGAGCCATGATTGGCCACCACGGCACCGGGCTGGCGCATCGGAGTGCCGCGCAAGGCATAGCCCACCCCGAGAATGACAAAGGCCGCGCGGCAGACTGCTTGGGTGATATGCGGCGTCACCGGGCGCACCTGTCCGAACAGCGGGCGCTCGACCAGCCGCACCAGCACCAGCAGCACCAGACCGCCGTAAGTCACAGCGCCAAGGGCGCCACCGCGCAGCATCACCCGCACCCAGTCGCCAACGCCAAGGCGCGGGTTGGCCAATCGCGCTGACCACCAGTCGCTCATCACTGCCGGTCCGGTTTGCGCAGGTAGAAATTGCGGTGCTGCGCCGACATCCGCGCCGTGTCCATCAGCAGGCAGACATCGGTGGTATTGAAGGCATGGTCGATCCACGCCCCATCGCCGACCAGACCGCCCAACCGCAGGTAAGCCTTGATCAGCGCGGGCATCGCCCGCATAGCCGCGCGCCGATCAAGCCGCGCGGGTGGCACCAGCGCCATCTCCTGGCGCTGCGGCGGGCGGGCACGCACCCGCAAGGCGGGCGGGGCCAGATGATGGTGGTAAAGCCAGGCCAGCGGCTGCGCCAGCACACCCGCATCGGTGCCATGAAAGCTGGCCACGCCGAACACGATCTCGATCTTCTGCGCCAGCACATAATCCGCCAGCCCGTTCCACAGGTGCAGCACCGCGGCACCATTGCGATAATCGGGATGAACGCAGGAACGCCCCAGTTCCAGAAGCCGCCGCCCACTGACGCGCAGCGCTGCCAGATCATACTCCGCCTCCGAGTAGAACCGCCCCGCCGTGCCCACACGATCGCCCGGCAGCAGCCGGTAAACCCCGATCACATCGTCCAGCGCCGTCGGGTCACGGCGGCTGTCGATCAGCAGCAGGTGGTCTGCCACCGCGTCGAACTCATCGCACTCCAGCCGCGCGGCGTGATCGACCAGCGCCCCGTCGCCGCCCAGTTCTTCGACAAAAACCACATAGCGCAACCGCTGCGCGGCCCGCAGGTCACGTTCGTCGCGCGCCAGGCGCAGCACGAAATGCGGATCATCGGCGATCATGTCTGGCCCCGCGCAGCCCCGCGTCGGGGCCTTGCGTGTCTTAGAATCCAGCCCTCGGAAATGCAACCGCCTCGCCCGCCCGGACCATCTGCCGACCCCATGGCCTTGCCACGATCCGGGGTTGAAATCATTGGCTTTCACCCGCTATGGTCGGCCCGGTATCAAACACCCGGACCAGCGTGATCCGTCTGCCATCAATCACCACCTTGCCCGCGTGTTCAAAGTTCACGGTGATGCGGTTGCCAATGTTCGATTGCACCTGGCCCAGCCCCCAGTCCGCCTGCCCCGGGTGACGGACCAGCATCCCCGGCTCGAGTAACCCGTTCATTCCGCCCCCTTCTGCCCCCAAAGGACACCCATGCCCGAAACCCCAGACCTGACCGCCCTGCTTGGCTCGCGCATCTGCCACGATCTTATCAGCCCGATCGGCGCCATCGGCAACGGGGTCGAGCTGCTGATGATGGATGGCTCGAGCTGCGGCCCCGAGATCGCGCTGATCGCGGAAAGTGTGGCCAACGCCAATGCCCGCATCCGGTTCTTTCGCATCGCTTTCGGGGCGGCCAGCGCCGATCAGCACATCGGCCGGGCCGAAGTGACGTCGATCCTGTCCGACCTCACCTGCGGCGGGCGGCTGGTGATCGACTGGCAAAGCCCGCCCGACCTGCCCCGGCCTGCGGCCAAACTGGCCTTCCTGCTGATCCAGTGCCTCGAGACCGCGATGCCGTTCGGCGGCCGCATCACCGTCGGGCATGACGCCGCCGCCTGGACCCTGACCGGCCAGGCCCCCCGGATGAAAGTCGATGCCGATCTCTGGCGCCTGCTGTCAAACCGCAATGCCGCCCCCGCCATCACCGCGGCGCAGGTGCATTTTGCCCTCGTGCCGGAAGCGCTGCGCCGCCACCAGCGCGCGCTGACGATCGCGATCACCGAGACCAAGATCAGCCTGACCTTCTGACCCCGGCTCAGGCCCGCACCGTGCCGTCGCCCACCACCAGATACTTGAAGCTGGTCAACTGCTCGGCCCCCACCGGCCCGCGCGCGTGCAACTTGCCGGTGGCGATGCCGATCTCGGCCCCCATCCCGAACTCGGCCCCATCGGCAAACTGGGTCGAGGCGTTGCGCATCAGGATCGCCGCATCGAGGCGCTGAAAAAAGCGCTCGGCGGTGGCGTCGTTCTCGGTCAGGATCGCCTCGGTGTGACCAGAGCCATAGTGCCGGATATGGGCAATCGCCTCGTCAACCCCATCAACCAGCTTCGCCGCGATGATCATGTCAAGAAACTCGCGGCCAAAGTCGTCGGGCGCGGCCGCCACGGTGCCCGGCACCGCCAGCAACTCAGCCTCGGCGCGCACTTCCACCCCGGCGCGCAGCAGGTCCTCGATCAGCACCGCACCGTGCCGGGCCCAGAACGCGCGGTCGATCAGCAAGCACTCGGCGGCGCCACAAATCCCGGGGCGCCGGGTCTTGGCATTCAGCACCACCGCCCGCGCTTTTTCCAGATCGGCATCGCCGTCGGCATAGACGTGACAGATACCCTCCAGATGGGCAAACACCGGCACCCGCGCCTCGCGCTGCACCAGCCCCACCAGCCCCTTGCCGCCGCGCGGGATGATCACGTCGATCACCCCCACCGCCGCCAGCATGGCACTGACCGCCGCCCGGTCCCGGGTCGGCACCAACTGGATCGCGTCAACCGGCAGCCCCGCCTGCTGCAACCCGGCCACCAGGCAGGCGTGGATCACACTCGAGGAATGAAAACTCTCCGATCCGCCGCGCAGAATCACCGCATTGCCCGATTTCAGGCACAGCGCCCCGGCGTCGGCGGTCACGTTCGGGCGGGACTCAAAGATCACCCCCACCACCCCCAACGGGGTGCGCACCCGGCGGATGTTCAGGCCCGAGGGCATGGACCACTCCGCCATCACTTCGCCGACCGGATCGCGCTGCCCGGCCACCGCGCGCAAACCATCGGCCATGGCGCGCACCCGGCGCTCGTCCAGCATCAGCCGGTCCATCATTGCCGGTGACAACCCTTTGGCCGCGCCAAACGCCAGATCGTCGCGATTGGCCGCCAGAATATCGTCTCGCCGCGCCCAGACCGCTTCCGCCGCCGCCACCAGCGCCGCATGCTTGCGCTCGCCCGGCGCAAACGCCAGCTCCGCCGCCGCCGCCCGCGCCCGCGCTCCGATACCCTGCATCAAGCCTGCAATATCGTCGCTCACCCTTCGCCCTTTCTCATTGGCCCAAATATCCCGGGGGTCCGGGGGCAGCGCCCCCGGCCCGCTTCAGATCACCATGTCATCGCGGTGAATCAGTGCCGCCCGTCCCGCATACCCAAGAATCACCTCGATCTCGCCCGAGCGATGGCCGGCAATCGCCCGCGCCTCAAGCGCAGTATAGCGCACCAGCCCCCGGCCCAGCAAAGTGCCGTCCGGCCCGACGATCCCGACCGGATCGCCGCGCCCGAACCCGCCCTCGACCGCCACCACCCCGGCGGGCAGCAGCGATTTGCCCCGCCCCAAGGCCGCCACCGCCCCGGCATCAAGCCGCACCCGGCCTTTTTCCTTCATCGCGTTGATCCAGCGCTTGCGCGCCGCCTGCGGATCGCCCTGCGCCAGAAACCAGGTCCGCGCCGCACCATCCGCCAGCGCCGTCAGCGGTCGCAGGCCCGAGCCTTCCATGATCGCCAGCGCGCAGCCCCCCGCCACCGCGGTCTTCGCCGCCATGATCTTGGTCTTCATGCCGCCGCGCGACAGCCCTGAAATCGGATCCCCCGCCATCGCCTCGATCGCCGGGGTGATCGCCGCCACCAGATCGAAGCGCCGCGCCGCGGGGTCGAGCTTGGGGTTGGCGGAATAAAAGCCGTCCACGTCCGACAGCAACACCAACTGGTCCGCCCCCACCGTCACCGCGATCTGCGCCGCCAGCCGGTCGTTGTCGCCAAAGCGGATCTCGTCGGTCGCCACGGTATCGTTCTCGTTGACGATCGGCACCACGCCAAGGCCCAGCAGGGTCGCCAGCGTGGCGCGGCTGTTCAGATAGCGCCGCCGGTCGGTGGTATCCTCCAGCGTCACCAGCACCTGGCCGGTGGTGATGCCGTGCGGTGCCAGCGCCTCCTCATAGGCCCGCGCCAGCCGGATCTGCCCGACCGCAGCCGCCGCCTGACTTTGCTCCAGCGCCAGCGCGCCGTCAGGCAGCCCCAGCACGCCCCGCCCCAGCGCAATCGAGCCGGACGACACCAGAATGACATCCGCCCCGCGCGCCTTGATGCCTGCCACATCCTCGGCCAGCGCCGTAAGCCAGGCCGTGCGCAACCCGGTTTCCCGGTCCACCAGCAGAGCCGAGCCGATCTTCACCACCAGCCGCCTGACTGTCAGGATGTCGGGCGCAACTGAAGGGCTCAGGGCTGCCACGGCACATCCTCGACCGGCTGCACCCGCCCCGCCAGAATTTGCGCATAAAGCGCGCGCAGCACCTCGGTCAGGCCCTGCCCCGACACCCCCGAGATCAGGAACACCGGCCCATGGGTCGCCTTTTCCAGCGCCCGCTTGCGGGCCGACAGGGTTTTCGCGTCCAGCGCGTCGATCTTGTTCAGCGCCGTGATGCGCGGCTTTTTCGCCAGCTCTTCGGCATAGGCTTCCAGCTCGCCGATGATGGTGCGGTAGTCCCTGGTGAGGGTGCTTGACGTGCCATCGACCAGATGCAGCAGCACCGAACAGCGCTCGACATGGGCCAGAAACTGGTCGCCCAGGCCGCGGCCTTCGGATGCCCCTTCGATCAGCCCCGGAATGTCGGCCATCACGAATTCATGGCCGTCCACCCCCACCACGCCAAGGTTGGGCACCAGCGTGGTAAAGGGGTAATCGGCAATCTTGGGGCGGGCATTCGAGGTTGCGGCCAGAAAGGTCGATTTCCCGGCGTTGGGTAAACCCAGCAACCCGGCGTCGGCGATCAGCTTCAACCGCAGCCAGATCGTGCGCTCGACCCCTTCCTGCCCCGGATTGGCGCGCCCGGGTGAACGGTTGGTCGAGGATTTGAATTGCAGGTTGCCCCAGCCGCCATTGCCACCCTTGGCCAGCAGCACGCGCTGGCCGACCGTGGTCAGATCGGCAATCACGGTTTCCTCGTCTTCGTCCAGGATCTCGGTGCCGACCGGCACTTTCAGGGTGATGTCGGCCCCGGTCTTGCCGGTGCGCTGGCTGCCCATCCCGCCCTGCCCCGATTTGGCAAAGAAGTGCTGCTGATAGCGAAAGTCGATCAGGGTGTTCAGCCCGTCAACCGCCTCGGCCCAGACCGAGCCGCCATTGCCGCCATCGCCGCCATCCGGCCCGCCGAACTCGATGAACTTCTCGCGCCGAAAGCTGACGCACCCCGCTCCGCCGCCGCCCGAGCGGATATAGACGCGCGTGAGGTCGAGAAATTTCATGCCATCGGGCTTTCAGGTTGTTGCCTGGTTGGCCTTAACGCCAAGCGGCGCAGGGCTCAATCGCCGAATCGCAAGCGATCAGTCCAGTTTTTTCAGATAGGTCCAGGTCGCGACCTGACTGTTGCGCGCGATGCAGAAGGTTTCCGCGTCACCCAGATACTCGAAACCGCAATTGGTCAGCACCCGGGCCGAGCCGGGGTTATCCTGAAACACCTCGGCAAAGATCGTGCGGCAGCCCTGCGGGTTGGCCAGCAGCAGGGCACGCACCGCCTCGGACGCAAAGCCGGTGTTCCAGAACGCCGGGGCCACCCAATAGCCGATTTCGGACTGGCCACGATCCATGCGCTTGAGCGAGATCACCCCCAGCACTTCCGACAGCCCGGTGGCCGCCCCATCCAGCACCCAGATATCCTCGGCCCCGCCCGCAGCCATCGCGCGGTTGACAAAAGCCTCGGCCGCGCCCGGCGGCAGCGGATGCGGGATCGAGCGGGTGCCGGTCGCGACCCGGTTGTCCCCGGCATACATCGCGATCAGCCCGGCATCGGACTTGCGCACCGGCCGCAGCACGAACCGGCCCGCCGCGATCTGGCCTGCGCCTGTGATCATGTCGAGTGTCATGGCTCCCCTCCCTGAAAGCACATGCGCGGGGCCGCTGTGGCACCGCACCGTTGCATCGTTCCCCCCACACCTTGAAGGTGCGTCCTTGCCATCGCCCGTGCAAGCCACCGCTGCCATTCTCACGCGATGGTTATTCGCGCTGCCGCCGGGCGACGCCCGCAAAACCCGAAGGGGACCGGCCTTGCAGCCGATCCCCCGTTTACATGGCATTTGTAAAGGTTCGGCTTATTCGGCTGCCGCGATCACCGGCAGCACCGAAATAAACTGGCGGCCATTTTGGCCCTTCCTGAACGTCACCTTGCCGTTCACCACCGCGAAGATGGTATGATCGCGACCCATGCCCACGCCCTGACCGGGGAAGAAGGTGGTGCCGCGCTGACGCACGATGATGTTGCCCGGAATCGCTGCCTGGCCGCCATAAAGCTTGACCCCAAGCCGTTGACCTGCCGAGTCGCGACCGTTGCGCGACGAACCGCCTGCTTTCTTGTGTGCCATCGGGGGTTACTCCTTTGCAGCAACGGCGGCCTTGGCCGCGCGTTTCGGTTTCGCCGGGGCCTCGGTCACGGGGGCCGGGGCGGCATTGTGGGCGGCACGGCGCGCATCGGCAGTGCCGGTTGCAGCCATCACGCCCGAGGCATCGGCACCCGAGGCCAGCACGTCGGTGACCCGCAGCAGGGTCAGATGCTGACGATGGCCCTTGGTGCGCTGCGAGCTGTGCTTGCGGCGGCGCTTGACGTAGTGGATGGTCTTTTCGCCCTTGATCTGGGCGATCACCTCGGCTTGCACCGCAGCGCCCGCCACCAGCGGCACGCCAACCGTCACGCTGTCGCCGCCCACCATCAGAATCTCGTTGAACTGGATCTTGTCGCCAGCGGCGGCGGCCAGTTTCTCGACGCGCAGGATGTCGCCAGCCTGCACCTTGTATTGCTTGCCGCCTGTCTTGAGGACCGCGAACATGGGTCTTTCCTTCTCTCTTTTCCGCGTCCTGTGGCCCCGGCATATCCTGCACGTGCAGGCGATCCGGCGTTCATCTTTGCCTCGGACAGCGCGCCCCGCAAGGGACGCATCAATACCAATACCCGGTCAACCGCAGGGTTGCCCGAGATGGGCGCTTATCCGGGAAACCCGCGCCCGAGTCAAGCGCCACCGGGCCGCGGAAATTCAGATATCTTCGCCCTGCATCTGACGCGCTGCGGCACGCCCCAGCTCGCGCGAAATCCCGTTGAAAACCTGATCGAACGCGGCAAAGGCAGCGGCATTGACCTGGTGCCCGGCCTTGGTTTCCGAAAACGCCTGATAGGCGGCCAGATCGGCGTCCGACAGCGGCTGATAGGCCAGCGCCAGATAGGCGTAAAGCCAGGTCTCGGTTTCCGCCCGCAGATCGCCCTCTTGCGCCCAGACCTCGGCCAGCATCTCGCCCTCGTCCAGCGGGTCACCAAACGCCCCACCCTCGGACAGGCCCTGATAGAAGGCAAGATTGGCGTTGAGCGCCCCGGCCACGTTCAGCTCAA
This sequence comes from uncultured Rhodobacter sp., assembly GCA_964419305.1. Classification (GTDB taxonomy): domain Bacteria; phylum Pseudomonadota; class Alphaproteobacteria; order Rhodobacterales; family Rhodobacteraceae; genus CAYQPD01. The sequence continues at coordinate 15,061 of CAYQPD010000053.1, forward strand.
TCAGATCATTGGTCTCGGCAAACCGCCGCAGCATGGCCAGGCGCGGATCGTCACTGGCGATCATGTCGTCCAGCGCCACCCCGGCCGCCTGTTCGACCGCGTCATCGACCAGCGCCCGCCGCGCCTCGAGTTCCAGCGTCACGATGCGCTGGCCAAGGGCACCGCCAAAGAACCCCTGCATTGCCGCGATATCGCTCGCACTGCCTGCCAGCCCTGCCGCGAAAACCGCATCGAACTGCTGGCGCATGGCGGACGCATCATAGATCAGCGCCACCACCGCCCGCCACGCAGCCCCACCCTTGCCGGGAAACATCTCGGCCTCAAGTGCTGCGCCGTAGTCCAACCCTTCCTGCCGCAACACCTCCATCACCGAACCGATCTGCATGGCGGCACTGAGGCTCTGGGCCGCGGCCGCAGCCGAAACCTCGGGCAAAGGCCCCGGCTGCGGGGTTTCGGCGTGCGCCGGCACCAGCGCAAGACCGGCGGCAAACGCCATGACAAGAAGCCCGATACGCATGATCGAAAACCTTCGCAAACCGATACGGACCAACACCTAATCGCTTGGCCGCCCGTTGCCAAGCAAGGCCCCGCCACAGTCGCGTGAATGGTCACGCTCGATGTCGAAATCAGGGTTGCATGCCGTGCCCGACATCGCTAAATCCAGCCCTCACAACGACCCCAGCGCGGAGAGGTGCCGGAGCGGTCGAACGGGGCGGTCTCGAAAACCGTTGAGGGTGAAAGCCTTCCCAGGGTTCGAATCCCTGTCTCTCCGCCATTTTACCATGTAACCTACTGGTAAATATAGCTTTTCCCAAAACCTGAATGCCGAAAATCTCTGACTGGTACAGTTCGCTGGTACAGTCGAGGTTTGCAACATGGGC
>CAYQPD010000054.1:0-15654 GCA_964419305.1 uncultured Rhodobacter sp.
ATCGCCATACCCCAAGCCGCGGAACGCCCCGGCTGTCATACCGCAGCAGCCAGGCCAGGGCAATTTTTCGACGTGCCCTTCAGCGTTTCCGGGCGAGACCGTCACCTTCTCCGGCTCGCCCAGCGATTGGGGTCTGCGCCGTATGGTGCTGCACTACGCGCACCTCTGCGCAGCGGCTGGCGGGGTCGATGCCTTCCTGATCGACTCAGAAATGCCGGGGCTAACCACGATCCGGGTGAACAACTTTGCGGGATTTCACTGCTGGCCTCCGCGCGGCGGCGTCAGGCGCGCGGATCGCCGGCCTCGTCGCGCACGATCGCGTAGCGGCGCATCTTTTCCCACAGCGTCTTGCGCGAAACGCCAAGCATGTCGGCCGCCAACTGTATGGCACCGTCGGTATCCTCGAGCGCCCGCAGGATCGCCGCGCGCTCGGTGCCTTCCACCTGCTCTTTCAGGTTCGGGCTGGTGTCTTCCGGGACGGGCGCTGCACCCTGGGGGTCATCGAGGAGCAGGTCGTATTCCTGAATCCTCGGCCCAGCGGAAGGGCTACCGCGCGCTCGATGAGGTTGCGCAATTCACGCACGTTGCCGGGAAACGCCATCTGGAGAAGCCGGGCCTCGGCGGCAGCCGAAATGCCCAGAACCGGCCTGCCAAGCAAGGCTGCCTGTTCGGCCGCAAACCGGCGCGCCAGAAACAGAACGTCTTCGGGGCGCTTGCGCAGCGGCGGCACCGGGATATGGATGACGTTCAGCCGCCAGTAGAGGTCCGGGCGAAAGCGCGCCTCTGCCACCGCCTGTTCAAGATCGCTTTGGGTCGCCGAAATCACCCGGACGTTGAGACTGATCGGTCGCGCACCGCCAAGGCGGGTTACTTCGCGTTCCTGCAGCAAGCGCAGCAGCCGCGCCTGCGAGGTGGCGGGGATCTCGGCAATTTCATCGAGGAAGATCGTGCCGCCCTGGGCCTGTTCGAAACGGCCAATGCGTGCTTCTGCGGTGCCGGGGATCGCACCGGCCGCGACGCCGAACAGTTCGGCCTCGATCAGACCGGACGCCAGGGCGGCGCAGTTCACGGCCACGAACGGGCCCGCGCCGCGGCTGCTGTTGCGGTGGATGAAGCGCGCGACGACCTTCTTGCCGACCCCGGATTCACCGCTCAGCAGGATCGGGCTGTCCACGGCGCGGATGCGCGCGGCAATCTTCTCGATCCGGTGCAGCGCGGCACTGCGGCCAAGGATGACCGAGCCCGCCGGCGCCTCGGTGCCATCGGGTGCGGTCATCGAGCTGGCACGAAGATCTTGCAGGCGGTCGATCGCAAGCCGTGCCTTGGCCACGAATTCGTCCAGATCGAACGGCTTGGTCAGGTAATCCACCGCCCCCGCCTTGGTCAGCGCCACCGCATCGGCCACCGAGATATAGGCGGTCATCAGGATCACCGGGGTGCCGGGGGCGCTGCGGCAGACCTCTTCGAACAGCGCGCGGCCATCGCCGTCGGGCAGGCGGATGTCGGTGATGACCAGATCAATATCCTGCTTGCGCAGCAGCTTGCGGGCGCTGGCAAGGTCGGGCGCGGCAAGGGTCTCGAACCCCTCCATGCGCAGCCGATCGACCAGCGAGACCCGCATGATCTCGTCATCGTCAACCACCAGGACGCTGGCCGGGGCGGTTTCATGCGGCACGCTCAGTCCCCCCGGTCGTGGCAAGCTCGGTTGTGGCCAGCGTGGCCGCCACCAGCGGCAGGCGCACGGTGAACCGGGCCCCCTGCCCCGGCGCGCTGTCAACGCTGATCCGGCCACCCATGCGCTGGATCAGATTGTAGGTGATCCACAGGCCAAGGCCCGAGCCTTGCCGCGACGTGGTGTAGAACGGCTCGAAAAGCTGGCGCTGTGCGCTCGCATCAATGCCCGGCCCGTTGTCGGCAACCTCGAGCACGATCTCTTGCCCCTCGCGCCGGGTCGCGACCCGCAGCCAACCCTCACCGGCCAGGGCGGTCAGGGCGTTGCGGGTCAGGTTGAGCACGATCTGGTTGACCTGCGGGCACGAGCACCGGATCGCGACACCGCTCAGGTCCTGCGGGGTGACGGCCCACTCCAGCGTGACAGCAGATTCGCCGATCGCCGCCCGCACCATGCCTTCAAGACCGCCCAGACAGCCCATCTCGCAGGCATGCAGGGTGCTTTCGCCCCGCAGTTCGGCCAGCAGCGACTGAAGGGTGGCGGCGATCCGGTTCAGGCCGCTGTCGAGCAGCGGCACGTATTTGCGCACCAGATCAACATCGTCCGGGCGGCGGGCCAGCATGGCGACGCAGTTCTTCATGCCACCCAGCGGGTTGTTGACCTCGTGCGCCAGCCCGGCGGCAAAGCGGCCCAGCCCGGCCAGACGCTCGGCATTGGCAAGATCCTGCTCCAGACGCTTTTTCTTGGCCAGTTCATCGACCATCAGGTTGAATTGCTCGGTCAACTGGCCGATCTCGTCGCGGTCGAGCGCCTCGACCAGCGGCACCGGGCCGTGCTCGCCGCGCGTCACCGCCCCCAGACCAAGCGACAGATCGCGCAGCGGGCTGACCATGCGGCGCGAGATCACCGAACCCATCGCACTGGTCACGAACGCCAGCCCCAGCGCAAACGCCAGCACCAGCAGCGCATCAACGCGCAACTGCGCTTCCATCATCCGGGTCGAGCTGCGCAGCAGCAGCAAGCCCACGCTTGATTCGTCAACCCGGATCGGCACCACCGCCGCGATCACGCCGGCGGGGGCGATGTCGACCGGCACCAGATGCGCGCTGACCGCGCTCAGGGCATGGGCGAGGCTTTGCCGCGCGGCGTCATCGCCGATCGGCAACGGCAGCCCGATCGGATTGTCAGTGGGGTTGGTATGCGCCAGCACGATGCCCGAAGGATCAAGGAACATCGCGTCGATCACCGCCGCATCGCCACCCTCGGAAGCAGCGTGATCGACCAGTTGATCGAGGGTGCGATACAGGGCCCAGACATCCCGGCTGAGCAACCCTTCCTGGCCCGCAGCGGCAACCGCACGGGCCAGCGCCAGGGTCTGCTGCTCCAGCCGCGCTGACTGGCGCTTGCCATCGCGCTCGATCACCACCAGCCCCATGATCAGCGCCGCCGCGAACACCATCAGGGTGATGGTCAGCGGCAGTTTGACCATCAGGCTCCAGTGCCGCGGCCAGGCCGGTTTCATGGCTGCTCCTTGGCGGGCGTCAATGCGGGCACCTGCGCCCTTTGGGCCAGCGCGCGGATCGGCTGGTAAAGGGCGGGGGACACTTCGGCAAAGCCGTCGAGTGTCAGCAAGTGCAGGATCGGCGCCGCCTCGGGATCGGTTTTCATGCCGACCAGGGCCGCGCGCAGGCGGTCACGGACCTCGGGGTCAAGATCCTGTCGGGCCACGATCGGCGGAAAGCCGTAGGTCGGCGAGCGCGCGATCACCTGCGTGCCCGAAACCGTATCGGGTTCGTATTTCTGCATGACATCATAAACATAGGAATCAACCGCGCCGCCATCGGCCATCCCGCGCGCCACCGCCAGCACCGTCTCGGCATGGCTGTAGGTAAAGAACGTCAGGCGAAAGAACTGATCGGGGTCAAAGCCCGCATCCGCCACCGCGCCGCGCGGCACCAGATAGCCCGAGTTCGAATTCGGGTCGGAAAAGGCAAAGACCTTGCCGCGCAGATCGGCCATCCGGCGGGCGGGGCTGTCTTTCGGCACGATCAGCAGCGAGCGGTAAAGCGGCGCGCCAAGGTAAACCGGGGCCACCAGCAGCGCCAGATATTCCGGGTAGCGCGGCTGGACATAGGGGTAGCCGCAGATCCAGGCGGCATCAAGCTCGCCCCGCGCCAGCATGCCCATGATGTCGTCATACGAGCGCCGATGCACGAAACTGACCGGGCGGCCAAGTCGCAGCGACAGGTAGGCGGCAAGCTGATTGAACGAGCGCTTGTGTTCGCGCACCACCACCGCCGTCAGGCCAAACCGCAACGCGCCACCCGCGCCAAGCGCCGCCGCCTTGCGGGCAGCGCTAAACACGCTGGCCGCAGCCGTGGCCGCGATGAACCGGCGCCGGTCGATCATTTGCTGTCGTGCCCTCCCCAAGGCCACCCGTCAGGTGTCGCCTGCCCAACCTAGCACAGAGTCGCCGGTGCGGCGAAATTTTCGTGCCGCTACGCCGCCCCTGACTGATTGCGCGGCAGGTCGGTCGCGGCACCCTGCCCGCCGGTCTCGGGATCGGTCCCGGCAATATCGGTCGCCGCCAGCACCAGCGCCGCAAGGCCCGGCAGGGCGGTCACGGACTCGAAGTGGCCAAGCGCCTTGCCGCTGGCCGACAGCCAGACATGCACCCCCGGGGCCGCCCGATTGGCCCGCGTCAAAAGATCGCGCGAAAAGCCTTCGGCGGTGGCGGTGGCGGCACTGTGCAGCCAGACCTCGGCAAAGCCCTGATCCTGCGCCCGTTTCAGCCAGTCGTCCAAGCCGCCGTCCGGTTGCCCCGGCTCGGCCACCACCAGCGATCGCGCGGTCGTCGGATCAAGGTGGTAGGTCACGAACGAACTGCTGGACTGGCCGGCGGCAAAGCCGTAGCGCCGGGTGGCATGGCGCACCTCGACCCGCGGCACCACCACCAGCCCGGCGGTGGCGGCGGCCACGCTGGCCGCAAGCGCCAGCCCGCCCTCGACCACGCAAACCCCTGCCCCCGCCGGCAGGACGCAGCCCGGTGTCCAGCGCCAGATGATCGCGGGGCTGGCGTCATCGTCATCCCAAGCGTCCTGGCGGGCAGCATCCCAAGCCTCGGGCACGGCGCAGATAATGGCATCGGCCCCGGCATAGGCCAGCGGCTCAGTGCATTCGACAAACAGGCTCGGGCGCGGTGGCGGGGGTGCCGGGGTATCGTTTGCGGTCTTAACTGCCATTGATCATCTCCCAGAATTTCTGTTGCCGACGCTTCTTCTCGATCGAGTCATGCTCGCGCGCGATCGCCTTGACCACCGCTTCGGCCAGCCCGGCAAAGGCCTGCCCGGTTGGCCCCTGCGGTGCCGCCACCATGATCGGCACCCCGAGCCCCGCCTGCCGCGCCGCGCCAAGGTCGGCGGGGATGCTGCCCAGATCGACGACATGGCTGTGCCTGGGCACATCGACCGGCTGGCCGGGCTCGAACAGCGGTTGGCGTTCGCCGCAGCACGGGCAGATGAAATCGGCCATGTTGCGCACGATGCCGAACACCGGAATGTCGTGCTCGTGGAACAGTGAAACCGCGCGCTCGGCGTCGATGCTGGCCATCCGTTCCGGCGTGGTCACCACCACCGCCCCGGCCAGCGGGATCAGTTCGACCACGTTCAGCAGCACATCGCCGGTGCCGGGCGGCAGATCGGCCACCAGAATGTCGAGATCGGGCCAGGCCACCTCGCGGAACAATTGCGACACCGCCTGCGCCACCAGCGGCCCCTTCCAGGCCAGCGCCTGCTCGGGCGGGATCATCCCGGCCAGCGAGATCACGCTGACCCCGTGGCGCTGCGGCGGCACCGCCAGCCCGTCGGCCTGAAGCTCGGGGGTGCCGTCCACGCCGGTCAGGCGCGCCACCGAAGGGCCGCCAAGGTCGAGATCGACAATCCCGACCCGCTTGCCGCTTTGCGCCAGCGCAATCGCGAGATTGACCGCCACCGTCGATTTGCCCACCCCGCCCTTGCCGCTGCCGACCAGCACGATGTCGCGCACCCCGTTGACCGGAACCGCCGGCACCGCTTCATCCCCGTCGCTCAGTTCGGTTGCCATTGCGCCGCTCCTTTCATCTCAGCCGACAGGGCATCGGCCAACTGCCGCGCAAGGCCGGTGATCACCTGCGAATAGGGCGCGTCGGGCTGGGCCAGCACCATCGGGGTGCCGGATTCCGAGGCCAGCAGAACCTCGCGCAGGAACGGGATGCGCGCCAGCAACGGCAGCCCGGTCTCGCGTTCCAGTTCCGCCCCGCCTTCCGCCCCGAACAGCGCCAGCTCGGCGCCGCATTTGCGGCACACTACCGTGCTCATGTTCTCGATCAGGCCGAGACAGGGCACCGCGATATCGGCGAACATCTCAAGCCCGCGACGCACGTCGTCGGTTGAGATCTGCCCCGGCGCGGTGACCGCCACCACCCCGGCAATCGGCACCGCCTGCGCCAGCGCCAGATGCACATCCGAGGTGCCGGGCGGCAGATCAACCACCAGCACGTCAAGCTCGCCCCACTCGACATCAGCGATCAACTGCGGCAAGCCCTCGGTGACCAGCGCGCCGCGCCACGCCAGCGCCTTGCCGGCGGGCATCAGAAAGCCAAGCGACATCACCTTCATGCCATGGGCCATGACCGGCGCAATCCGGTTGTTGCCTTCCAGCGCCTCGGCCCGGCGCGAGACCCCCAGCAGCAACGGCACCGATGGGCCATAGACATCGGCATCGAGCAGCCCGACCCGCAGCGGCCGCCCGGCCGCGCCATGCGCCAGCGCCGCCGCCAGATTGACCGCCAGCGTCGATTTGCCCACCCCGCCCTTGCCGCTGTGGATTGCCAGCACCAGCCCCGGCGCCTGCGCCAGCACCGGCGTGATGCTTTGCGGCCGGGGCTTCACGATCACCCGCTCGACGCCGGGCACCGCGCCCACCACCTGGCGCATGATCTCGGCCAGCGCCTCGCCGTCCTCACCGCCGACCAGTTGCGGGTCCAGCAACACCCGCACCGCGCCGCCGGTGGCCACCACCCCCGCGACATGCCCCGCCGCCACCACGTCGGGGCCATCCTCGCCCACCGTGATGCCGCTTAGCGCCGCCAGCACGGCACTTTCCAGCGGATTTTCCGATCCTGGGTTCAGGGTCATGGGTTCGCTTTCTCCTCGAGCCAGGTGATGATCGTTCGTGCTTCGGCCGGGGATATGACGCGGTCGGCACCGTGTGCGGTCAACATCGTCGTCACGATCCCCTTGATGCTGTGGCGGCGATAGGGCGTGAGGTTGGGCAGTTTATGACACGTCGCGCAGCGTTTGAGAAACAATTGTTCGGGCGTGCCGGGCGGGCGCAGCCAAAGCCACAGCGCCCACGCGACCAGCACCGCCGCCAGCGCCAACGCGGCACGCCCCACCAGCCCGCGCTCAATCACTGCAGCATCCCCAACCAGTTGTCGTCCATGTCCTGGTCGTTCTGGCAGCCTTGACAGATCGTGGAACCATCAGGGCGGGCAGCAAAGGAGGCACCGCAGTTGCTGCAGACCTGATCGGCGCGGGTATAAAGGGCGCCGCGACCCGCCAGAGCCTCGTCAACCCCGCGCAGGGCATGGGCCGACATCGCCGCCATCGGGCAGACCTTGATGCACAGGGTGCAGTTGGTGCACAGCGCCGGGTCAAAACTGACCTCGCGCCCGGTGCGCGCGACCAAACCCTCCAGCGCCCCGGTCGGGCACAGGTCCGAGCACACCATGCAGCCCGAACAGCTTTCACCGATGACCCGCCCGGTCGCGCCGCTGGGTCCGTCGATACTGAACGGCAGACTGGGGCGGGCCTCGGCCAGCAGGTTTTGATAGGCCACCGGCCGCGCCAGCGCCGCTTCGACATCGTCGAAATAGCGCGGGTCGTCAAAGCTCGGCATGATATCTTCAACGTCCGGCTCAGGCTCGGGGGCCGCTGCCAGCGCGCCGAACGCGCCACGCAGCAGGTGACGCCGCTCGAGCGCCTTTTTCCCTTCGGGTTCGGCCTGAGCGGGCGGCGCCTCGGCCACGATCACCTCAGGCCCCGCCGCGCCGAACCACTTTTCCAGCGTGCGCTGCGCCAGCTTCAGCGCCGGGCGGGCATCGCCGTTCGGGCAACCGGCGCAGTGCTCAAGGCCCGCCACCTCGATCCGCGCCGCCCCGGCGGCAAACAGCGCCGCCATCAGGCGCGCGTCCAGCATCCGGTGGCAGGGCAGAGTGCTGGCCCCCGCCGCCGCACCCGTCGGCGCACAGGCCAACCGCGCCACCCCGTCTTGCACCGCCGTCTGCACCAGCGCTTCGGGGTCAAACCGATCATGGCTCAGCGCCCCGCCGGGACAGGCTGGCACGCAGGCCCCGCAGCCGACGCAAAGCTGCGGGTCGATAGTAACCTCATCCAGCGACAGGGTGATCGCCTTGGCATGGCACGCCCGCACGCACAGATCGCAGGCCTCGATCCGCCCCCGCAGATTGATGCAGTAGCCCGCCCGCACCGCAACCGCCGCCTCGCCTGCGGCGGCAATGGGCCGGTTTACACTCATTGCAGCGGGTCTCCGCCCGCCGCATCCGCAACCCTTTCGTCCGGCGGCAGCAGGGTCTCGACGTCGATATCGCGCCCCAGCCAGTCAACCACCGCGTAGGCGGTGATGATGTTGGTGGCCAGCGGCACGTTGTTGATATCACAGGCCCGGATGAACGGCATCAGGTCGGGATCGGCCGGGGTCTTGCCCAGCGGATCGTCAAGAAAGATCACCGCCTCGATCGAGTTGGTGGTGACCAGACCGCAAAGCTGGATATCCCCGGCCTTGCGCGCCGGAAACAGATGGGTGATCTCGAGCCCGGTTTCGCGTTCGAGGATCTCGCCGCTCTCGGTGGTGGACAGCAGCCGGATTTCGTCGAACACCTTGAGGTTCGCTTTCACCAGCATCACCAACTGGTGAACTTTTGTCGCCGACGCAAGCATGATGACGGTGCGCATCCGGGTCTATTCCCCCGCCATCAGCGCAGCGGCACCGCCCGCGTGGCGCGGTCTGCGGGCGCGACGCTCGGCCATGGCCTGCTGGTAGATATCCTCGTGACGGGCGGCAAGCCGCACCATTTCATCCTCGACTCCGGGGCCACGGGCCAGCGCCTGCTGTGCATCAAACACCTGCGCGGGGGCGGCGGCAAGGCTTGCCAGCGTGGCGGCAAAGGCCAGTGAATCGCCGCTGTCAACCGTCCAGCCGTGCCGCCCCTCGTCGAACCGCGTGGCCTCGACCCGGTCGGTGCGCAGCACCGGCTTGTTGAAAGCCGCCGCCAGATCGAGGATCGGGCTGCGGCACAGCTTGGCGTAGGGCATGGTCACAAGGTCGGCCTGCGCGAACAGCCCGCCGACCTCGGCCGGGTCAAGGTAGCGGTCGATCACGCTGACCCGCACCTGCGCGCGCGCCGCCGCCATCACGGCGGGGTTGATTGCCGCCGCCACCCCGGCTCCGGCCAGCATCAGGTGCAAACCGGGCGGGCAGTCAAGCCGCGCCAGCGCCTGCAATAGCGGCTGCAAGCCCTTGCGCACGTTGCCATGGCCAAAGTGCAGCGCCCGGATCTCGCCGGGCTGGCGCGGGCCAAGCTCGGCGGGCAGGCGGCGCGGGGCACCCGGGTGGGCAATGATGTTGGGGCTGCCCAGCGCCATCGCCATGCGGTCGGGATCAACGTCAAGGATTTCGCTGGCGGCCCAGCGCATGTTGGTGTCGCGCACCACGATGCGGTCAAAGCCGTGGTAGAGGCTTTGAAACAGCGGCGTCAGCATCCAGCGCCCGCGATGCGGCAGCAGGTTGTGCGGGGTGTAAACCACCGCCGCCCCGCGCCGCTGCGCCCAGCCCACGAACAGCGCGGTGCTGACCGGATCGTTCAGCCACTGGAAATGGATCACCGAAGGTGCAAATTCGCGCACCTCGGCCATCAGGGTGCGCCAGCCCGCGAGGCCCGGGCGCACGGTCGCCTTGCGCTCGAACGGGGCGGGCCAGCCTGCCAGTTCGTCCCAAGGTGCTGTCAGCAGCCGCACCCGGTGGCCGCGTTGCTGCAAGCCAAGCGCCAGGGCATGGGCGTAATGGCTGAGAAAGCCGCGCCCCGACGCCTCGACGATCAGAATGTTGTCGGCGTCTGCCACCTGATCCCCCCTCACAGGCCCGAGGCCTTGCGGAAATCGGGATCGGTCTTCTGCCGCATCAGCGGGCGGCGATTGGCGGTGACCAGGCGCTTGAGGGTAGCCTGATCGGCCACCTCGCAGATGTCGCTCCAGATCACCTGCTCGGTCAGGCCGAGAATGGCGCGGTAGAACGGATGGCGCGCCGCCCCGCCCGCGCGGCGGCACCAGCCGATTGCCCAGGGGCCGATCTGGCGCAGCAAAAAGCGCACCCGGCGCTGTTGCCACAGCGTCGCCGCCGCGTGATCGCCCGCCGTCAGCGCGGCTGCCTCGTGTGCCAGGGTCTGGCTGACAAACGCCAGCATCACCGCGATATGGTCGGGAAATTCGCCGCTGAGATGGGCGTGGAAGGCAAAACCGGCCTCGGTATAGGCGGCGCTGGCAAGGTCGGACTGCGGCTGGAACATCCGGCCGGTCTCGAAGGCCGAGCGAAACGGCATCACCGCCCCCGGCACCACGAACAGGCCGGCGAATTCTTCGGCCAGTGCGGCCAGCACCACGGCTGGCACCCCTTGCCTGACATCAGCGCCGAGATCGACCCCGATCTCGGCCAAGGCCACGCTCAGCGGGCCGCGCAGGGTGGCAAGCAGAGTGGCGTCAACCTCGGCTTCAAGGCAGCGCCCGAGCAGTTGGTATAGCCCCGAGCGGGCCTGCAACTCGGCCACACTCACCGCCGCGGCGGGGGGGGCGTCCGGTTCGGACACGGGGGGGATATTCGATTGGTCCGCCGACATCCGAGGTCTCCATTGTGCAAGAGCAGATAAAAATGGCACGGGGGCCGATGGCTGGTGCCAGCGGCCCCCGTGGTCAACGTCAGTGGTGGAGCGACGGCTCTGGCAGGTTGTTCCAGTCCACCTTGACTTCCTGGTGCGCGGCGCGGTGCAGATCGCCGGTGTAGGCGTAGCGCAGCGTCTCTTCGTAGTCCTTCATCGACTGCTCGACGCTGGCGACGGTATCGCCGTATTTGTCGCCCGCTTCGGCCGGGCTGACAGTGACGATGGTGTCGAACCAGGCTTGCGAGCCCCCGATCGGATCGACCGACAGCTTGATGATCGGATTCGGGTGCACCCCTTTTTCATCCCACCACACGTTGTTGTCGATATCGGGATCGCCTTCCGAGGCCCACTCGGCCGCCGGATCGCGTTGCGTCAGGGTTGCCAGCCGACCGTAAGCCGAATGGCCGCAGGCGGTGGAAACCGCCACCACCTCGGGGTGGATCCCCTCGGTCAGGTGCGCCCGGGTCACGATATGACCCAGCGGCGAAGTGATGCGCACCAGATCGCCGTCGCCAATCCCCAGCGCCGCTGCCCGCACCGGGCTGATCCACGCCGGGTTCTTGTGATAAAGCTCGGCCAGGGTCTTGACCGACGCCGTCCGGCTTTGGGTGTGAACGTTGACCTTGAAGGTGGTCAGGATCATTTCCTCGGGCTTCTTGTCGCGCGACGGCAGACGCTTGTAGGTCGGCAGCGGGTTGAAGCCGTATTCGCGCCAGCTTTCCTTGTAGAGTTCGATCTTGTGCGAGGGCGTGCCGAAGCCGACGTAGTTCTTGCCGTTGATCGAAACCCCGATGGTGGCACCATCCTTGGTCACCCGGCCATCGGCCTCGACCACCGCCGTTGCCATGTCGGCGGCCGGGATTTCGGCCTCGTAGAGACCGTAGTCCACCGGCACCTCGGCCCCGGCCTCGTCAAGGATCCTGGCGTTGTCCTTGCTGACCTTGCCGTAAACCGGCCAGACCCCGACTTTCTTGAGGTGATCCCAGCCGCCATCTTCCTTGAGGCCGGGGATATTGTCGAAATGCCCACGCATCCACTCTTCGGGGTTCGCGAAGGCGAAGTATTGCTTGATCCCGAGGCTGCCATCCGGATCGACCTTGTTGATCACGTCGATCGCGGTCTGCCGCCACTCCTGGGTGCCCCCCAGCGGTGCGACCACCGGCTGACGGATGCTGAGGCAGGGGTAAAGCCCGCTTGGCATCGATTCCGGGTCGTGACGTTCCAGGTAGGTGGTGTCGGGAATGATCAGATCCGCCATCGACGTCGTTTCCGACATGAAGCAACTGAACGACATGAAGAACGGCACCAGGCTTTCGTCCTTCAGCATCGCCTCCCAGACATGGCTCGACGGGTAGGAATAGACCGGGTTGTCATAGTAGGACATCCAGACCGCAACCTTGGCCTCGCCGCGCATGACCATGTAGGGTGCGTGGGTCGAGACATGGTGCGACGCCAGCGGGTAAAGCGGCGGCGTGGCGATCACGCTGGGGGTGGCCCCCTTGGCGGGCTCGGGCGAGGGCTGCGGCCAGCCCATACCGCGCGGCAGGCAGTAGCCGCCCTTCTTTTCGACATTGCCGGTGATCACGTTCAGCATGTGGATCGCCGCTTCCTGATAGGCCCCCCACAGGTGCTTGCACGGCCCGCGATACGAAAAGGTGGTGGCCGGCTTGGTGGTGGCGAACTCGCGCGCGATGCGGGCGATGTCGGCGGCCGGAACCCCGGATTCCTGCTCGGCGAAGGCGGGCGTGAAGGGCGCAAGGTGCGCCTTCAGTTGTGCCTCGGTGACGTTGGTCCAGTCGCGGATGAAGGCCGCATCGTGCAGGCCCTCGTTGAGGATCACATTGGCCATCGCCAGGGCAATTGCCGCATCAGTGCCCGGATAGGGGGCAAACCATTCGTGCGAATAGCCTGCGGTGTTCGACATCCGCACATCGAAGGTGACGATCTTGGCATTGTTGCCAACCACGCCATCGACCAGACGCTGGGCGTTCGGGTTCATGAAATACGCGGCTTCGAGAATGTTCGAGCCGAAATTCAGGATGTATTTCGTGTTGGCCCAGTCGCAGGACTCGATGTCTGGCCCCCAGGACGGCTGCAAACCGATTTTCTTTGAGGATTCGCAGATGTTGGTGTGGTTCAGGATCGCGTTCGAGCCCAGCGCGTGCATGAAGCGGTCGATGCCGCCGCCGGTGCGGTTACGGCCGTATTTGAGCACGATCTCGTTGAGGATCTCGGGCTTGTTTTCGGTCTTGGCCCGGTCGATCACTTCGCGCAGCTTGGCGGCCAGAATGGTGGTGGCTTCGTCATAGCTGATGCGCTTCCACTTGCCCTCGCCCCGCGCCCCGGTGCGCACCAGCGGCGTCATGATCCGGTCGGGATCATAGACGTGCAGGTAGCCCGCATTGCCCTTGGCACAGAGTTTGCCGCGGGTGTTGGGGTGGTCGATGTTGCCTTCCAGCTTGACGATCCGGCCATTCTCGATCATGGCCACGCCGCCATCCTCGATGTTGCAGGTCATGCAGGTGTAGGGCACGGCAGTGCGCGCCTCGCCGGTGACGGCCGAGTAGTCGGCCCCCCCCAGCTCGTTCTCCATCGCCACCAGTCGCGAGCCACCCAGGCTTGCGCCGATGGCCGAGGCTGCGGCACCGAGCTTGAGAAAGCCGCGGCGGCTGGCCTTGATGTTAGCAATCTTGTCGATGTTACCCATGTTGTCGCTCCTTTCCGGATGTTTGCCGGAAGAATTTCAGAAGAAGAGTTGCGGAAGCTGGCCGACGTGAATGATCACATCGCGCAGCACATAGGCACCAAGGGCACCACACAGGGCGGCCACGGTGACCACCACAGGCGACCTGGCAAAATCCAAGGCAGGCATAACCATCGGCCCCACCGTCAGCGCCAGCGGGATCACCACCCCGACCACAAAGCCCAGAATCCAGAACTCGGTGCTGTAGTCGCTGTTGACGAAGCCCCACACCTGTTGCAGCTCCTCCGAGCCGAACACCATGGATTGAACCAGCCCGAGCACCAGAAAGAAGGTGACGCCCAGCGAGAACGCCAGGATGAAGCGCAGCAGGCGCGCATTGTCTTCGCCCAGCTTGCCCATCGCCAGTTGCACCAGCGCCACTAACGCCGCACCCGAGGTGATCGAAAGCACCACGAACAGCACCGGAAGCGCCGGGGTAGCCCAGAACTGGCGGGCCTGGTTCACCATCAGGTCAAGCCCGGTGTAAAGCGGCATGGAAAGCGCCAGCAACGACCCGATCACCGCCGAAACCCGCTTGATATAGGGGTGATCGGTGTAGATGCCGTAAAGAAAGCCCAGGATCGACAGCCCGAACAACAGCAGGAACGTGGCCCCCCAGGACAGCGGCGAGGTCCAGCGGAAATAGAGGATCGGGTTCAGAAAGCGCCACGGCTGGGCCAGATCCATGATCAGCAGCGGGGCCACGACCAGCAGCAGCACCAGCGTGATGATCGCGCCGGTCAACTCGAAACTCTTGAACGGTGCCGCAACGTTGCCGAACGTCGTGGCGGCTGCCGCCACGGCAAAGACCATGCTGGCAGTGCCGATCAGGAAGAAGTAGATGACGATCTCGAGCCCCCAGGGCGCGATGTGCATTGGCATATATTCGAACATGATGTTTTTCCCCGATCAGATCATGCCGCCGAAGAAGCGGCTGCCGTTGTTGTGGCGGTAGAAAGCCTCGGCGTCGGAACGCGCGGCGTAGGATTTGGGCGCGCTCAGCACCTGCTCGGTCGCGATGCGGTCGGGCTTGATGTAATAGACCTGCGGCCTTGTGCCCAGTTCGGGCTTCAGGGTCTGGGTCTTTTGCGTCGCGACGATCCTGGACACTTCGCTGTTGGGATCATTGAGATCGCCGAAGATGCGCGAGCGCCCGATGCAGGTCTGCACGCAGGCCGGCACCAGCCCCTTGCTGACGCGGTGTTCGCAGAAGGTGCATTTGTCCACCACGCTGTTGATGCCGACCCGGGTGCGGTTGCGCGGCAGCATGAAGCGCGCGTTGTAGGGGCAAGCCGCAATACAGGTGCGGCAGCCGATGCAGCGCTCGTAATGTTGCAGCACGAAGCCGTCTTCATGCTTGTAGGTGGCCCCGGTCGGGCAGTTGCGCACGCAGGGCGGGTTGTCGCAGTGGTTGCACAGCCGCGGCATGAAATTGCGCCGGGCATTGGGGAAGGTGCCGGTATCCTTGACCTGCACCGTGGTGCGCCAGACCCCCAGCGGCACGTCGAATTCGGCCTTGCAGGCCGAGACACAGGCCATGCAGCCGATGCATCGCCTGAGGTCGATGACCATCGCCCAGCGCTTTTTGCCGGGGACGCCAAGTGAAGGTGGGGCCTGCAGGCCAATTGCTGTCATCGTTGTTCCCTCCCTTGTTCCGCTGCGATTCGTCTTGCACCAGGTCAACAAACTGGTGTCCGCAAATTGTTTGCAGACCGAGCGCAAGGCTCGTCTCGCTTCTGGAACGTTTGATGTCTGGAAAAAACTAGCATGGCGCTGCGGTTTTTGTCGAGCATCCGGGTGTTGCGCACCAAAATCGCAGGTTGGCGGTGAAAATGTTACGCGATCGTTACATCAATCCAGCTCCGATCTGCCTGCCATCGGAGTTCTCTTGATTATATTGTTTGATATCATGTGGTTGGCGCTACTTACGGCTGATCGGTGTCACGGCTGGCGACGTTACGATTGCGTAACGTGGCACACCAGAGGCTGGCTCTGGCGACGGTCGGCGGCAGCGGCTTGCGACGTTGACGTTACGGATTCGCTTTGCGACGGGCTTGCCCGATGCCAATCTGGCGCAGCGGCTCGGGCCGCTTTGATGCCACCCCGCGCACCCGATCTACCGCGCCGGGAAATGGTCGGAAATCTTAGCTCCGGATTTCCGACCCTCAAGGGTTTTCGGCGAATGACCTTGCTCCGCTCACTTCGCCGCTGCTGCCGGGTTGTTGGGATGGGTGGTCCAGTTGGCGT
>CAYQPD010000055.1:0-15501 GCA_964419305.1 uncultured Rhodobacter sp.
CCGCCGCCGGTGTCGGTGGCCAGCCCGATGCGATGCCCCGCCGCCTTCAGCCCCGCCAGATCAAACAGGCCCGAGCCGATGAAGCTGTTCGAGGTCGGGCAGTGGATCAGGCTGGCGTCCACCGCGCGCAGCCGGTCGCGCTCGCGTGGCTCAAGGTGAATCGCGTGGCCGTATAGCCCGCCCGGGCCAAGCAGACCGGCCGCCTCGTAGGTATCAAGGTAATCGCGCGCTTCGGGGAAAAGTTCCTTGACCCAGGCGATTTCGTCGTGCTGTTCCGACAGATGGGTCTGCATCAGGCAGTCCGGGTGCTGCGCCCACAGCGCCCCGAGCGCGGCAAGCTGTTCACGGCTGGAGGTTGGCGCAAAGCGCGGCGTGATGACATAGGACAGCCGGTCCACCCCGTGCCAGCGCGCCAGCAGCCGGGCCGAATCGTCATAAGCCGTCTGCGCCGTATCGCACAGACCTTTGGGCGCGTTGCGGTCCATGCAGGTCTTGCCCGCCCAGACCCGCGCCTCGCGTGCCTGTGCCGCGGCAAAGAACGTATCCACCGATTCGGGATGGATCGTGCAGTAAGAGGCGACCGAAGTGGTGCCATTAGCCTGCGTCAGATCAAGATACCGCGCCGCCACCGCAGCGGCATAGGCGGCATCGCCAAAGCGCATCTCTTCGGGGAAGGTGTAGGTGTTCAGCCACTCAATCAGCCGCTTGCCCCAACTGGCGATGATCGCGGTCTGCGGGTAATGCGCGTGCGCGTCGATGAACCCCGCCGAAATCAGCGCAGCACCATAGTCGGTCACCCGCGCCTGCGGGTGGGCCGCGCGCAGGTCTGCGCCATCGCCGACCGCCACGATGCGCCCGGCCTCGATCACCACGCCGCCGTGGCGCTCGAACCGCGCCGCCGCCAGCCCCGCGACAAACGGATCGCCCGTGAACGACAGCACCTGCCCCAGGATCAGATCGGCCACGCCCGCCCCCCATCATGCCCAAGGTCACAGCCTAGAACCTTTTGCGTCATGGGTAAATTTGCCATCCGCCCCTGTTGCTTTGAAACTGCTTGTCCTAAGGTCCGGGTAATCGACCAGAGGAGGCTTCATGCCCGACTTTCAGGCCCAGACCGAGGTCCGCGAGGACGACCCGCTGGAAGCGCGCCGCGTTGCCGCCGTGCTGGCCGCGGTCGAGGCCGGGGATGCCGCGCGCCTGACCGACCTGCTGGCGCCGCTGCACGCCGCCGATATCGCCGACCTGCTGGAACAGATGGGCGCGGGCGACCGGCACGCGCTGCTGCACCTCTGGTCGGGCGAGATCGACGGCGAGATTCTGTCCGAGATCGACGAGTCGATCCGCGAAGAGGTGATCGACCACCTGCCGCGCGACGTGCTGCACCAGGCGGTGCGCGAGCTTGATACCGACGATGTCGTCGATATCCTTGAAGACCTCGAGGCACCACAGCGCCAGCAGATCCTCACCGCGCTGGAAGATGTCGATCGGGTGGCGGTCGAGCAGGCGATGGCCTACCCCGAAGGTTCGGCCGGGCGGCTGATGCAGCGCGAGGTGGTGGTTGCCCCCGAACACTGGACAGTGGGCGAGGCCACCGATTTCCTGCGCCGCGCCAAGCGCCTGCCCGACCAGTTCTATCATATCATCCTGGTCGATCCCCGGATGAAGCCGATGGGCTATGTCACCCTTGGCCGCCTGTTGTCGGCGCGACGCGACGTGCCGCTGCGCGATCTGACTGAGGCCAGCTTTCGCACCGTCAAGGCGACCGAGGAAGAGGCCGATGTGGCCTATATCTTCAACCAGTATCACCTGATTTCCTGCCCGGTAGTCGATGCCGCCGGGCGCCTGGTGGGGGTGATCACGATCGACGACGCCATGAACGTGCTCGACGAGGAACACGAGGAAGACATGCTGCTGCTGGCCGGGGTGGGCGAGGAAAGCGCGATTTCGGATCAGGTGATCGAGACCGCCCGCAAGCGCCTGCCCTGGCTGTTTGCCAACCTGCTGACCGCGATCCTGGCCAGCCTGGTGATCGCCCAGTTTGAAGACAGCATTGCGCGCCTGGTGGCGCTGGCGGTGCTGATGCCGATCGTGGCCTCGATGGGCGGCAATGCCGGCACCCAGACGCTGACGGTGGCGGTGCGGGCGCTGGCGACGCGCGATCTGACCGGCTCGAACGTGTGGCGGGTGATCCGGCGCGAAACCATCGTCGGGCTGGTCAACGGGCTGTTCTTTGCCGTGGTGATGGGGGCGGTCGGCTGGGTGTGGTTCGGGGATGGCGCGCTTGGCGCGGTGCTGGCGGCGGCGATGGTCGTCAATCTGCTGGTGGCCGGCATGGCGGGCATTCTGGTGCCGGTGCTGCTCGAGAAGGGCGGGCTCGACCCGGCGCTGGCTTCGGGCACGTTCGTCACCACCGTCACCGATGTGGTTGGATTTTTTGCCTTTCTCGGGCTGGCAACGGTGATCCTGATATGACGATGGCTGCGGAAAAGGCACTGGCGCGCAAGGTGGCATTTGCGGTTCGCAAGGCGGCATTTGCCTCTGGGCAGGGCCAGGCGGCCGAGTTGCTGGCCGACTGGCTGGCCCCCCATGCGGGCCGGGTGCTGGCGGGTTACAGCGCGATGCGCAGCGAGATCGACCCCGCTTGCGCCATGGCGGCCCATCAGGGCCCGGTCTGCGTGCCGGTGATCATCGGCCCCGGCCAGCCCTTGCGGTTTCGCGAGTGGACCCCCGGCTGCGCCATGGTCCCCGGCGATTTTGGTGCCTTGATCCCCGCCGAAGGTGCCTGGCTCGACCCCGAGGTGCTGATCGTGCCGCTGGTGGCATTCGATGCGCGCGGCTACCGGCTGGGCTATGGCGGCGGCTTCTACGACCGCACCCTTGCCGCGCTGCGCGCCCGCCACCCCACCCTCGCGGTCGGCTTCGCCTTTGCTGCCCAACAGGTGGCGCAGGTGCCGACCGACACCACCGATCAGCGCCTCGACGCCATCCTGACCGAAGCCGGGCCGGTCGCCCTGCTCTGAATTCTTCTCTGCCCAAATATCCCACGGGGGTGCGGGGGTGTGAAACCCCCGCTTGCGCCCGCAGAACCGACCCCGGCCTCAGTGCGCCACCACCTCGTCGCGCACGAACATGTTGGCCCAGGCGCGGTCGATCAGATCGGGCGTCATCTGGTAAGGGATGCCCTCGAAGTCGCAGATCGCGCAGATCTGGTCGATCAGGAACCCCGGCTGGTAGTTGGCATAAAGGTTGGCGATGGTCGGATACCGGACCTGCATCAGATGCAGCATCGCGGCCTCGTCCAGCGGCATCGCTTTCTTCCGCGCCACCATCGCGAAGATTTTCAGGAAATTTTCCTGATCCGGTCCGTCGATCCTGATCTTGAAGAAAATCCGCCGCAGCGCCGCGCCGTCGAAGATCTCATTTGGATGAAAGTTGGTCGAAAAGATCACCAATGTGTCGAACGGCACGGTGAATTTCTCGCCCGATTGCAGGGTCAGCACATCGTGGCCGGTTTCCAGCGGCACCACCCAGCGATTGACCAGGGCCTGCGGCGATTCCTTCTGCCGCCCAAGGTCATCGACGATGAAAATGCCGCCGTTCGCCTTGAGCTGCAACGAGGCCTGATAGGTGCGGGCGGTGGGGTTGTAGGTCATCTCCAGCATATCAAGGCTCAGCTCGCCGCCGGTGATCACGGCCGGCCGGTCGCAAAAGACATAGCGGTTGTCAAAGCGGTTGCCGCTGCGCCGCAGGCTGGTCGGATCGTCCACCGCTTCCGCCGCGCGCGAGTGCACGATGGGATCATAGACGGTGATCACCTGGCCCGCGAATTCCAGCGCGCGCGGCACATGGATGCGGTCGCCGAGGGCTGCCCGAATGCCGTGCGCAATCGCCGATTTGCCGTTGCCCGGCGGGCCATACATCAGGATCGAACGGCCCGCCGTCACCGCCGGGCCAAGATTGTCGATCAGGCCCTCGGCCAGGATCATGTCGCCCATTGCCGCCACAAGCTGCGCCCGGGTCAGGTGCATGGCGCGCACCGACTGGCGCTTGACCTGCGCCTTGTAGGCGTCCAGCGGCACCGGCATCGCGCCGTAGTATTCCGACTGGCTCAGGGCATCGAGGGCGCGTGCCTTGCCCGCCCCGGTCAACTGGTAGCCCATCTCGTTGCCCGCCGTGGCGTGCATCGTGCCGGTCGCTTCCAGCAGTTTCTGGCCGCGCGCGAGGTCCACCAGTTCCTGTGTCACCGGCACCGGCAGACAGATCACCCGGGCGAGATCCCGCACCTGATCAAGGTTCATCCGGAACATGGTTTTCAGCAGGATGTCGCGCATCAACACCGCGGCCAGACCAGTCTCGGCCAAGGTTCGCGGTGCGGTTGGGGCAATGACACCGGGGGCGAGGGCTTCGGGGGGCGTCTGCATGTTCACGGGCTTCACCTCTGGCGTATTGCGCGGCAACGCCAATTGAAGCAGGTCAGTGCAGCAAAATTACGGCAACAAGATAGAAAATCAGCGTCGCCGCCAGCGCCAGCCCCATCGGGAATTCCTTGCGCGTCCAGCTTTCCCAATCGGGGGTGGCGCGGCGAAAGGCGGGCAGGTGTTTCAGGGTGCGATGGGTGACGAAGGCGGCCACCAGACAGGCCGAGAACAGCACCAGCACGACGGGCAGGTCACTGCCCACGAAGAACGGGGCCATTGCGGCGGCGAACTTGGCATCGCCCGCGCCCACCATGTGCAGCCCGCTGGCGACAAAGCCGATCGCCAGCACCAGCGCCAGCAGCGCCCAACCCCAAAGCCACAGCGTGAACGGCAGCGCCACCGGCCCGACCAGCAGATAGACCGCCGCCAGCGCCAGCACCGCCCGGTTGGGGATGCGCATGAATTTCATGTCGGACCACGCCACCCAGACCGCAATCGGCGCGGCGAAGGGCAGGAACCAGTAAGCCATTGATACCGGCAGCATCAGTTGGTCCCGTTCGCGTCAAGCGCGGCCAGACTGCGCGCGGCGGCCTCGAAATACTGCGGGTGGGTGTCGATGGCGTCTTGCAACAGGCCCTTGCCGACGTTCACGTCGCCCAGCTTGATCGCGGTCAGCGCCAGGGTGTAGATCAGCTCGGCGCGTTCGGTCTGGGTCATCGCAATCACCGGCAGGTCATATTTGCGCTGCGCCCCGCGCGCGAGAATCAGGTTGTTCTTGGCGGTGAACATGCCTGGATCAAAGCTGAGTGATTCGAGAAACAGCTTTTCGGCACCGCGGAAATCAGCCCGTGTCAGCTTGGAAAACCCCCAGTTGTTCAGCACATTGGCCGGTGTCGTGGTCAGGCCCGAGGCGATTTCGTAAAAGCTGTCGGCCTTTTTCCAGTTCTTGTTGCTGTCGGCCACCATCGCCTCAAGCCGGTAACGCTCATAGGTCTCGAAGGTGGGCGGAATCTGGTTCAGCTCGGCCTCGGCGCGCTTCCACGCGTTGGTGCGGATCAGGGCATCGGCCAGCGCCACGCGGTCGTCGTTGCTGCCCTCGGGCGTGGCCACGATCTGCGCCCACACCGTCACCGCGTCGGCCGGACGACCGGCGCGGACCAGCGATTTGGCCAAGCCCCGTTTCAGATCAATCCGGTCAGGCTTTTGCGCCAGTGCGCCCTGAAAATAGGTCACCGCCTCGGCCGGGTCGCCCACCGTCAGCATGATGTCGTTGAGGTTGGATTCGTCGATCACGTTCACGCTTTGCAGCGCCTGGGTGGTGCGGGCGTCGGACGCGTTCTGACAGCCAGCCAGCAGACCCGTGCCGCCCAGGCACAGCGCAAGAAACACGAGGTGGCGCATCTGGTCCCCTGATACTGCTCGGATACGCTGCATTTACAACGCGGACAGCAGCACGTATTCGCCCTGTCCCCGCCGCACGAGCGAGAAGTTGTTGGTTGCCTCGGGTTGAGTATATCCGGCATCTTCGCCAAGCGCGATAGCGAGGTGCAGATTTTCCCGGATCGAGTCTGTTGCGCCACTGTCGAGCGCAAAGGCCTGCTGGAACACCACCCGCGCCTCGCTGATCTTGCCGCGTTCCATCAGCACCACACCCAGATTGTTGAGAGCCGGCACAAATGTCGGGTCAAGCTCGACCGCGCGGCGCAGCAGTTGTTCGGCTTGTCCCAGCCGCCCGAGGTGCAGGTTGGCCGACCCCAAAGCCGACAGGATATCGACATTCATGCCCTGCTCGCCCGCCGCGCGCAGATAGGCCTTGAGTGCCAGCTCGTATTCACCCGCCGCCATCAGCCGATGCCCGACCAGCAAGCCGTCAACCCCGGTGCCGCGCGCATCGACGCCGGGCGGCGCATTGCGCGCGGCATCCGCAGCCGAAAGACCGCCGGTCGGTTGACAGGCGGCCAGCAGGCCAAGACCCGCAAGGGCGATAAGGACGGCGCGCCGGTTCAGCTTTCAGCCTCCGATCCCACCGCCAAGGGTCTTGGCAATGCCGAAGATTGCCG
Source organism: uncultured Rhodobacter sp. (assembly GCA_964419305.1). Classification (GTDB taxonomy): domain Bacteria; phylum Pseudomonadota; class Alphaproteobacteria; order Rhodobacterales; family Rhodobacteraceae; genus CAYQPD01. The sequence continues at coordinate 6,479 of CAYQPD010000055.1, forward strand.
GGCCGATCAGGATGATCAACAGCGGCGGCAGGGTGAACAGCATTGTGCCCAGGGTCAGCTTGGTCGGCAAGGTGTTTGCCTTTTCTTCGGCCCGCATCACGCGCTTGTCACGCATTTCGGCGGAATAGACCCGCAGCGCTTCGGCCATCGAGGTGCCGAAGGTGGCCGATTGCACCAGGGTGGTGACGAATGACGAAATATCGGCAATCCCCACCCGTTCCGACATGTCTTTCAGCACCACCACCCGTTCCTTGCCGGCCTTGATTTCCTGCGCGATGGTCTCGAATTCGTCGGCCAGCGCGGGGTAGCCGGCGCGGCTTTCCCTGGCGATGCGGTTGATCGACTGATCCAGCGATTGTCCGGCCTCGACACAGACCAGCATCATGTCCAGCGCATCGGCGAAACCATCGACGATTTCCGCTTGCCGCTTCTTGATGCGCTTGTTGACCCAGTAGGGCGGCAGGTAATAGCCCACAGCGCCCGGTCCGATGATCGACAGGATCATCTTCTGCGGGGACATGTCGCTCTGCATCTGCATGATCAGGGTGTAGATCACCCCAAGGATCAGCAGGCCGATGCCAAAGGCAAATTGGGCAAAGTGGAAGGTGCGCACCGAATTGCGCGCGCGGTAACCGGCGCGCAGCATCTTGAGCCGCGCCGCCGACATGTCTTCCTGGTTCTGCGGCTCGAGAAAGGTCGAGAATTTTTCCAGCTTGTCGGACTTGTCGCCCAGCCGCAGCGGCTGGCCCGGCTGCTGGCCGTTCCGTTCCGCGTTGCGCTCGGTCTTGAGCTTGGCAAATGGCTCGGGGCGTTTGCGCAGCAGGATCGGCAGGGTGACAGCGATCAGCACCAGACCCAGCACCAGAACCGCCACCAGCGGCCCCAGCGGGCCAATCGTCTCGATCAGCATCGTGTTGATGTTGTTGAAAATTTCCATGACTGCATCAAACCTTGATATTGACCATGATTTTCATGAAGATGACGTTCATCACCAGAAAGACACCCACCACCAGGGCCGCCGGGATGAAGGCTGCGGTTTCCTTGACCTCGTCGAAGTAGGTGGGCTTCAGCATCAGGATCATCACCAGCGCGCCGATCGGAAAGGCCGACAGGAACATGCCCGACCACTTGGCCTCGGCGGTGATGGCGCGCACCCGGCGAAACAGCTTGAAGCGGGCGCGGATCACCTTGGCCAGCCCGTCGAGAATTTCCGACAGGTTGCCGCCCGATTGCTGCTGGATGGTCACCGCCACCGCCAGAAAGCGCAGATCCTGGCTGTTCATGCGTTCGGCAAAGGCTTTCAGGCTTTCGGCCACGTCGCGCCCGTAAGCGGCCTCGTCGCCGATCATGCCGAATTCGGTGCCCAGCGGATCGGCCACCTCTTTGGCCACGATGCTGATCGCGTTGGCGAACGGGTGCCCGACGCGCAAGCTGCGCACCATCAGCTCGACCGCCTCGGGCAGTTGTTCGTCCATCAGGTCCATCCGCTTCTTGGCCTTGTTGTTGACCCAGACATAAATGCCGCCCACCCCCATCGCGACCGCCACCGCCACCCGCACGCCAAACGGCGCGTCGGTGCCCAGCGTCAGGCCAAGAAAGGCGAACACCGCAAGCACGCCCATCAGTCCGATCAGCGCGGCGGGCGAGAAGGCGATATTGGCCTTTTGCGCCTTGGTGGCCAGAATCGAATAAAGCGGGATACCGCGCGCCCGCAGATGCTGGTTCATCTCCTTGCGCAGTTGTTCCAGCACCTGCTCGCGGTTCGAGTTCTTTTCCAGCAGCGCCAGGCGGCGGCTCATGCGGTTGTTGAGGCTGATGGATTTGCCGAACACTGTCAGGTAGATGCCTTCGACCAGCATCAGCACGGCGACGAAAACCAGGATATAGATGACGGGGGCAAGGGTCAGTTGCATGATGTTCCTCAGGCGATGGGTTCATAGATCGAGGCCGGCAGATCGTAGCCCCATTGTTTGAAGCGCTCGGCGTAGTGCGAGCGGATGCCGGTGGCGTTGAAGCGCCCGATGATCTTGCCGTCGGGGGCCATGCCAAGGCGCTCATAGCGGAAAATCTCCTGCATCGAGATCACCTCGCCCTCCATGCCGGTGATTTCGGTGATCGAGACCATCCGGCGCGAGCCGTCCTGCAAACGGCTGGCCTGCACGATCAGGTTGACGGCGGCGGCGATCTGGGCGCGCACCGCCTTCAGCGGCATTTCGATCCCGGCCATCGCTACCATGTTTTCCAGACGGCTGATGCCGTCGCGCGCCGAGTTGGCGTGGATCGTGGTCATCGAGCCGTCGTGGCCGGTATTCATCGCCTGCAACATGTCGATCACTTCCTCGCCGCGGGTTTCGCCGACGATGATCCGGTCAGGCCGCATCCGCAGCGCGTTGCGCAGGCAGTCGCGCTGCGTCACCGCGCCCTTGCCCTCGACGTTGGCGGGGCGGCTTTCCATCCGACCGACATGGATCTGTTGCAGTTGCAACTCGGCGGTATCCTCGATCGTCAGCACCCGCTCGGTGTTGTCGATAAATGACGACAGCGCGTTGAGGGTGGTGGTCTTGCCCGAGCCGGTGCCGCCCGAGACGATGATGTTAAGCCGGGTGGACACCGCGGCTTGCAGGTAGGCCGCCATTTCCTCGGTGAAGGCGCCGAAGCGCACGAGGTCGGGCACCCCCAGCTTTTCCTTCTTGAATTTACGGATCGACACCAGACTGCCATCGACCGCGATCGGCGGCACCATGGCGTTGAAGCGGCTGCCGTCGGCCAGCCGGGCGTCCACGTAGGGGTTGGATTCGTCAACCCGGCGCCCCACCGCCGAGACGATCTTGTCGATGATGCGCAGCAGGTGGCGTTCGTCCTTGAAGGTGATGTTGGTCAGTTCCAGCTTGCCCGCGCGCTCGACAAAAATCCGGTTGGGGCCGTTGACCAGAATATCGTTGACGGTATCGTCTTTCAGCAGCGGCTCCAGCGGGCCGAGGCCCATCACCTCGTCGTAAAGCTCCTGATTGAGGGTGATCCGGTCGTCCTGGTTCAGGCTGACGCTCATTTCCACCAGCGCTTCGGCGGCAATGGCGGCAATCTCGGCCTTCAGACTGGCTTCGGGGGCGGTTTCCAGGGCGGCGAGGTTGAGGTTGTCGAGCAACCGCTTGTGCAGCTCGACCTTGAGCTCCTGCAAGCGATTGCGGCGCTTTTGCTCTTTTTCGGCGGCGACGGCTTCGGCGGCGGGTCGTCCCGGTGCGGCGGCAATCGGGTGCGATTGCAGGATCGGCTTTGTGGTATTGGCCGGTGCCCGGCTTTCCGCCGCGGCTGCCCCGGCGGGGGTCAGCGGCGAAGGCCGCGCGGCGTGGTCAGGTTTCTTGAAACGCGAAAACATCGTTAAGCCCCCAATGAAGTTTTAGCCTTTGCCGGATTCAACGGCCTTGTTCAGATCGAAAAGCGATTTTGCCAGCTTGGCAATTTCCTTGCGCAGCAGATTTTTTCCGGCGTTTTCCGACAGCGGCAGGCCGTGGTCGTTGGCCTGCGTGATCGGTGCGCCGCCATCCGGCAGGTGAACTTCGATCGCAATATCAAGGCTTTCGGCCATCCGCTTGGCGCGGCTTCTGGCCCCGAGGTTGGTGAATTTCGGTGCCCGGTTCAACACGAACCGCAGCTTTTCGTGCGGCAGTTCTTCCGCTTTCAGCGCCCGCATCAGCCGCAGCACGTTCTGGGCCGAGCGCAGATCAAGCTCGAGCAGCGCGAAATAGAGATGGGCCTGGGCCAGCACGGTTTCGGTCCAACTGACGACGGTGGTCGGCATGTCGATCACCACGAAGTCGAAATTGGCCTTGGCCATGTCGATGATGCGCACAACATCGTCGGGCTGAACGATGTCGAGCGGCAGCATGTCGGGCGGCGCGGTGAAGACGTGCAGACGGTCGTTATAGGTCTGCAAACTGTGCAGAAAGCTGTCGCTGTCGGCGCTGGCGGTATCGGACAGGATCTCGAACACCGCTTCCTTGCGCGGCAGGTCAAGATAGGTGGCAATCGAACCGAACTGGAAATCGAGGTCGATCAGGCAGACCCGGGCGGCCTTGGAGGCATCGCAGTTGGCCAGTTCCCAGGCCAGGTTGGTGGCAAAGGTGCTGGCACCGACCCCGCCTGCCATGCCATGCACCGGCAGCACCACGCCATCGCGGTCGCCCGAGGCCTTGATGGTGGGGCGGGCATGCGGCGCGGTGGCGGCGCTGGCATCATGGGAAGGGGGTGCGGGCGCTTGCGGCGGCGCGGGTTTGCGCAGACGCTCGATCGCCTCGTGCAGCGCGCCATCGGGCAGCGGGTAGGGCACAAAGTCCTCGGCCCCGAGGCGCAGCAACTGATGCAGCACCAGCGGGCTGATCTGATCGGCAATCAGCACCACCTTGATATTCCTGGCCCGGGCGGTGCGGATGATGTCGGTGATCCGCGCCAGGTCGGCCTCGTCCTTGGCATCGACCGCAACCGCCACGAATTCCAGCGCGGCGGCCTCGGGCTGTTCCAGAAAGTCCAGCGCATCGGCGAACGACAGATCGCCCCAGCGTTCGCCAAGCTCCACTTCCATGTCGTCGATCAGCCGCTCGAAATTCTGCACGTCGCGCGAAATCGTGCACGCGACGATCGGTGCTGAATCCGGTTGCAGAGTTGTCACGCCCGTCATTGCCTCTCGTCCTTCCAGTGCCGGATTTTCGGGCACCCCCCCGAAAACCCGTGCGCCGCCTTGGGGCCGCGCGGTTTTCCCGTTGCGATGAAGTTGCTGCAGAATGTTGGCGAGAATGGGGCTAAAAGATCGTCATTCGATGATTTCACCTATTCTCGAAACAGACCGACGCCGCCTATGGGGCGGGGTTGGTCTGGGTTGCGACGATCTGGTTGGCGGGGTGCGGGCGCACGGCCAGCGCCAGATATTCGCGCATGATCACGGCGGCATATTTGCCGTTCAGGATCAGCGGCGCGTTCTGAACAAAGCCCGAAACTTCGGTCACCGTGCGGCGGTTGCGCTGCTCGGGGGCGGGGGTGTCGATCACCGGCTGGGTCTTGCCATAGGATACCATCGCCTCCAGCCGTGAGCGGCTGATGCCGCGGCTGCCGAGATAGGCCACCACCGCGCGCGCGCGGCGCAGGCCGAGCGCCTGATTATAGGCGTTTGATCCGACCAGATCGGTGTGACCGTAAACCCGGAACCGGACCTCGGGGAATTGCCTGATCCAGTTGGCCTGCGCATCCAGCGCCGTGCGCGCCGCACCATCAAGGGTCGCGCTGTTGAAGGCAAAGGTCACGGTCGAGGGCACCTCGGCGGCAAAGCGGCTGCCCAGGGCCACGACGTAATCGAGCTGTCCGGTCTGGACCAGCAGGTTGTTCATGGTGGCATTGCCGAAGCTGCCGCTATCGACTTCCGATCCGAGTTCAGCATTGCTGCACCCGGCCAGCGCCAGAGCCGCCGCTGCGGCCATCAAGTGACGCCTGTGCCCCTGCATCTTCACTCCATCACATAGCCGTAAGAGCCGCTGAAATCCTGCCGTGCCACTTCGCCCGCAGCGCCGGTGTTGCGACCAGCGACCTGGCCGAACAGGAACAGCTCTTTTTCGGTCGGGATGCGCACCCGGTCGGTCGGCAGGGCCAGCGCCTCGCCCCGGGTGGGCGTTACCAGATGCGGGGTCACGATGATCACCAGCTCGCTTTGCGCGCGCTGATAGTCGGCGCTGCGAAACAGCGCGCCCAGGATCGGGATGTCGCCCAGCCACGGCACCTGGCCGTTCAGATCGCGGAAATCGTCCTGCAACAGCCCGGCAATGGCAAAGCTTTCACCGTCGCGCATCTCGACCGTGGTCGAGGTTTCGCGGCGCTTGAAGGCGTTCAGGCTGAAGCCGGCGTTCTGCACCGTCACCGTGCTGTCGATCGACGACACCGCCGCGTTGATCGTCAGGTTGATGATGTCGCCATCCACCACCACCGGCGTGAAGTTCAGCTCGACCCCGAACGGTTTGTAGTCGATGCCGATGCCGCCGTTGCCATCGGATACCGGGATCGGATACTCGCCCCCCGCCAGGAACTTGGCCTCTTGCCCGGAAAGGGCGGTCAGGTTGGGCTCGGCCAGGGTGCGCACCACGCCCTTGGATTCGAGCGCTTCAAGCAGAACCCCGAATTGCAGCGAGCCGGCCGAAAAACCGATCCCGGCAATGCCGTTGGCACTGGCGCTGGAAGGGGTGGCCCCGCCCAGAACGGCATCGTTTGTCACCCCGTTGGTCAGTTGGCCGCTGCCAAGGTTCAGCGAAAAATTGCCGCTGGTCGAATTGATCCCCAGCGAGGCGCTCAGGTTCTTCGAGACCGAGCGCTGCATTTCGGCAAAGCGCACCTTCAGCATGACCTGCTGGGTGCCGCCCACGCTCATCAGGTTCGACACCCGATCCGGCGCATAGCGGTTGGCCAGATCAAGCGCGCGGTCCAGCTTGGCGGTTGACGACACCGTGCCCGACAACACGATGCCATCGTTGGCGGTGCGCACCTCGATCGGCTCGCCCGGCAGGATCTGGCGCAGGCGTTCCTTGAATTCGGCAATGTCGGGCGAAACCTGGACCTCGACATTGGCAATCAGCCGCCCGTCAGCGCCCAGCAGGGTAAGGGTGGTGCGACCGGGGGCCTTGCCCAGCACATAGATCGACTTGTCCGACAGGGTCGAGATATCGGCGATGCCGGGGTTGGCAATCGACAACTCGGCAAACGGCACGTCGCTTTCCACCACCACGGCGCGGTTCATCGGCACATTGAGGGCCGAGGTAACCGAGCCCTCCATCACGCGCAGGGTCTGCGCCGCAGCCGGAACGAGCGGCGTGGTCGCAAGGGCAAGGCCCAGCAACCCGGCTGTCCAGAGGGTTCGCATCGACATGTGACCTGCCTTTCCGATCACGCCTCAAGGCGGGTCTTCAATGCCCGCTTCGGCCTCAAGATGCAGCAGTTGGCGATTTATTGCAAGAATCAAAAGCTTGAGAGGCGCAGTTGCTGTGGATAAGTTGCAACAGCTTGCTAGGGCTGGTGAAATTTCGCGATCACTCGCTAGATCGGGTGGTCGGTCGGCCGATCTTTCCCGGTGTCAAGCCCGCCGGATCGTCGCGCGGGCGCGGCGGGCCAAACGGGCGTTGAAGCCGGCAGGGGCTTGTGCCAGACAGGGATGCGGCGGCCGCTTGCTGGAATGGTAGACAGACCGGACTTAAAATCCGTTGCCCGCAGGGGCGTGTGGGTTCGACTCCCACAGCGGCTACCAGCCCCGTGTCAGCGAAAGGCGCAGCCGGTTTTCACGCCCAGCTTGCTGAACAGCGTCGCCGCCGGGCAAAAGCCGGTCAGCGCCGACTGGATCAGGTTCGCGCCGACGAACAGCGTCAGCCACACGAACAGCGGCGACACCCAGACGGTCAGCGCCACGCTCAGCAAGATCATGGTGCCGGCAAACAGCAGCACGGTGCGGTCAAGGGTCATGGTGGTCATCCTGTTTCGGGCGGGCACCCCATGCGCCCGCGTCAAGGGCGACATAGCAGGGCGACAAAACGAATTCAAGATAATGAATATAAAATCTTCACCCCGCGCTCAGGCCTCGGCCGCGACCTCGGGCACCTGGATCGGCTGGGTCTCGACCCCGGCCTCCAGCCGTTGCAGCACGGGGGCGGCGTAGAACGCCAGCAGCGCGGCATGGCCGGGATCGGGTTCCAGCCCCAACGGGCCGTCGCGCAGGATGCCGCGCGCCGTCAGCGCCGCCAGCCCCTGCGCCAGCGCCGCGTCGGCCCCGGCGGGCGGCAGCTTCAGCACCGCGCCCAGCGCTTGCAGCCGCGCCACCGTCTCGGCCAGCCGCAGACCCAGATCGGCGCGCAGCACCGGCCCGGCCGCCACCACCGCCGCCACCAGCGGCACCGGCAGGATCGGCAGCGACTGCGCCACCTCGGCCATCAGCACCGCCCCCAGCCCTTCGGTCGAGGCCCCCGGTCGCGCCAGATAGTCGCGCAGACTGACCGGTGCCCCGAACGCCACCGCCGCCGCGCCGAAGCCGGCGAACCGCCCCCGGATCATCCGCCAGCCGTTGCGCGCGATGAAGCCCGCAATCGCCAGCTTGCTGGCGCGGAACTTGCGCACCCCGGTCTGCCCGGCCTCGACCAGCAGCCGATCCTCCAGCACCCGGTCATAGGCGATCGCCACCGGCACGAACACGACATCGCGCCCGGCCGGATCGAACCCGGCCACGACATAGCCCAGCAGCCCCATCTTCGCGGCCCCGACCCGGCCGTCGAGGCTAAGCCCACCTTCGGGAAACACCGCCTGGGTGGCCCCTTCGGCGGTCGCCATCTGGACGTAGCGCGCCAGCACCCGGCGATAAAGCACATTGCGCGACTTGCGCCGGATGAAATAGGCCCCCATCGCCCGGATCAGACGGCTAAGCGGCCAGATCCGCGCCCATTCGCCCACCGCATAGGACAGCGCGCCACGATCCGCCACCAGCCAGGTCACCAGCACATAATCCATGTTGCTGCGGTGATTCATCACGAAGATCACGGTGGACTGGCGGTCGATATGGGCCAGCGCGGCATCGACCTTGCCGATCCGCACCCGGTAAAGCGCCCGGCTGAGCCAGCGCGCCAGCCGCGCCGCCACCCCGAAATAAAGCAGGGCCGAAAACCCCGGCACGATCTCGCGCGCGTAAACCCTGGCCTCCTGCAGCGCCACGCTTTCTGGCACGCCGCTCGCGTGGGCCTGCTCGACCACCGCCGCCATGACCTTGGGGTCATGCACCAGCCGCACGATCATGTCTTGCCGCGCCATCAGCTTGAAGGGTTCGATCGGGCGCTCCAGCCGGGCGTTCAGCCGCGCCACCAGCCGCTCCATCCGGCTGCGCACAAACCACCGCGCCGAGGGCATCAGCACCCGGTCAAGCGCCGCCACTGCCGCGAAGGCCAGCACCAGCACCACCAGCCACAGGGGAAGTTCAATCGTAGCACCCATGGCCCGGATGCTGGAAGGAATTC
>CAYQPD010000056.1:0-15004 GCA_964419305.1 uncultured Rhodobacter sp.
AATACGGTGGCCTGCATGCAGTCTGGCGTGTATTGGGGCTACATCGGCCTTGCCGAGGGCATCGTGCGCCGCATCCGCGAAGCGCGCGACACCCCGATGAAGGTCATCGCCACGGGCGGACTTGCCCCCCTGTTTGGGCAGGGAACCGCGCTGTTTGATGCTGTCGAGGACGATTTGACCATGCATGGTCTCGTGCTCATCAACCGACTGAACAAGGAACTGGATACTGCATGACGACCAACCGACTGATTTACCTTCCCCTCGGCGGCGCGGGGGAGATTGGCATGAACTGCTATGTCTATGGCTATGGCCCCGAGGGCCGCGAGCGCCTGATCGTGGTCGATCTGGGGGTGACCTTCCCCGATATGGACAGCACCCCCGGCGTCGATCTGATCTTGCCCGACATCGCCTGGCTCGAGGCGCGGGCCGACCGGATCGAGGCGATCTTCATCACCCATGCCCATGAAGACCATATCGGGGCGCTTGGCCACCTCTGGCCGCGCCTGAAGGCCCGCATCTATGCCCGGCGCTTTACCGCCGGGATCGGGCGGCTGAAATTCGCGGAATTCGGCCACCCGGTCGATGCCATCACGGTGGTCGAGCCGCGCCCGGCGGTGGTCGAGGCCGGGCCGTTCAAGGTGCAGTTCGTGCCGATCAGCCACTCGATCCCGGAATGCTCAAGCCTGATCATCGACACCCCGGCCGGGCGGCTGGTGCATACCGGCGATTTCAAGCTGGATCCGACCCCGCTGGTGGGCGAGCCGTGGGACGCCGACAGCTTTCGCGCCATCGCCGCCGAGCGCCCGGTGCATGCGCTGATCTGCGATTCGACCAACATTTTCTCGCTGCACCCCGGGCGCTCGGAAATCACCCTGCGCGATCCGATCCGCGATCTGATCAAAACCGCGCCCGGCATGGTGGTGGCGACCACGTTTGCGTCGAACGTGGCGCGGCTGAAAACCCTGGCCGAGGCGGCACGGGCGGCCGATCGCTCGGTCTGCCTGCTGGGCCGCGCGATGCAGCGCATGGTCAAGGTGGCACAAGAGACCGGCGTGCTGACCGGAATGCCGCCGATGGTCACCGCCGAGCAGGCGCTGGACGTGCCGCGCAGCAACCTGATGCTGATCGTGACCGGCAGTCAGGGCGAGCGCCGCGCCGCCAGCGCGCAACTGGCGCGCGGCAAGTATCTTGGGCTTGAGATGAAAGAGGGCGATCTGTTCCTGTTTTCGTCGAAAACCATCCCCGGCAACGAGCGCGGCGTGATCCATGTGATGAACGCTTTCAGCGAGATGGGCGTCGATGTGGTCAGCGATGACGAGGGCCGCTATCACGTTTCGGGCCACGCCAACCGGCCCGATCTTCAGACCGTGCATGCGATTCTCGCGCCCAAGATGCTGGTGCCGATGCACGGCGAGCACCGCCACCTGCGCGAACATGTCCGGGTCGCCCTGACCAGCGGCATTGCTGCGGAATTGGTCTCGAACGGCATGATGGCCGATCTGACCGGCGAGTCGCCCGATGTGACCGAGTTCATCGAGACCGGGCGCAGCTACCTTGACGGCTCGGTGCAGATCGGGGCGCGCGACGGGGTGGTGCGCGACCGGCTGCGGATGGCGATGAACGGCCTGGTGCTGGTGACGGTGATCCTGGACGAACTTGACGCACCCCTGGGCGAGCCTTGGGTCGAGCTGATGGGCCTGCCGGACCTTGGCAAGCACGGCAGCCCGCTGGCCGACGAGATCGAGGGCGAGTTGGGTGCATTTCTGGCCAAGGCCGGGGCCAAGCTGCTGCGCGACGACGACAAGCTTGACGATGCGATTCGCCGCATCGTGCGGCAGGTGGCGATGGAGGAAATCGGCAAGAAGCCCGAAGTGGTGGTGGTGGTCAGCCGCCTGCAAGAAGGCTGACCGCGCCTGCCGAGACATGAAAAAGGGGCGCTTTTGCGCCCCTTTTTGTTTGGTCAAGCGGTCTGCCCTTGATTTGATCCAGTCACCGCGCGCTCATCAATCCCTTGCGGTCTTTCTTCGCGTAGGCCAGCGAGGAAGACCGCAAGGGCTTGACGAGCGGATGGTTCAGATTCCTTGCAAACCGCATCAGGATCGGCTTAGCCCTTGTCGCCCTCATCCGGGTCTTCGCTCTCGGTTGTGTCGGGCGTGACGGTTGCGACGCGAAAGCTGCGCAGGATGAAATCGGGCACGTGGTCGCCCAAACCCAACACCCGGTCGCCGCGATTTTCACGCCGGTCCCGGCTGTGATCGTCGCGGCGGGGTTCGCGCGGCGTGTCATGGCGCGGTGGCGCCGGGCGCGCTTCGGGTGCCGTCACGACCTCGGGCAGCGGCTGCACTTCGGGCGCGGGGGTCGGCTCGACCACCTCGACCGCTGTGGGGGCGTCAACGCGGGGCGGGCGCGGATCAGGGCGGTCATGGTCATGGCCACGGTCGCGGCTGCTACCGCTGCGGCCCCGACCGCTACGCGCGGGCTTGCCCTCATCGCGTCCGGCCGAGCGCGGCGCGTCCACCGCGTCGGATTCGGTCAGCACGAAACCCTCGGGCAGGGTGCCGAGCGGGATCGGTTGCTTGACCAGATGCTCGATCGCAGCCAGGTATTTGTCGTCGTAAGGGGTGGCGATGGTGATCGCCTTGCCCGAGCGCCCGGCCCGGCCGGTGCGCCCGATGCGGTGGACGTAATCCTCGGGGTGGCTGGGCACGTCGAAGTTGAAGATGTGACTGACCGCCGGAATGTCCAGCCCCCGCGCTGCCACATCCGAGGCGATCAGCAGGTGAATGGTGCCATCGCGAAAGCCGTCAAGGGTGCGGGTGCGCACCGACTGATCCAGATCGCCGTGAATCGGCGAGGCGTTGAAGCCGTGCTGTTTCAGAGACTTGGCCACCACATCGACATCCATCTTGCGGTTGCAGAAGATGATCGCGTTGGTGCAGGCCGCGCCTTCGCCGCGGATCAGGGCGCGCAGCACCTCGCGCTTGTCGGCAAAGCTGCGATCCTTGCGCGAGGGGGTGATGCGGATCAGTTGCTGCTCGATGTTCTCGGCCGAGGTCGCCTGGCGGTCCACTTCGATCTTCACGGCGTTCGACAGGAACGCATTGGTGATGCGCTCGATCTCGGGGGCCATGGTGGCGGAATAGAAAAAGGTCTGGCGGGTGAAGGGGGTCAGCGCGAAGATGCGCTCGATATCGGGAATGAAGCCCATGTCGAGCATCCGGTCGGCTTCGTCCACCACCATGATCTGCACGCCGTTGAGCAACAGCTTGCCGCGTTCGTGGTGGTCAAGCAGGCGGCCCGGCGTCGCGATCAGCACGTCAACCCCGCGGTCGATCAGCTTGTCCTGCTCGCCAAACGATACGCCACCAATCAGCAAGGCCTTGGTCAGCTTGGAATATTTGGCGTAGATCTCGAAGTTCTCGGCCACCTGCGCGGCCAGCTCGCGGGTCGGGCACAGCACAAGGCTGCGCGGCATCCGCGCCTTGGCCCGGCCCTGACCCAGCAGGGTGATCATCGGCAGCACAAAGCTTGCGGTCTTGCCGGTGCCGGTCTGGGCAATGCCCAGCACGTCGCGGCCCGCCAGCGCATGCGGAATCGCCTGCGCCTGGATCGGGGTGGGGGTCTCGTAGCCGGCTTCCTGCACGGCCTGCAGCACGCGCGGGTCCAGCGCGAGGTCGGAGAATTTGGTCATGGGCGTCCTGTGAATGCGGTATCGGACCGCAACAAAATAAGGGGACGCTGCTTATCCGGGCGTCCCGGCGTCGGTTCCCTGTCCGGGATGAAATGGCGTTAAAGGAAATCGTGCCAGACGTCAACTGCGCCTGCCAGTTTTGCCGGTATCGGGTCGGCGTGCAAGCGGGCCGGGCTGGCTTGTCATTGGCACGGCGCGCGGCTAGGGTGCGGGCTGAAAATTTCGGGGGTGCACCCCGTCCGGTGAAAAGGAAGACCGATGCTGATTACTCCCGCCTTTGCCCAGGCCGCCGCAGGTGGCGGTGCCTTTGGTGCCCTGTCCAGCTTCATGCCGTTGGTCCTGATTTTCGGCATCATGTATTTCCTGCTGATCCGGCCGCAGCAAAAAAAGGCCAAGGAACACAAGGCCATGGTCGAGGCGCTGCGGCGCGGTGATCAGGTGCTGACCCAAGGCGGGATTCTGGGCAAGGTGTCCAAGGTCAACGACGACGGTGTGCTCGAGGTCGAGATTGCCGAAGGCGTCAAGGTGCGCGTCATGCGCAGCTCGATCGCCCAGGTGATGTCGAAAACCGAACCCGCCACCGCCGCCTGACCGATGGCCCGATGACAGATTGCTGACGCCATGAACACTCCGCTTTGGAAGCGCGTGATGATCGCGGGCATCTGCGCCCTCGGTCTGATCTACGCGAGCCCCAATCTTTTCTACAGCCGGGTCGAGACCCATAACGACGCGGCCAAGGCGATTGCGGCGGCGGGCGGGCAGGCCACGCCCGAGCAGGCGGCGGCGCTGGCGGCCTGGCCGGGGTTTCTGCCTTCGGGGCTGATGAACCTTGGCCTTGATCTGCGCGGCGGGGCGCATCTTTTGGCCGAGGTCAAGGTGGCGGATGTCTATGCCGCGCGGATCGACGGCATGTGGCCCGATGTGCGCGACGCGTTGCGGGAGTTGCGCGATACGGTGGGATCGGTGCGCCGCCAGCCCTCGGTGCCGGGGGTGCTGCGGGTGGCGATCTCCAATCCCGCCGGGATCAGCGCGGCGCTGGAGGCCGTGAGCGCGCTGGCCCGTCCGGTGGTCAGCCTGACCGGGATCGGCCAGAACGATATCGAAGTCACCGCCGAAGGCGAGGTGATCGTGGTGCAACTGTCAGAGGCCGAGCGCGCCGCCACCGACAACCGCACCATCCAGCAAAGCCTCGAGATCATCCGCCGCCGGGTCGATGAAGTCGGCACCCGCGAGCCCACCATCCTGCGCCAGGGCGAGGACCGGATTCTGATCCAGGTGCCGGGGATCGGCTCGGCGGCGGAATTGAAGGCGCTGATCGGCACCACCGCCAAGCTGACCTTCAACGCCGTGGTCGGGCGCACCCAGGACGCCGGGGCCACGGCGGGGGCGCGCAACCTGCTGCTGCCCTCGATGGACGAGAAGGGGGTGTTCTACATTGTCGAGGCCACCCCGGTGGTGACCGGCGAAGAACTGGTCGATGCCCAGCCGGCTTTTGATCAGAACAGCCGCCCGGCGGTGAATTTCCGTTTCAACCCCAGTGGCGCACGCAAGTTCGGCGATTATACCGCCGCCAACATCGGCTCGCCTTTTGCCATCGTGCTTGACGACGAGGTGATTTCGGCCCCGGTGATCCAAAGCCATATTCCGGGTGGGTCGGGCATCATTACCGGGCGTTTTTCGGTCGAGGAATCGACCAAGCTGGCGGTGCTGCTGCGCGCCGGCGCGCTGCCCGCCGAGATGACTTTCCTTGAAGAGCGCACCGTCGGCCCCGAGCTGGGGCAGGACAGCATCGACGCGGGCCGGGTGGCGGCCCTGATCGCCATCGTGCTGGTGGTGCTGTGGATGGTGGGCTCTTACGGGCTGTTCGGGGTGTTCGCCAATATCGCACTGGCGGTCAACATGGCGCTGATCTTTGCCGCCCTGTCGATCGTCGGCGGCACCCTGACGTTGCCGGGCATTGCCGGGATCGTGCTGACGATCGGCATGGCGGTGGATGCCAACGTGCTGGTGTTCGAGCGCATCCGCGAGGAATTGCGGGTGCAGAAGGGCCCGGCGCGCGCCATCCAGATCGGCTACGAGCGCGCGCTGTCGGCCATCATTGACGCCAACATCACCACCTTTGTCACGGCGGCGGTGCTGTTCATGGTGGGGGCGGGGCCGGTGCGGGGCTTTGCCATCACGCTCGGGATCGGCATCCTCAGCTCGGTGTTCACCGCGCTGTTCGTGACCAAGCTCCTGATCGAATCGTGGTTCGCCTGGCGGCGACCGAAGACCATCGTGGTGTAAGGAGAGCGATCATGCGGCTGAGACTTGCCCCCGAGCACACCCATTTCGATTTTTTCAAGCATGCCTATCTGACCTTCGGCGGCTCGGCGGTGCTGACCGTGCTGGCGCTGGCGCTGTGGGCGGTGATGGGGCTGAACTTCGGTATCGACTTCAAGGGCGGCACCACGATCCGCACCGATTCGACCACGGTGGTCGATGTTGCGGCCTACCGCGCCACCCTGAAGCCGCTGGGTATCGGCGATGTGGCGATCACCGAAGTGTTCGACCCGTCGTTTCGCGCCGATCAGCATGTCGCGCAGATCCGGATTGCGGCGCTCGAGGGCTCCGAGGCGGTGACGCCCGAGTTGATCGCGGCGATGGAAACCGCGCTCAAGGCACATGACCCGGAGATCAGCTTTACGGCGGTCGAATCAGTCGGGCCCAAGGTCTCGGGCGAGCTGATCTGGTCGGCGATCCTGGCGATGACCGGGGCGACCGGGGCGATTCTGATCTACATCTGGCTGCGCTTCGAGTGGCAGTATGCGGTGGGGGCGGTGGCGGCGCTGGTGCATGACGTGTTCATCACCATCGGGATGTTTGCCGCATTGCAGTTGAAATTCGACCTGACGATCATCGCGGCGCTGCTGACGATTCTGGGCTATTCGATCAACGACACCGTGGTGGTGTTCGACCGGCTGCGCGAAAACCTGATCAAATACAAGGTGATGCCGCTGCGCGACGTGATGAACATCTCGGTCAACGAGACCCTTGCCCGCACCCTGATGACCTCGTTCACCACCCTGATCTCGCTTGGTGCGCTGTTGATTTTCGGCGGTGACGTGATTCGCGGCCTGACCTTCGCGATCTTCTTCGGGGTGATCCTCGGCACCTATTCCTCGGTTTTCGTCGCCAAGAACATCGTGCTGTTCCTCGGGCTGGACCGCAGCGAGAAGCCGAAGATCGACCCGGAAACCGGGGCCGAAGTGGCCGGACCCAAGGCCTGAGCCGATGCAGGTGCGCGAGATCAGCTATGGCGCGGCGCGGCCGATCGACGGCTATGGGCCGGGGTTTTTCCGCATTGACGGCGTGGTGCTGCGCGGGCCGGTGCTGGTAACGGCCACCGGGGCGGGGCCGTGGGGGGGCCTCGGTGACAGTGCCGCGCCGTTGGCGCTGGCGGGCCGGGTGGATGTGCTGTTTGTCGGAATGGGCGACGAGATCGCCCCGCTGTCGGGGGCGTTGCGCGCGGCGCTCGAGGCCTGCGGGATCGGGGTCGAGGTGATGGCCACCCCTTCCGCCTGTCGCACCTACAACGTGCTGCTGGCCGAAGGCCGCCGGATTGCCGCCGCCCTGCTGCCGGTCAGCGCGTGAGCGCGGGTGCCCCTTCTGGGTCGGCGCTGGCGCTTGGCGTCACCGATCTGGCCTGCGCGCGCGGCGGGCTGACCGTGCTGGAAGGGGTGAGCTTCACCCTGCGGGCCGGGCATGCGCTGATCTTGCGCGGCCCCAACGGGATCGGCAAGACCACCATCCTGCGCACTCTGGTGGGGTTGCAGCCGGCGCTGGCGGGGTCGGTTTCGCTGCCCGCCGAGGCGATGGCCTATGCCGCCCATGCCGACGGGCTGAAGGCGACCCTGACGGTGGCCGAAAATCTGGGCTTCTGGGCCGCGGTTTACGGCACCGACCGGGTCGAGGATGCGCTGCATCAGATGAACCTGGTCGAGTTGCGTGCGCGGCAGGCGGCCAATCTTTCGGCCGGGCAGAAGCGGCGGCTGGGGCTGGCGCGGCTGCTGGTCACCGGGCGGCCGATCTGGGTGCTGGACGAACCGACCATCAGCCTTGACGCGGCGTCGGTGGCGCTGTTCGCCGGCGTGGTGCGGGCCCATCTGGCGGCGGGGGGGCTGGCGCTGATCGCGACCCACATTGATCTCGGGCTGGACGAGGCCGAAGTGCTGGACCTTGCCCCTTACCGCGCAAAATCCCCGGCCGAGGGCGGCATGGCCTCGGCGTTCGACGAGGCCTTTCAATGATCGCGCTCTTGATCCGCGATCTGCGGCTGGCGATGCGGGCCGGTGGCGGCTTCGGCCTGGGTCTGTCGTTCTTTCTGCTGGTGGCGGTGCTGGTGCCGCTGGGGGTCGGCCCCGAGGGGGCGACGCTGGCGAAAATCGCGCCCGGCATCCTGTGGGTCGGGGCGCTGCTGGCGTGCCTGTTGTCGCTGGACCGCATCTTTGCGCTCGATTTCGAGGATGGCTCGCTGGACCTTTTGGCCACCGCGCCGATCCCGCTGGAAGGGGTGGTGGCGATCAAGGCCTTCGCGCACTGGCTGGTGACCGGGCTGCCGCTGACCCTGGTGGCCCCGGTGCTGGGGCTGCTTTTGAACCTGCCGGGGGCGGGTTATGGCTGGCTGGTGGCGTCATTGGCGCTTGGCACCCCGGCGCTGTCGGTGATCGGGGCGTTTGGTGCCGCGCTGACGGTGGGGCTGAAGCGCGGCGGGCTGCTCTTGAGCTTGCTGGTGCTGCCGCTTTATGTGCCGACCCTGATCTTCGGGGCGGAGGTCGTCAAACGCGGGGCGCTTGGGTTGGCGGTCAGCACCCCGTTGCTGCTGCTGGCGGGAATTACGGCGGGGGTGGCGGCGCTGCTGCCGTTCGCCTCGGCTGCGGCAATCCGCGTCAATTTGCGCTGAACATTTACGTGATAGGCTGTTGAGGCCAAAGAGATAAGGACGTAAGTCACCATCATGTCGCTCTGGGAATACGCCAATCCAAAGAAGTTCATGCAGACCTCGGCCTGGGTCCTGCCGTGGTTTACCGGGCTGGCGCTGGTGGCAACGGTCGGCGGGCTGGTCTGGGGGTTCTTCTTCACCCCCGATGATTACAAGCAGGGCTCGACCGTCAAGATCATCTACCTGCATGTGCCCAGTGCGATGCTGGCAATCAACGCCTGGATGATGATGCTGGTGACCTCGCTGGTCTGGCTGATCCGCAGGCACCACGTCTCGGCGCTGGCGGCCAAGGCGGCGGCACCGATCGGCCTGACCTTCACCCTGATCGCGCTGGTGACCGGCGCGGTCTGGGGCCAGCCGATGTGGGGCACCTGGTGGGCCTGGGATCCGCGCCTGACCTCGTTCCTGATCCTGTTCCTGTTCTATCTGGGTTACATCGCGCTGTGGCAGGCGATCGACAACCCCGACACCGCGGCCGATCTGACCTCGGTGCTGTGCATCGTGGGCTCGGTGTTCGCGGTGTTGTCACGCTATGCGGTGAATTTCTGGAATCAGGGGCTGCATCAGGGCGCGAGCCTGTCGCTGGATGCCGAGCAGCACGTCTCGAACGTCTATGCCTATCCGCTGTGGCTAAGCATCGCGGGGTTCATTGCGCTGTTCGTGACCCTGGTTCTGGTGCGCACCCGCACCGAGATAAGGGTCCGCCGCTTGCAGGCGCTGCTGGCGCGCGAGAGGCTGGCATGATCCCCGAACTTGGCAAATACGCGTTCGCGGTGCTGACCTCGTATGGGGTCGCTATCGCGCTGATCGTGGCGCTGGTGGGGTTCAGTCTGTGGCGCGGGGCAAAAGTGCGCCGGGCGCTGCACGAAGTCGAGGATCGGCAAGGAAAGACCCATGGCTAAGCCCTTGATGTTTCTGCCCCCCCTGCTGTTCGCGGGGTTGGCGGTGCTGTTCTATGTCGGCATGATCCGGCAAGACCCCGACAGCCTGCCCTCGGCGATGATCGGCAGGCAAGCGCCTGCCCTGACGGTGACGCCGCTGGGCGACGGCGCGCCCTTCAGCGATGCCACCCTGCGCGAACCCGGCGTCAAGCTGGTGAACTTCTGGGCCAGTTGGTGCGGCCCCTGCCGCACCGAACATCCGATCCTTGCGGCGATGCAGGCCGAAGGTATTCTGATCTACGGCGTGAACTACAAGGACAAGCCGGAAAACGCCCTTGGCTTTCTGGCCGAACTCGGCAATCCCTACACGGCTATGGCCGCCGATGCGACCGGGCGCAGCGGCATCGACTGGGGGGTTTACGGGGTGCCGGAAACCTTCGTGATCGACGCCAACGGCACCATCGTGCTGCGCTTTGCCGGCCCGATCAGCGCGGCCATCCTGCAAGACACCATCCGCCCGGCAATGGCCAAAGCCGCGGGCAACTGAGCCTCTCGCCGGTTCGGACATCCCGCCCGCGCCACCGAGGCAGTCGCGACCTTCTCTTTCTCCTTTGCCAAAATATCCCGGGGGTGAGCCGCGCCCGGAAAAGGGTCAAGTTGACCCTTTTCAGCGGCGAACGCCCGGCCCGTGGCCGGGCTGGGGGGGGGCTGGCCCCCCGGCGCGCGATCCTCAGAGAAAGCTCTGCGGGTCGATATCGACCGCCAGCCGCAACGACGCGGGGCATTTCACCTGCCCCAGCCATTCGATCAGCGCCGCCTGCAACGGCACGCCCTTGTCGGCCTTGACCAGCAGCCGCACCCGGTGGCGGCCGCGCACCCGCGCGATCGGGGCCGGGGCGGGGCCGAACACCTGCGCCCCGATCTGCCGCAGCGGGGCGTCGAGGCGCGCCAGATCGGCCCCGACAGCGAAGGCCTGCGCCAGATCGGGCGTGCTCAGGATGATCCCCGCCATGCGACCGTAAGGCGGCACCCCGGCGGCCCGGCGCTCGGCTGCCTCGGCGCGCCAGAAGGCGTCCTCATTGCCGCCCAGAATGGCCCGGATCACCGCGTGCTCGGGCTGGTGGGTCTGCAGCAAGGCCTCGCCCCGGCGCGCCCCGCGTCCGGCCCGCCCCGCCACCTGGCGCATCAACTGAAAGGTGCGCTCGGCGGCGCGCAGGTCCGAGCCCTGAAGCCCGAGATCGGCGTCGATCACCCCAACCAGCGTGAGGTGGGGAAAGTTGTGCCCCTTGGCCACGATCTGGGTGCCGATGATCAGATCGGCCCCGCCGCCTGCGATCAGCGCGATCTGTTCTTTCAGCGCCCGGGCTGATCCGAACAGATCCGACGCCAGCACCGCCACCCGCGCGGCCGGAAAGCGCGCCGCCACTTCTTCGGCCAGACGCTCGACCCCCGGCCCGACCGGGGCCATGCGGCCCGCCACCCCGCAGGCCGGGCAGGTGGTGGGCAACGGCTTGGTGGCGCCGCACTGGTGGCACACCAGGCGCTTGAGAAAGCGGTGCTCGACCATCCGCGCGTCGCAGTGATCGCAGCCGATCTGGTGGCCGCAGGCGCGGCAGATCGTGACGGGGGCATAGCCGCGCCGGTTGAGAAACAGCAGCGCTTGCTCGCCCGCCGCCAGCCGTGCCGCCACCGCCTGCGCCAGCGGTGCGGAAATCCACTGATTGGCGGCCAGCTTTTCACCGCGCATGTCGATCGCCCGCATCACCGGCAGTTCGGCCACCCCGAAGCGCGCCCCCAGATCGAGACGGGCGTATTTTCCGGCCTCGCAATTGGCCCAGGATTCGAGCGACGGCGTGGCCGAGGCCAGCACCACCTGACAGCCCGCCAGTGCGGCGCGCAGCACCGCCATGTCGCGGGCGTTGTAAAGCACGCCCTCCTCTTGCTTGTAGGAACTGTCGTGTTCCTCATCGACCACGATCAGGCCAAGGTCTTGAAACGGCAGGAACAGCGCCGAGCGCGCGCCGACCACCACCTGACAGCCGCCCGCCGCCACCATCCGCCACAGGCGGCGGCGCTCGGTCATGGTCACACCCGAATGCCATTCGCCGGGGCGGGTGCCGAAGCGCGCCTCGACCCGGGTCAGAAACTCGGCCGTCAGGGCGATTTCGGGCAGCAGCACCAGCGCCTGCCGCCCCTGGCGCAGACATTCGGCCACCGCTTCAAGGTAAACCTCGGTCTTGCCCGAGCCGGTGACGCCGCGCAAAAGCGTGGTGCCATAGCCGCCGAGTGCGACCGCCGCCACCAGCGCGTCGCCCGCCGCCACCTGATCGCCTTCCAGCCGCGCCCCGGCCCGTTCGGGGTCAAGGCGCGGATAGGGCAGATCGCGGGCGGCGTCTGCCTCGATCACCGCGCCGGTCGTGACCAGACCCTTGATCACGCCGGGGCTGACCCCGGCCTCGGTGGCCAGTTCGGTCAGCGTCAGCGCCGCCCCGCCGTAACGGCCCAGCACCGCCAGCACCCGGGCGCGGGCGTCGGTGGCGCGGGCGGCGGTGCCGTTTCCCAGCCGGTAAACCCGGCGTCGGGCGGGTGGATCAATCAGACCCGGCGCGCGGGTGGCCATCCGCAGCATCAAGGGCAGGGGGGTCATGGTGTAGTCGGCGGCGCGGGCCAGAAAGGCGCGCAGTTCGGCACTCATCGCCGGGGCGTCAAGCACCCGGATCACGGTGCGCAGCCGGGCCGGATCAAAGCCGCCGCTGCCCGGCCCCCAGACCACCCCCAGCACCTGGCGCGGCCCCAGCGGCACGGCGACGAAATCGCCGGTGCCGCAGCCCGCTGCGGGCGCGCGGTAATCGAGCACCGGGCCAAGCGCGCGCCCCAGCGCCTCGGCGATCACCACACCGACCAGATCGCCTGCCCCGAATTGCTGCACCGCGCCCCGCCTGTCTCTCTTTCGCCGCCGCTGATCTTGCGCTAATACACCGCGCAACGCGGGGGCAACACCACCCCCGCCTTGCAAAGGACCAAACCGATGAAATTCTTTGTCGATACCGCCGATGTCGCAGCGATTGCCGAGCTTAACGAGTTGGGCATGGTCGATGGGGTCACCACCAACCCCTCGCTGATCCTGAAATCGGGGCGCAACATCCTTGAGGTCACCAAGGAGATTTGCGCCATGGTGGCGGGCCCGGTGTCGGCCGAGGTGGTGGCGCTGACCGCCCCCGAGATGATCAGCGAAGGCCGGGCGCTGGCCGCCATTGCCGACAACATCGCGGTCAAGGTGCCGCTGACCTGGGACGGTCTGAAAGCCTGCAAGGTGCTGACCGGCGAGGGCCACATGGTCAACGTGACCTTGTGCTTTTCGGCCAATCAGGCGCTGCTGGCGGCCAAGGCCGGGGCCACCTTCATCTCGCCTTTCGTCGGGCGGCTGGATGACATCAACGCCGACGGGCTGGAGCTGATCGCCGATATCCGCACCATTTATGACAACTACGACTTCAAGACCCAGATCCTGGCCGCCTCGATCCGCAGTGCCAACCATGTCTCGCAATGCGCCCTGATCGGGGCCGATGTGGTAACTGCCCCGCCCGCCGTGATCAAGGCCATGATCAACCACCCGTTGACCGACAAGGGGCTGGAAGGGTTCATGAAGGATTGGGCGAAAACCGGGCAGACGATTCTCTGAAAGCATGTATAGTGCCGCCAGAGCCAGTATCTGGATGATAGTTGCATGATCGAGCCGGACCTGCGTGACCGCATCATTGCCGAGCCTGAGGTGATCCTTGAGGACCGCGATCTGATGCGCGCCCTGATCGCCGCCAACGAGCGCGCGATGGGCACCAATGTGGTCGATCTGCGCGGCATCGGCATGGAGCGGCTGGAGGCGCGGCTGGAGCGGCTGGAAGACACCCACCGCTCGGTGATCGCTGCGGCCTACGAAAATCTGGCGGGCACCAATCAGGTGCACCGCGCGATTCTGCAGATGCTCGACCCTTTGAGCTTCGAGGAGTTTCTGAAAAACCTCGGCGGCGAGGTGGCCCAGACCCTGCGTGTCGATTGCATCCGGCTGGTGCTGGAATCGGTGCAGGATGCCGAAGACCCGGCGCTGCGGCGGCTGGGCGAGGTGCTGTTCGTGGCGGAACCCGGCTTCATCGCCGATTACGTGGCGGGCGGGCGCAATGTCAGTCTGCGCCCGGTGACGCTGCGCCAGACCATCCCCAGTTCGGATCAGATCTACGGCGAGCGCGCCGGGTGGATCCGCTCGGAAGCCTTGCTGCGGCTTGATTTCGGCAAGGGGCGGCTGCCGGGCCTCTTGGTGATGGGGGCCGAAGACCCGCATCAGTTCAAGCCGACCCAGGGCACCGATCTGCTGGCCTTTTTCGCCGGGGTGTTCGAGCGCACGATGCGGCGCTGGCTGTCGTGAGCGCCGCGGCGGGTCTGGCAATTTCGCCAGTGGCGCGCGACGCGCTGGCGGGTTGGCTTGACCATCTGCGCGCGGTGGACGGGGTGGCGGCCAACACCGAGGCCGCCTATCGCACCGATGTGGCGGGGTATCTGGGGTTTCTCGCCGGGCATTGCGACGGACCGCAGACCCTGGCCGGGCTGGTCACGCTGGCCTTGGGCGATCTGCGCGCCTGGATGGCGCACGAGCGCGGGCGTGGCGTCGGGGCGCGCTCATTGGCGCGGGAATTGTCGGCGGTCAAGGGCTTCACCGGCTGGCTGGCCGAGCGCGAGGGCGGTGACGCCACCACCGTGCTGTCGGCCCGCGCGCCCAAGTTCCGCCGCAACCTGCCGCGCCCGCTGAGTGTGTCTGACGCCGCCGAGGTGATGACGGGGGTCGGCGACTTTGCCCGCACCGACTGGGTGGCGGCGCGCGATTGTGCCGTGGTGATGCTGCTTTATGGCTGCGGGCTGCGGATCTCCGAGGCTTTGGGGTTGCGCGGGGCCGATCAACCGCTGGCCGAGGTGCTGCGCATCACCGGCAAGGGCGGCAAGCAGCGCCTGGTGCCGGTGCTGCCTGCGGCGCGGGCGGCGGTGGCGCGCTATGTGGCACTGTGCCCGCATGATCTGACGCGCGCGGCGGCGCTGTTTCGCGGGGTGCGGGGCGGCGCCTTGAGTCCGCGCCTGATCCAGGCGGTGATGGCGCAGACCCGGATGCAGCTTGGTCTGCCCGCGAGTGCCACCCCGCACGCCCTGCGCCACTCGTTCGCCACTCACCTGCTGGCCGCCGGGGGCGATCTGCGCGCGATCCAGGAACTGCTGGGCCATGCCTCGCTGTCAACCACCCAGGGCTACACGCTGGTCGATACCGCGCGTCTGATGGCGGTTTACGAAAAGGCCCATCCGCGCGCCTGAGCGGGTTGCGCGCTGGGGTGTTTTGGTTCATCAAACGGGGATGAAACTGCGTCTCAAGGCCCTTTCCGTTCATCTTTTGACCGCCACCGGGGCGGTGCT
>CAYQPD010000057.1:0-14946 GCA_964419305.1 uncultured Rhodobacter sp.
GACCCGGCACGATTCTGCGCCATCGGTTCTCTTTCCATTTTCGCGCCGCGCCAATTCCGGCGGGCCGAACGATCTGACGCCAAACCACGGTTCGGGTCAATGCCCGCCGCGGGCCGCAAGCCACGGGGGCTTGACTTTGCGGCGGGACTGACTAATTGCCTGAATGAACGTTCATTCTCAACCCGTAGCGGACGGATAGCCGATTTGACAGCCCTCATTCCTGCCGCTGATCTGCGCTCGACCATGATCATCGACAGCATCCGCACGACCTTTGCCGAAAAGGGCTTTGACGGTGCGTCGATGCAGGATCTGGCGCGCGCGGCGGAAATGAGCGTGGGCAACTTCTACCGCTATTTCCCGTCCAAGGCGGCCATTGTCGCAGCGCTGGTGACGCAGGATCTGGCCACCATGGAGCAGGATTTTGCCGCCATCATCGGCGCGTCGCAGCCGATGCAAAGCTTGCGCACCACGCTCGAGAGCCGGATTCACGGCCATATCTGCGGCGACGACGGCCCGATCTGGGCTGAAATCACCGCCGCCGCGCTGCGAAAGGCCGAAATCGGCACCATCGTGAGCCACATGGAGGCCGAGATCATCGGCTATCTGATTGCGGTCTTTGCCCGCGATACCGGGCTTGATCCGGCCACCGTGCGGCAGCGCTTTCAGACCCATGCCGAGCTGATCGTGCTGCTGGTCAAGGCCAGTGCCATGCAGAAATCCGACGCAGGCGCGCCGCGCGACGCGCTGATTGCCCTGACCCTGCGCATGATCGACCGGATTCTCGACGAGGTATCCGACGCCACCCCCAACCCGAGCGAAAGCCCCTTGTGATGCGCCTTGCCCTTGCCGCCCTGACGTTGGCTGCCGCCCTTGCCCCCGGCCCGGCGCTGGCCGAAGCCGCCCCTGCCCCGGCAGCGGCGGTGCTGCCCGCGATCACGGTTTCGACCGTGGCGCGCGTGACCCTGCGCGACCGGGTGCTGGCCTCGGGGCTGGTCGGGCCGGTGGAGCGGGTGCAGGTGCCGCCGCTGATCGAGGGCCAGCCGATCCGGTCGCTTCTGGTGGACGTGGGCGACACGGTGGCGGCGGGGCAGGTGCTGGCGCAACTGTCCTCGGCCACCCTGGAACTGCAAAAAAGCCAATTTCTGGCAACCCTCGCCTCGGCACGCGCCGCCATCGCCCAGGTCGAGGCGCAACTGATCGAGGCGCGATCATCCGCCGATGAAGCGCAGCGGGTGAATGTGCGCACCACCACCCTGAAAAATCAGGGCACCGCGTCGCAGGCGGCGGCGGATCAGGCGGCGGCCGCTGCCATATCGGCCACCGCGCGGGTGGCGGTTGCCACCCAGTCGCTGGCGGCGGCAGAGGCGCAACTGACCCTGGTCGAGGCACAGATTGCCACGGTGGACCTGCAACTCAGCCGCACGCGGGTGATCGCGCCGGTGGCGGGCGTGGTGGTCGAGCGTAACGCGCAACTGGGCGGCGTGGCAAGTGCCGCCGGTCCCGCGATGTTCGTGCTGATCCGCGACGGCGCGCTGGAACTGCGCGCCGATGTGGCCGAACCCGATCTGCTGCGGCTGGCCGTCGGGCAGCGCGCGCAACTGGTGGCGGTCGGCACCGATGCTGCGCTGACCGGCACGGTGCGGCTGGTCGAGCCTGCGATCGACACCGCGACAAGGATGGGTCGCGCACGCATCAGCATTGATGCGCCGGAGCAGATGCGCGCGGGGATGTTCGTCGATGCCAGCATTCTGGTGGCCGAGCGGGCGGGGCTGGCGGTGCCGGTCACCGCCCTTGGCTCTGGCACCGAAGGCGCCACCGTGATGCGGGTTCGGGGCGGTCTGGTCGAGCGGTTGGCGGTGGTGACCGGCATCCGCGACAGGGGTATGATCGAGATCGTCTCGGGTCTTGCGATCGGCGATCTGGTGGTGACCAAGGCCGCGGCTTTCGTGCGCGACGGCGACCACATCAACCCGGTGCCCGCTGCGGCGGCATCGAACTGAGGGGGCAGCCATGAACTTTTCTGCCTGGTCCATCCGCAATCCGGTGCTGCCGCTGCTGGCGTTCTTCATGCTGCTGGTGGTCGGCGTGCAGTCGTTCAACAGCCTGCCGATCACCCGCTTTCCCAACATCGACTTTCCCCTGGTCGCGGTCAGCGTGGTCCAGCCCGGCGCCGCGCCGGCCGAGATGGAAACCCAGGTCACCAAGGAAATCGAGGATGCGGTGGCGGGCATCACCGGGGTCAAGAACATCATCTCGACCGTCAGCGACGGAATTTCCACCACCGCGGTCGAGTTTCGCATCGAGGTTCCCACCGACAAGGCGGTGCAGGATGTGAAGGACGCGATCGACCAGATCCGCAGCAACCTGCCGGGCGATATCGAAAGCCCGACCGTCACCCGGATCGACGTTGAAGGTCAGGCGATCATGACCTTTGCGGTGTCCGCCCCCAACATGACGATCGAAGAGCTGTCGTGGTTCGTCGATGACACCATCACCCGCGCCCTGCAAGGCCGCCCCGGGGTTGGCAAGGTTGACCGCTTTGGCGGGGCCGACCGCGAGATAAGGGTCGAACTCGACCCAAAGCGGCTGGACAGCTACGGCATCACCGCCACGGCGGTGAACGCGCAGTTGCGCGCCACCAATACCGATCTGGGCGCCGGGCGATCCAGCCTTGGCGCGGGCGAGCAGGCGATCCGCACCCTGGGCAACGCGCGCTCGGTGGCGCGGCTGGCCGAGACCCCGATTGCCCTGCCCTCGGGGCGGCACGTGCGGCTGGGCGATCTGGGGCAGGTGATCGACAGCTATCAGGAGTTACGCTCGTTTTCGCGCTTCAACGACCAGCCGGTGGTGACCTTTGCAGTGTTCCGCGCCAAGGGGGCCTCCGAGGTCTCAGTAGCGAATGAGGTCAACGCGGCGCTGGACAAGATCAGCGCGGCGCACCCCGAAGTCAGCCTGGCGCTGGTCGATGACACGGTGTTCTACACCGTCGGCAATTACGAGGCGGCGCTAAGCACCCTGCTGGAAGGCGCTGCTCTGGCGGTGCTGGTGGTGCTGCTGTTCCTGCGCAACTGGCGCGCCACCCTGATTTCTGCCGTGGCGCTGCCGCTTTCGGCGATCCCGACGTTTTTCGTGATGGACCTCTTGGGGTTTTCGCTGAATCTCGTGTCGTTCCTGGCGCTGACGCTGGCCACCGGGATTCTGGTCGATGATGCGATCGTCGAGATCGAAAACATCGCGCGCCACATCCGAATGGGCAAAACCCCCTACCGCGCCGCGATGGATGCCGCGACCGAGATCGGGCGGGCGGTGATCGCGACCTCGTTCACCATCGTCGCGGTATTCGTGCCGGTGTCCTTCATGCCGGGCATTCCGGGCCAGTATTTCCGCCAGTTCGGCATGACGGTGGCAATTTCGGTGATCTTCTCACTGCTGGTGGCGCGGCTGATCACGCCCTTGATGGCGGCCTATCTGATGCGCGCCAAGGACGCCGACGAGGCGCCGCAGCGCGATGGCCTGATCATGCGCGGCTACCTTTGGCTGGTGGCCCACACCCTGCACGGACGCTATCTGACGCTGCTGGCAGCGATCGGGGTGCTGGCGGTTTCGATCTACTTCATGTTGCAGGTGCCGGGCAGCTTCATGCCGCCCGAAGATGTCAGCCGCATCTCGGTCAGTGTCGAGTTGCCGCCCGGCAGCACCCTGGCCGAGACCGACCGCACCACCAAGGAAATGGTGGCGCGCATCCGCGATGTCGAAGGGATCGAGAACCTGTTCGTGCTGGGTGGCAGTTCGCCCACCGGCAAGCTGGACGTGCGCCGCGCCACCCTGACGGTGGTGCTGCAAAAGCTGGATCATTCGCTGCTGCTGCGGCTCAGCGATATTGTCCAGAAGGTGCCGGGGCTGCGCGATGTGCTGCCCGCGGTCGAGTCGCATGGCCGGGTGCGCCCACAGCGCGAGATCGAGGCCGAGATTTTCGAGCGCCTGGCTTTGGTGCCCGACATTCGCGCCTTCAAGCTTAACGATCGCGGCGCGCGCGATCTGTCGTTCTCGATCCTGTCAAGCAACGAGACCGACCTTAATGAGGCGGTGGGGCGGCTGGAGGCGGCGCTGCGGGGCGACCCGCTGCTGGCCGAGGTGGCGACCGAAGGCGCCTTGCCGCGGCCTGAGTTGCAGATCACGCCGCGGGCCGAGCAGGCGGCGCGGCTTGGCATCACCGCCAGCCAGATCGCGCAGGTGGTGCGGGTGGCAACCCTGGGCGACGGCGACGCAAGCCTGGCCAAGCTGGCGCTCGACAACCGCCTGATCCCGGTGCGGGTGCGGCTGAACGATGCCTCGCGCAATGATCTGGCGCGGATCGGCGCGCTGCGGCTGACCACGGCCAGCGGCAGCACGGTGCCGCTGAGCGCGGTTGCCGATATTGCGATTGCCGAGGGCCCGAGCGTGGTTGAACGCCTGAACCGCGACCGTCTGGCCACCATCGGGGCCAATCTGCCGGTCGGGGTGGCGCTTGGCACCGCCACCGCGCGGTTCAAGGAAATCACCGCCAGCGTGGTGCTGCCGCCCTCGGTGCGGATCGCCGAATCGGGCGACGCCGAAATTCAGACCGAGCTGATGACGGCATTCGGCAATGCCATGATCATGGGCCTGATGCTGGTGTTGACGGTGCTGATATTGCTGTTCAAATCGCTGATCCAGCCGTTCACCATCCTGTTGTCGCTGCCGCTGGCGATTGGCGGGGTGGCGGCGGCGCTGATCCTGACCGGCAGCGCCTTGTCGATGCCGGTGCTGATCGGGATTCTGATGCTGATGGGCATTGTCACCAAGAACGCCATCCTGCTGGTCGATTTCGCGATCGAGATGCGGTGGCGCGGACTTGACCGCTTTGCCGCCGTGATGGAGGCAGGATCAAAGCGCGCGCGCCCGATCGTGATGACCTCGATCGCAATGTCGGCGGGGATGCTGCCCTCGGCGCTTGGGGTGGGCGAGGGCGGGGCGTTCCGCGCCCCGATGGCCACTGCGGTGATCGGCGGGATTATCGTCTCGACCGTGCTGAGCCTGGTCGTGGTGCCCTCGTTCTATCTGATCATGGACGATCTGTCGCGCCTGCTGGTCTGGCTGTTCGGCCGCCTGATCGGCAAGGGCGAGGCCGAGGCTGACGTGCCTGACGCCGAAGCGCTGGCCGCCCGGATCGACGCGCGCGAGGCCGAGATCCTGGGGCTGACGGCGCGGGTGATGGGGCTGGAAGACGCGGTCAGCCCACGCCGCCCGCCTGCCAGCCTGCATGTCGCGGAATAGGGGTGACTGCGGGGCTTGATCTTGCCGCCCGGTGCTGACATTCCAGACCTGCCCCCTTGCACGAAGGAAGATCATCATGCCCGCTTACCGTTCCCGCACTTCGACCCATGGCCGCAACATGGCGGGCGCGCGTGGCCTGTGGCGCGCCACCGGCATGAAGGATGGCGATTTCGGCAAGCCGATCATCGCCGTGGTCAACAGTTTCACCCAGTTCGTGCCGGGGCACGTGCACCTGAAAGACCTCGGCCAGATGGTGGCGCGCGAGATCGAGCGCGCCGGGGGCGTGGCCAAGGAATTCGGCACCATCGCGGTCGATGACGGCATTGCGATGGGCCATGACGGGATGCTGTATTCGCTGCCCTCGCGCGAGTTGATTGCGGATTCGGTCGAATACATGGTCAACGCCCATACCGCCGATGCGATGGTGTGCATTTCCAACTGCGACAAGATCACCCCCGGCATGTTGATGGCGGCGATGCGGCTGAACATTCCGGCGATCTTTGTTTCCGGCGGGCCGATGGAGGCGGGGAAGGTGGTGTTGAACGGCAAGACCCAGACCCTCGATCTGGTCGATGCCATGGTGGCCGCCGCCGATGATGGGGTCAGCGACAGCGACCTGGCCGCGATCGAGCGCGCTTCTTGCCCGACCTGCGGCTCGTGTTCGGGCATGTTCACCGCCAATTCGATGAACTGCCTGACCGAGGCTTTGGGCCTTTCCCTGCCCGGCAACGGCACCATGCTGGCGACCCACGCCGACCGCAAGGAACTGTTTCTTGAGGCCGGGCGGCGGATCGTCGATCTGGCCAAGCGCTATTATGAGCACGACGATACCTCGGTTTTGCCGCGCAGCATCGCCACCCGCGCGGCGTTTGATAACGCCATGACGCTGGATATCGCGATGGGCGGGTCTTCCAACACCGTGCTGCACATTCTGGCGATTGCCCATGAAGGCGGGGTCGATTTCACCATGGCCGACATCGACGCGCTGTCGCGCCGGGTGCCGGTGCTGTGCAAGGTGGCCCCCGCCAAGGCCGACGTGCACCTTGAAGACGTGCACCGCGCCGGCGGGATCATGGCAATTCTGGGCCAGTTGGACGCCGGGGGTTTGCTGCACCGCGAGGCACCGACGGTGCATTCGCGTTCGCTTGGCGCGGCGATTGATCAGTGGGACATCAGCCGCAGCAACCACGCCGAAGTGCAGCAATTCTTTCTGGCCGCCCCCGGTGGGGTGCCGACCCAAGTGGCGTTCAGCCAGAACCGCCGCTGGGACGCGCTGGATCTTGACCGTGCCAAGGGCGCGATCCGCTCGGTGGCGGGGGCGTTTTCCCGCGATGGCGGCCTTGCGGTGCTGACCGGCAATCTGGCACCCGAAGGCTGCATCGTGAAAACCGCCGGGGTCGATGACAGCATCCTGAAATTTGCGGGCCCGGCGCGGGTGTTCGAGTCTCAGGATGATTCGGTCAGCGCGATCCTGACCAACAAGATCAAGGCGGGCGACGTGGTGGTGATCCGCTACGAAGGCCCCAAGGGCGGGCCGGGGATGCAGGAGATGCTGTATCCGACCAGCTATCTGAAATCCAAGGGCCTGGGCAAAGCCTGCGCCCTGATCACCGATGGCCGGTTTTCCGGCGGCACCTCGGGGCTGTCGATCGGCCACGCCTCGCCCGAGGCGGCGGCCGGTGGCGCGATCGGGCTGGTGGTTGAGGGCGACCGGATCGAGATCGACATCCCCAACCGCACCATCCACCTGGCCGTGCCCGAGGCCGAACTGGCCGCGCGGCGTGCGGCGCAGGATGCGAAAGGCTGGCAGCCCGCCGCCCCGCGCAAGCGCAAGATCAGCGCCGCGCTGCGCGCTTACGCCCTGATGGCGACCAGCGCCGCCCAAGGCGCGGTGCGCGTTGTGCCGGAATGATGCGGAGGCCGCGATGACCGACGAGCGCTTTCCCGGCTGGCACGGCACCACGATTCTGGCGGTGCGGCGCGGTGGCGAAGTGGTGGTGGCGGGCGACGGTCAGGTGACACTGGGGGCCACCGTGATCAAGGGCACCGCGCGCAAGGTGCGCCGCCTGTCGCCCGGTGGGCGCGATGTGGTGGCGGGCTTTGCCGGATCCACCGCCGATGCCTTTACCCTGCTGGAGCGGCTGGAGAAAAAGCTTGAGGCCAACCCCGGGCAGTTGGCACGGGGATGCGTCGAGCTGGCCAAGGACTGGCGGATGGACAAGTATCTGCGCAACCTTGAAGCGATGCTGATCGTGACCGACGGCACCGACATGTTCGTGATCACCGGCGCGGGCGATGTGCTGGAGCCGGAAAACGATGTGGCGGCGATCGGCTCGGGCGGCAATTTCGCGCTGGCGGCGGCGCGCGGGCTGATGACCACCGACCTTTCGGCAGAAGACATCGCGCGACGTGCGATGGCGATTGCGGCCGACATCTGCGTCTATACCAACGGCAACCTGACGCTGGAGCGGATCGGTCGCCCGGCCTAGCTGTGCTTTTCCTGGGCGTCCTTGTAGGCCTTCAGAACCGCGTTGATCCGGGTTTGGTAGCCCTTTCCCTGCTTGCGAAAGAACGCCAGCACGTCGGTATCCAGCCGCAGGGAAACCATCTTCTTGTTCTCGGGCTCGACAATTCGGGCGCTTGCCCAATCGATGTCGATGTCCACCGCGCCACTGAAGTCGCCTTCGGCGGCCAGCCTGTCCCATTCAGTCCGGCTTTTCAGTTTTCTGATCTCGTCCAGAGAAAAGCGCTTCAAAGTGTTCTCGTTCGTCACGTCTCGCCCTCCGCGCGGTGATGATCCGGCAAATATCGCCTCGCATGGTATAGACCACGGCTATCGCGATGCCGTTCAGAAGCCCGATTGCCAAGTTGCGGTCTTCGGCCTCGCTGCGGGCGCCAACCGAAAGATGATCCGACACCAGAACCTCGACCGCATCCCTGAAATCAATGCCGTGCTTCAAAAGCGTGGCCTGACGTTTTTCTTCGTTCCACTCGAAGGCAACCAAAGGACGATCCTTTCCCGGATTTCAGGTGTCGTTTTATCATGTTAGCGGTCCTTGTGGTTGTTTTGGTTCGGTCTTTTTTGCCGAATGGATAGCTTCTACTGTTGTATATACAAAAAGTCAATACGAAGGCCCCCTTGGCATTCAGACCCGCACTGGCTACATGGTTTGCAACAAGAGGGTGTGCCATGACCGACCTGACCCCGCGCGAAATTGTCAGCGAGCTTGACCGCTACATCATCGGCCAGGCTGATGCCAAGCGCGCGGTGGCGGTGGCGCTGCGCAACCGCTGGCGGCGCAAGCAACTCGGCGACGATCTGCGCGACGAGGTTTACCCCAAGAACATCCTGATGATCGGGCCAACCGGGGTAGGCAAGACCGAAATCAGCCGGCGTCTGGCCAAGCTGGCGCAGGCGCCCTTCATCAAGGTCGAGGCGACCAAGTTTACCGAAGTGGGCTATGTTGGCCGCGATGTTGACAGCATCATCCGCGATCTGGTCGATGCCGCGATGGCCGACACCCGCGCCCGGATGCGGGAAGACGTGAAGGCCCGCGCGGCACAGGCGGCCGAAGACCGGGTGATTGAGGCGATTGCCGGCAAGGACGCGCGCGAACAGACCCGCGAGCTGTTTCGCGGCAAGCTGCGGCGTGGCGAGCTGGATCAGACCGTGATCGAGGTCGAGATTGCCGAGACCGGTAACCCGATGGCGATGTTCGACCCCTCGGGTCAGGGCCAGATGGGGATGATGAACCTCGGCGAGATGCTGGGCCGGCTGGGTGGCAAGCGCGCAACGCGGCGGCTGACGGTCGCCGAAAGCCACGACCTGCTGATCAGCGACGAGGCCGACAAGCTGTTGGACGACGAGGCGGTCAAGCGTGCGGCCCTTACCGCCGTTCAGGAAAATGGCATTGTTTTCATTGATGAAATAGACAAGGTTTGCGCGCGGGCCGAAACCCGTGGGGCGGATGTCTCGCGCGAAGGGGTGCAGCGCGACCTGTTGCCGCTGATCGAGGGCACGTTGGTTTCCACCAGACACGGGCCGGTGAAAACCGACCACATCCTGTTCATCGCCTCGGGGGCGTTTCACGCCGCAAAACCCTCGGACCTGCTGCCGGAATTGCAGGGACGGCTGCCGATCCGGGTCGAACTGCAAGCCCTGACCGAGGCCGATTTCGTGCGCATCCTGCGCGAGCCCGACAATGCCCTGACGCGGCAATATTCGGCGCTGCTGGCCACCGAAAAACTGGCGGTCAGCTTCAGCGAAGACGGCATCCAGGCGCTGGCGCGGATTGCCGCCGAGGTTAATCAGGCGGTCGAGAACATCGGCGCGCGGCGGCTTTACACGGTGATGGAGCGGGTGTTCGAGGAACTGTCGTTCACCGCCCCCGATCGCGGTGGCGAGGTGGTGGTGGTGGACGCGGCGTTTGTCGAGGCCAATCTGGGCGCGCTGTCGCGCTCGACCGACCTCAGCCGCTACGTGCTTTAGCGCAGAATCGAGGTCGGGCCGATGATCCGTATTGCCCTGGTGTTGGTGCTGCTGGTCGCCTGTGCCCCGCGCGGCCAGATCACGCTTGACCCGCAGGCGGCGCACGTCGGCGAGGTGCGCCAGATTTTTATTGGCACCACCCGGGCGATTGACCCGGAAACCGGGCAATTCGGATCAGAACGCGCGGATACCCCGAGCTTTGCCCGTTTTGATGTCGCCGTGCCGCCTGACCGCCAAGCGGGCGAGATTACCTGGCCGCCCCGGCGCGGCCTGCCCGATCCGAAGACCGATTTCATCACCACGGCGGCGGTCCTGCACCGCGATGCGCGCGCCTTCAGGGCCGATCTGGCCGATGCGCTGACCGCGTTGCCGCGCGGGGGGCGTGATGCGGTGATTTTTGTGCATGGCTTCAACACCAATTTTGCCGAGGGCACCTACCGCATCGCCCAACTGGCGCATGATCTGAAAATGCCGGGGGTCACGGTGCATTATTCGTGGCCCTCGGCCGGCAATCCGCTGGGCTACGCCTTTGATCGCGATTCGGCGCTGTTTGCCCGCGACGGGCTTGAGGCGCTGATCACCGAAGTCGCAAGCGCCGGGGCAAACCGCATTTTTCTGGTGGCGCACTCGATGGGCTCGGGCCTGACGATGGAGGCGCTGCGCCAGGTGGCGATAAGGGGCGACAAGCGGATGCTGTCGCACCTTGGCGGGGTGATCCTGATTTCGCCCGACATCGACGTCGATGTCTTTCGCGCCCAGGCCGCCGCAATGGGCAAGCTGCCGCAGCCTTTCGTGATCTTCGGATCGGACCGCGACCGGATGTTGACCCTATCTGCCGGGTTGACCGGCCGGGCGCACCGGTTGGGCAATCTGAAAAACATCGCGGAACTGGCCGACCTGAACGTGACCTATCTTGATGTGACGGCCTATGCCTCGGGGGCGGGGCATTTCCCATTGGGTGATTCGCCGGCGCTGATTGCTCTGATGGCGGGCATCGGCGCGGTTGACGCGGCGTTTGCCGCCGAGCAACGCGGCCGCACCGGGCTGTTGCCGGGGATCGTGCTGACAGTGCAGGGGGCCACCGAAATCATCCTGACGCCGGTGACGGCGCTGGCGGGCGAAATTCAGCAATAGGGGCTTTTCGTTCGCGTCGGTCGGTGCCAATAGGGTGCGCCAAGGGGTCGCACCATGCCATTTTTTCAGTTTCTGCGGGCCAACGCGCCTTTTCTGCTGGCAGGCTTTCTGCTGGCGCTGCTGTCAAGCTTTGGCCAGACTTTTTTCATCTCATTATTCGGCGGCGAGATAAGGGCCGAGTTCGGCCTGAGCAATGGCGAGTGGGGGGCCACCTACGGCATCGCCACCACCGTATCCGCGGCGGTGATGCTGTGGGCGGGGGGGTTGACCGACCGCTTTCGGGTGCGCAGCCTGGGCACCGTGGTGCTGATCGGGCTGGCGCTGGCCTGCCTTGCGATGGCGGCCAATCCGTGGCCGGTGGCGCTGGTGGGGGTGATCTTTGCCCTGCGGTTGCTGGGGCAGGGCATGACCAGCCACATTTCCGGGGTCGCAATGGCGCGCTGGTTCGTGGCCAATCGCGGCCGGGCGCTGGCGATTGCCGCGCTGGGGTTTTCGCTTGGCGAGGCGGTGCTGCCGCTGGGTTTCGTGGCGCTGAAGACGGTGCTGAACTGGCGCATGCTGTGGCTGGCGGCCGCAATCATGGTAGTGCTGGCCCTGCCGCTGCTGGTGGCGCTGCTGCGGCGCGAGCGCACCCCGCAAAGCATGGCACACGAGGCTCAGGCGGTCGGGATGGGCGGGCGACACTGGTCGCGCGGTGATGTGCTGCGCCACCGGCTGTTCTGGTTTCTGGTCCCCGCCCTGCTGGCACCCGCCGCCTTCAACACCGCGTTTTTCTTTCAGCAGGTTCACTTGGCCGAGGTCAAGGGCTGGGCCCATATGGGGCTGGTGGCGCTGTTTCCGATCTATTCGGTGGCAACGGTGGTGGCGATGCTGGTCTCGGGCTGGGCGGTCGATCGCTGGGGCACCGCGCGGCTGATGCCGCTTTATCAGTTGCCACTGGCGGGGTTTTTTCTGGCATTTGCTTCGGTTGACAGTCTGGCGGTAGCTGCGCCGGTCATGGTGCTGATGGGGCTGACCTCGGGGGCGGCCTCGACCGTGCCGGTGGCCTTCTGGGCCGAGTTCTACGGCACCCGCAACATCGGCGCGATCAAGGCCACGGCGGCGGCGATCATGGTGCTGGGCTCGGCGATCGGGCCGGGTCTGACCGGGGCACTGATTGATGCCGGGATTGATTTTCCGCACCAGATGCTGGGCATCGCCGCCTATATCGTGCTGGCTTGTGGGCTGGTGGCGGTTGGCGTGCGGCGGGCGCGGCGCGATTTAGCGGCTCCGGCGCAGGTAAACGTAATAAGCCCCTGAGCCGCCATGCCGCAGATGCGCCTCGGCCACTTGCAGCACCGCCGGGCCAAGCGGCGGCATATGCAGCCATTGCGGCACCTGATGCTTTAGCACGCCATGGGGCTGCGGGATCGGGCCGTGATCGGCACCGGGCCTGCCCTTGCCGGTGATCACCAGCACCAGCCGCAGCCCTGCACTCTGGGCGTTCAGGATGAAGCCGATCAGTTCGGGATGGGCCTCGGCCAGGGTCAGGCCATGCAGATCAAGCCGTGATTCGGGCACCAGCTTGCCGCGCGACATGCGGGCGAAGCTTTTCGCGTCCATCCTGACCGGCGCGGCCGCCAGCCGGTCGGCCAGCGGCAGCAGGATGTCGTGGCCGGGACGGAGACGCGCTTTTTCGCCGATCCGAAACCGCCCGAACGCTGGCGCGGGCTGGGCCGCCGCCACCTTGTGGGTCAGCGCCGGGGGCATGTTCTGGATCGGGTGCCGCGCCACCACCGGATGCAGCGGCGTGGCGGTGCGCGCCACCGCCTGCCACAGTTCCTGTTCCTCGGGGCGCAGACGACGGCGATGGGTCATGGTTCAGCCGTCGGGCATCATGGCGTAGGCTTGGTCGATCGGCAGCAGCACGACCATGCGCCCGCCATCCTTGACGCTGCCCGCCGCGCTGCCGGCACCCGACCCGGTGCCGTAAAAGATATCGGCGCGCTGTGGCCCCCGGATCGCACCCCCGGTATCCTGCGCGATCATCAGGCTGCGGATCGGCGCCTGGCCGTCTTTCTCGATCCAGACCGGCGCGCCAAGCGGGGTATAGGCCGGATCGACCGCAACCGAGCGCAGCGCCGTGATCGAGCGGCCCATTGCCCCGATCGGGCCTTGATCGGCGGCAAGATTGGCGAGCTTGCGAAAGAACACGAAAGACGGGTTGTGGGCCAGAAGCCGGCTGCCCGCACCGGGATTGGCGCGCACATAGGCGGCGATTTCCGGGGCCGAGACCTGATCGGCGGTCAGGCTGCCACGGCGCACCAACTCCTGCCCGATCGAGCGGTAGGGCTGGCCGTTCTTGCCGGCGTAGCCCACCCGAACAACCTCGCCATTCGGCATCTTGATACGGCCAGAGCCTTGAATTTGCAGAAAGTAAACATCTACCGGGTCGTCAAGCCAGGCAATCTCCAACCCCCGTCCGCGCAACAGGCCACCGCTTTCGATCGCGTCGCGGCTATACCACGGGCTGCCCTCGGTCAGTTCCGGCGGCTTGGCATAGATCGGGTAGGCAAAACGGGGGGTGCGGGTGGGCGAGCCTGCCAGCTCGGGCTCAAAATAGCCGGTGAACAGGGCGGGCGGATCACCGATCACCAGGGGGCGGAAGAACAGCTCGAAAAATGCCCGCGCGGCGGCGTCGGTGTCGGCGTTAGCAGCGGCAAGGCGGCACAGCGGCCCCCATTCCGGCGCGGTCATTGTGTCGCAGGTGGCGCGAAACGCCACCAGTGCGGCGCGGTGATCGTCGTGGTGCCAGCCGTCAAGCTCGGCAAAGGTCAGCACCTCGGCCGACCCCGGATCCGGACGGCCGGTCATCGCCAGCCACGCCAGACCCAGGGCTTGCAGCAGGACACGCATCAGTCCCCGGTGGCGACAAGTTGCCAATTCGGATCATCCACCCCCATGCGGCGCGCGAAGGTCCAGACATCGCGCTGCCGCTTGATTTCGGTGGCGCTGCCCTCGACCACCTCACCCGCCTTGTTGCGCACCACCGAGGTCAGCTCGCCGGTAAAGCGCACCGAAATTTCGGCCTTGCCGGTGTCGCGGTTGAAGCTGGCTTCGTGCAGCGCCAGTTCGCGCAGACCGGCAAACTTGGCCTCGACGGTCAGTCCTTCAGCCTCGCGCGCCTCGACGGCAGTGGCGAAGGACTGATAAACCTCGTCGGACAGAAACGGGCGGACCTCGGTTATCGTGCCGTTCTCGAACGCCATCAGGATCATCTCGTAGGCACTGCGCGCCCCTTGCAGGAAGGTGTTGACCGAAAACGACGGTTCAACCGCCTTCATCGCCGCCAATGCCATGGCGGCAGCGCCA
Organism: uncultured Rhodobacter sp.; assembly: GCA_964419305.1. Classification (GTDB taxonomy): domain Bacteria; phylum Pseudomonadota; class Alphaproteobacteria; order Rhodobacterales; family Rhodobacteraceae; genus CAYQPD01. Next base: position 14,270 of record CAYQPD010000057.1, read on the forward strand.
CCTTCGGCCACATGATCGGTGATGTCGTGATCCGGCCCACCCTCGATCACTTCAAAATTGCGCTTGCCGCGCGGTGTCTCGTCCTCGAGCGGCAGCGGCGGTTTCTCGAACCCGCCACGGGTGCCGAGCACGTTCTTGAGCTTGATGATCAGGAATACGGCGATCCCGGCCAGCACAAGCAATTGGATCAGCGAAGAGTTCATGGCAACCTCTGGAGTCAGGCTTTGGGGTTGGAACAGCACCCGTTGGAACTTATGTAAGGTAGGGGTGTCGGCAAGTCCACCGCCTGACCCGAGATTGCCCGCCCCAAGGAGAAAGCGATGTGGCTTTTAGCGCTTTTCGTGGTCGTGCCCCTGATCGAGATCGCGCTTTTCATCGTGGTCGGGGGCTGGCTGACGCTGTGGCCGACCCTGGGGGTCGTGCTGGCGACCGGGGTGCTGGGCACGTTTCTGGTCCACCAGCAGGCGCGCGCGGTGCTGGCCGAGTTGCATCGCACGAACCGGGGCCTGGGCAATCCGCTGTCGCCGCTGGCGCATGGCGCGCTGATCGTGATCGCCGGGGTGCTGCTGCTGACGCCGGGGTTCTTTACCGATGCGGTGGGGCTGGCCTTGCTGATCCCTTTGGTGCGACGGGCGGTGATCGCGGCGCTGGCGCGGCGGGTGCAATGGGATCACGTG
>CAYQPD010000058.1:0-14610 GCA_964419305.1 uncultured Rhodobacter sp.
ATGGGGCGGGGTGGGGCTGCTGCTGGCGGGGATCTTCGGGCTGGCCGGCTGGAACCTGGTCCACGTGCGCCTTGCGCGTGATACGCTGGTGGCGGCCCTTGGTCTCGCGCTGGTAACCGGGGTGTTCGTGGCGCTCTACACCACCTATGACGCTTACGGCATCCGCGCCACACATGACCCCTTCACCTTTCTCGCCTGGTTCTTCATGATCGACGGGGTGTTCATGCCGGTGGTCACGCGCCACCTGTGGCGGCGGCTACCGTCGTCGGAACTGGTGCCGCTCATGCGGCGCGGTGTGCTGGGCGCGGTGGTGGCGTGGTTCAGTTTTGGGTCGATCATGCTGGCGACGCGGATCGACACGGTGGGGCAGGCGGCGGTGCTGCGCGAGACCTCGACGGTATTTGCCGCCCTGATCGGCTGGCTGGTGCTGGGGGAAAAGGTCGGTCGGGCGCAACTGGCCCTGATGGCGCTGATCGCGGCCGGGGCGGTGGTGGTGGAAATGGCGGGATAGGCGATGGCAGGAAAAAAGATCAATCCGTATCTGAAACTGGGGCTCGAACTGGGGCCGATTGTCGCGTTTTTCGCGGGCTACGTGAAGCTCAAGGATCACGCCTTCATCATCGCGGGCAGCAGCTACAGCGGCTTCATCGTGATGACGGCGCTGTTCATCCCCCTGATGCTGATCACCACCGGCATTCTGTGGCGGCTGACCGGCAAGCTGTCGAAGATGCAGCTTGCCACGGTGGTGCTGGTGGTGGTGTTCGGCGGGCTGTCGGTCTGGCTGAAAGACGAGCGCTTTTTCAAGATGAAGCCGACCATGATCTATCTGCTGTTCGCGGGCAGCCTGGGCTTCGGCCTGATGCGCGGCAAAAGCTACCTTGGCGTGGTGATGGAAGAGGCCCTGCCGCTGCAACCCGAGGGCTGGATGATCCTGACCCGGCGGATGGTTGTGTTCTTTCTTGCCCTTGCGGTCGCCAACGAAGTGATCTGGCGCAGCTTCAGCACCGACGCCTGGGTGAATTTCAAGACCTTCGGCCTGACCTCGGCGCTGTTCCTCTTTTTCATGGCGCAGGGCCGGTTGCTGGCGAAATACGCCATTGAAAAAGACCAAAGCTGACGCGGCGGTGGGTCAGGGCTGATCCATCGCCGCCTGCCATTCGCCCAGAAACCGCGCCCGGGTCATGCGGTCGAGATGGGCCAGCAGGCCGGGGTCAAGCCGGATCGGGCGCAGATGGGGGTGGGCGGCAAAGGCTTCGGCGTCGATCGGCGGCAGGCCGGCGGCCTCACCGATCAGGCGCTGGCCCTCGGGCGACAGCAGGAACCCCAGCAATTGCACGCCGCCCGCCGGGTCGGGGGCGGACTGCGGCACCAGCGCGGTGCGCAGCAGCGTCAGGGTGAAATCCTCGAGCTCGATCACCGCGGGCGCGCCCTCAGCCCCGGCATCGCGGCCCGCCAGCGCATAACTGCCAAGCACATTGTAGGCCAGCAGCAGCCGCCCGGCGCGGATATCGGCGATCATGTCGCCCGAACAGCAGTAAAGCTTGAGGTCGAGGCGCCCCATCACCTCGGCCAGGCGCCAGAACGAATCGCTCATCCGCGCATCCTGCACCGCGAACAGATAGCCCGCGCCCGAGATCACCGGATCATAGGAACCGATCCGGCCGCGGAAACGCTCGGGGTGATCGCGCAGCAGCGCGATCAGATCGCGGCGCGAGCGCGGCGCGGCCAGCCCGCCCGCCAGCGCTTGCGGCGAGAGCAGCAGCACCACCGGTTCCTGCGCCACCGCGAACACCAGATCGCGCCAATGCGCCCAGTCGGGCAGGCTCGCCCCGGCCCCGGCCCCGGCGATCTGATCGGGCGGCAGGGCGCGCGCCAGCCCGTCGTTGGCCAGCTTCATCTGCAAATCCATCGCCGACGAGATCACCAGATCGAAGGCCGCCCCTTCGGTGGCAATCGCCTGGTAGATTTCCTGACTCGAGGCCACCACATAATGCACCCCGAGCGCGGGATTGCGGCGCAGGAAACCCTCGATCACCGGCGCGAAGATCGCGATGTCGGTGGTCGAAAGCACTTCGATACGCGCCCCTGCACCGGCTGGGCCGAACCTCTGTTCGGCCTCGATCTCGAAGGCGGGGGCGATGGTCGGCAGGGCCAGACCCAGCACCACGGCGGCAGCACTCAGGCGGCGCGCAAGGGCAGCGACAGCGTGGCGCATGTGCCTTCTCCTTCGGCGGCATCAAGGGCGAAATCGCCCCCCATCGCCGCCATGGCTTCGCTGACGATGGTCAGGCCAAGGCCCGAGCCCGCGACATCGCCGACATTGGGGCCGCGCTGAAAGCGCGAAGTCAGCGCCTCCAGCCGTGCCCCGGCAACGCCGCGCCCATGATCGCGGCAACGGATCACCGCCTGCCCGGCCTGCGCCGCCAAAGTCAGCGTCACCTCGGTTTCGGCGGGCGAATACTTGATCGCATTGTCGATCAGATTGCGCAATGCCGCCTCGATCAGCACCGCATCGCCGTGAACCCACAGCGCCACCGCGGCGGGCACCAGGGTCAGGCGCATGTCCTTCATTTCCGCGGTCGGGCGAAAGCGTCCGATCAGCGCCAGCGCCAGCGCCCCCAGTTCGACCTCGGCCGGGGTCTGCTGATCGGCACGGTAAAGCACGGTGGCGTGGTCCAGCAACTGCCCGGCCGAGCGCGCACTGTCATCGACCGCGCGGATCAGGCGGCGCAGCCGCGCCCGCGTCGCCTCGTCGCCCGAGTGGTGCAGCGCCATCTCGGCCTCGGTGCGCATCACCGCCAGCGGGGTGCGGATGTGGTGGGCGGCCTCGGCGATGAAGGTTTCGGTTTGCGCCAGGGTGCCGCGCAGGCGGGCGATGAAGCTGTTGAGCGCGACGACCAGCGGCACCAGCTCGGCCGGGGTGGCGGCGCGCACCGGGCGCAGATCGTGCGGGCCGCGCCGCCCCACCGCCGCCGCCAGCCGGGCGATCGGGCGCAACAGGTTGTCGGCGGCCAGCAGGCTGAGCGGCACCGCCAGCAAGAACACCACCAGCCCGACCGCCGCCGCCCGGTTGGCCAGCCCTTGCGCAATCGCGCTTTGGCCCGCGCGGGTCTGGCCCACCAGCACCAGCAGCGTGGCGGGGCGGTTGTCGATCCGCAGGCTGCGGCTGACGGCGGCGATGCGCACCTGGGTGTCGCGGTAGGGGGTGGAATAGAACATGGGTGCAAGGGCCGCAGGCACCGCCTCGGGCAGCGGCAGATCATCATAGCCGGTCAGGGTGGCCGCCCCCAGATTGACGCGGTAAAAGATGCGCTCGTCGCCCATCGCCGCCAGCATCGAGAATGTGCCGGGCGAAAGGTCGATCACCGCGCCGCCCTCGGCAGATCGGATTTCCTCGGCCATGGCGATGGTGGCGGCGCCGAGAATGGCGTCGAGGGTGGCTTCTGATGCCCGTTCGGCGCTGAACCGCACCGCCGCGAACAGCAGCACCGCCAGCACCGCCGCAAGGGCCAGCAACTGGACCACCAGCCTGCGGCGCAGCGATGGCGCGCGCCGTGCGCTCATGCTTCGGTCAGCCGGTAGCCCAGACCGCGCACGGTTTCGATCCGGGCCCGGCTGCCCGCCAGTTTTTTGCGCAGGCGGCCGACATAGACCTCGATCGCGTTGTCGCTGACCGGCTCGGAAAACGAGAACAGCCGGTCGCAAAGGTGCTCTTTCGACAGGATGCGACCGGGGGCCGAGACGAACAGCTCGAACAGGCGCATCTCGCGGCTGCGCAGATCACGCAGATCGTCGCCGACGCTCAGGGTCGCCGCCAGCGGGTCGAACACCACGTCGGCGTAGCGCCGCAGGGTCTGGGCCGCCCCACCGCGGCGGCGCAGCACCGCCCGGCAGCGCGCCTCAAGTTCGGCAAAGTCGAACGGCTTGGTGATGTAGTCATCGGCTCCGGTGTCGAGCGCATCGACCCGGTCGCTGACCGCCGAGCGCGCGGTCATCACGATCACCGGGGTCTGGTGTTCGGCGCGGCGGTGGCGGGCCAGAAAGTCGCGCCCGTCGCCATCGGGCAGGGTGATGTCGAGCAGGATCAGATCATACCCGGCGCAGGCCAGGCAGTCCGCCGCTTGCGCAAGGGTGTGGGCCTGATCGACGCCGTGCCCATCGAGCGCCAGCCGCGCCGCGACCGAGGCCGCCAGTTCGCGATTGTCCTCGACCAGAAGAAAGCGCATCGCGACCGATTTCCTTGCCGGTGACAGGTTGGTGTCAGCTTTTCAGCTTTACGCTTGGCTCGCAAGGGCCGTGGCCGCGATCCGCCGCAAGCCCTGCCGTTCAATGTCTGGGAGGACACCGATGAAAACGATCCGTCTTGCGGCGCTGGCGACCAGCGCCATCGTCAGCCTGGCCGCCACCACCTCGGCCTTTGCCACCGAATGCATTGCCCCCGCCGACGCCGGGGGCGGCTGGGATTTCACCTGCCGCCAGATCGGCAAGCTGCTTTATGACCTCAAGCTGGAAGCCCAGCCGGTGCAGGTGACCAACATGGCGGGCGCGGGCGGCGGGCTGGCCTATGCCCATGTCGTGGCCGAGCGCAACAGCGATGCCGGGCTGATCGTGGCGGCCTCGTCGGCCACCACCACGCGGCTGGCGCAGAACGCCTATGGCGGCGCGACCGCCGATCAGGTGCGCTTTGTCGGCGCCATCGCGGGCGACCCCGGGGTGATCGTGGTGGCCAAGGACAGCCCGTTCCAGACCCTGGGTGATCTGGTCGCGGCGATCAAGGCCGATCCGACCTCGGTCACCTTTGCCGGCGGCTCGGCGGCGGGCGGGTTTGACCACATGAAACCGCTGATGGTGCTGAAGGCGGCAGGGTTCACCGATGTGGCGAAGGTCAAATACATCGGCATGGATGGCGGTGCCGAAGCCATCACCCAGACCATCGGCGGCTTTACCCAGGCGATGACCGGCGACATGTCGGAAATCGTCGGCTTCATCAAGTCGGGCGACGTGCGCGCGCTGGCGGTGCTGACCGCCGAGCCGGTGCCGGGGTTCGAGCAGATCCCTACCGCCAAATCGCAGGGCTTTGATGTCGAGGTGGTCAACTGGCGCGGGCTTTATGTCCCCAAGGGCATCAGCGACGACGACTTCAACGCCTGGGCCACCAAGCTGCAAACCATCGCCGACAGTGCCGAATGGCAAGCGGTGATGGCAGCCAACGGCCTTGCCCCCTTCACCAAGGTGGGGGCCGATTTCCAGGGCTGGATTGACGGCGTGATCACCGAAACCACCACGCTGTCGAAGGAAATCGGGGTCATCCAATGATCAACAGCGACCGGATCTTCGGTCTGGTCGTGGTGCTTGGGGCGCTCGCATTCTTTGCGGGCGCCCTGCAGATCCAGATCAGCTTTCTGTCCGATCCGCTGGGGCCACGGGTGTTTCCGATCCTGATCGCAGCGGCGGCGTTGCTGTGTGGACTGACCATCCTGTGGAAACCCGATGCCGAGCCGGAATGGCCCGGCCTGCGCAACTGGCTTGCCATGGCGGTGGCCCTGGTGGTGCTGGTGGCCTATGCCTATGCCCTGGCACCCTTGGGGTTCATCGTGCCGACGGCGCTTGCCGCCGGTGTGATCAGCTATCAGATTTCGCCGCGCGCCGGGCCCGCCGCGCTGACCGGGGCCTGCCTGTCGGGCGGGCTGTTTGTCGTGTTCAAATACGGTCTGGGTCTGGGTCTGGTGGCCTGGCCCAAGGCGCTGTTCGGTTAGGGGCGCGCGCATGGAGACCCTGGCAAACCTTTACCTCGGCTTCGGCGTGGCGCTGACGCCCTACACCCTTTTTCTGGCCGTGGTTGGCTGTTTTCTGGGCACCGTGATCGGCGCGCTGCCGGGCCTCGGGCCCGCAAACGGGGTGGCGATCCTGATCCCGCTGGCGTTCTCGCTGGGGCTGGATGCGACCCAGGCGCTGGTGCTGATGACCAGCGTTTATTACGGCACCATGTATGGCGGGCGGATCAGCTCGATCCTGCTCAACATTCCGGGCGACGAGCCCGCGATGATGACCACGCTCGACGGCTTTCCGATGGCGCGGCACGGTCGGGCGGCGGATGCGCTGATGATCTCGGGGGCGGCGTCGTTTGTCGGGTCTTTTCTTGCCATCATCGGCCTGGTGATCATGGCGCCGCTGCTGGCAAGCATTGCCTACATGTTTGGCCCGGCCGAGTATTTCGCGCTTTATCTGCTGGCGTTCTGCACCCTGGGCGGGGTGGCCTCGAAAAACCAGGCCAAGGCCGCCGTTGCGGCCTGCATCGGTCTGGGCATCGCGATGATCGGGCTCGACAATTCCACCGGTCTGCCACGCTACACCGGCGGCAACCTGCACCTGATGGACGGGGTGAATTTTCTGGTGGCGATCGTCGGGCTGTTCGCGGTGTCGGAGGTCTTCGTGTTCATCGAAAGCCATGGCAGCAAAAGCGCGATCGGCGTGACCATCGGCCGGATGATGATCCCGTGGCGCGATCTGCGCGCCACCTTTCCCACCATGCTGCGCAGCACCGGGATCGGCTTTGTCGCCGGGGTGCTGCCGGGGGCGGGGGCGTCGCTGGGCTCGTTCATGGCCTATATGGCGGAAAAATCATGGGCCGGGAAATCGGGCCGCTTCGGCAAGGGCGACCCGCGCGGCGTGGCCGCGCCCGAGGCCGGCAACAACGCCGCCGCCGGTGGCGCGATGGTGCCGATGCTGACGCTTGGCGTGCCGGGGTCAGGCACCACCGCCGTCATGCTGGCGCTGCTGATGACGCTGAACATCACGCCGGGGCCGCTGCTGTTCAAGGAGCATGCCGATATTGTCTGGGGCCTGATCGCCTCGATGTTCATCGCCAACATCGTGCTGGTGGTGCTGAACGTGCCGATGGTCAAGCTGTTCGTCAAGGTGCTGCTGGTGCCCGCCTGGGTGCTGATGCCGCTGGTCACGATGGTCAGCTTTGTCGGCATCTATTCGCTGACCGGCAGCTATTTCGACCTGCTGCTGATGACCGGCTTCGGGGTGCTGGGCTATTTCATGCGCAAGCTGGATGTGCCGACGGTCCCGATCATCCTTGGCATTTTGCTGGGTTCTTTCATGGAGGATGCGCTGCGCCGCGCCATGGTGATCTCGAATGGCGAGTGGAGCTATCTTTTTTCCTCGCCCATCGCCATCGGGCTGTGGATCGCAGCCGTCGGCGGTTTTGTCGCTCCGCTGTTCCTGCGCGGGGTGCTGAAGAAACCGCCGCTGCCGGATACCGAAGCGCTGGAGGATTAGATGACAACCCGGGTGCTGGTGCCTTCGGGCGTGCTGGGGTTGGGGTTTGAGCGGGCGGCGCTGGCGCGCGGGGTGGCGGCCCGGCCCGACATCATCTGCATCGACGGCGGCTCGACCGACAGCGGGCCGTTCGCCCTGGGTGCGGGGCAATCGAAATATTCCCGCGCCGCGACGAAATCGGAATGGCGCGCCCTGATGCAGGCGCGGATGGCGGCCGGGGTGCCGCTGGTAATCGGCACCGCAGGCACCTGCGGCACTGACGCGACGGTGGACTGGATGTATCAGATCACCGCCGAGCTGGCCGCCGAGCTGGGCCAGACCCTGCGGGTGGCGCGGCTTTATTCCAGTCAGCCCGCCGCGCGGGTGATAGCCGCGCTGGCGGCGGGCCGGGTGCATGCCCTGACCCCGGCCCCGGAAATTTCCGAGCCCCGGCTGCGCGCCCTGAGCAACATCGTGGCGCTGGCCGGGGCCGAGCAGATTCAGGCGGCACTGGCCACCGGGGCGGATATCGTGATCGCCGGGCGCACCACCGACACCGCCACCATCGCGGCGCTGCCGCTGGCGCGGGGCGACCATGCGGGCGCGGTCTGGCACGGCGCCAAGATCGCGGAATGCGGCGCGCTGTGTTCGACCAACCCGACCTCGGGGGTGATCCTGGTCGCGTTCGACGACCACGGCTTTACGGTCGAGCCGATGGCCGAGGGTGCCTGCTGCACCCCGCATTCGGTTTCGGCGCACATGCTTTACGAAAACGCTGATCCGTTCATCCTGCACGAGCCCGGCGGGCACCTCGACGTGCGGGGCGCGCACTACCGCGCGCTGGATCGCCGCCGGGTGCGGGTGGAAGGCTCGAACTGGGTGCCGGGGCGTTATACCGTCAAGCTGGAAGGGGCGGCGCTGGCGGGCTATCAGACCACCATCCTGGCCCTGCTGCGTGATCCCCATTACGTCGCCCACGCCCGCGACTGGGTGGCGCGGTTGCAGGGCTATCTTGCCGAACAGATCACCGCGCGGATGGGGCTTGCGCCCGCCGACTACAGCCTTGAATTTCGTCTGATCGGGGTCGATGGCGGGCTTGGCGCGCTGGAGAATCGCAGCGGCGCGCCGGTCGAGGTCGGGGTGCTGGGGATTGTGGCCGCCGCGACGCAAGATCTGGCGGCGGAGATTGGCAAGCTGATCAACCCCTTCGTGCTGCACTATCCGCTGACCGATAGCGAAGAGCTGCCGACCTTTGCCTTTCCGTTCTCGCCCGCCACCACCGACCGCGGCGCGCTTTATGAATTTGCCCTGAACCATGTGATGGAGCTGGACGATCCGATGTCGGCGTTTCGCCTGACGGTCAGCGAGGTGGGCGATGGCACGACTAAGTGAGCGGGTGCTGAAGGTCAGATCCAAGAACGCCGGGCCGTTCTGGCTGACGATCGACATTTTCTGCGGCAGCGCTGCGGCCTTTGCCGCGGTGTCGGCAGGGCTGACGACGGCGCGGGTGGCGGCGCTTTACGCAACGCCCGAGCCCCTGGTGAAACGGTTCGAGATTGCTGACCTCGCGGTGATCAAGTTCAGCCTGCCGCGCCCGGTGGTGCAGGGCAGCAGGCATGACCGCGACATGCACGGCGCGCAGTGGGCGGTGCTGCTGGCCGAGGCCGAACTTGACTGACCTCTGGCGCGCCCGTGGCCTGACCTTTGGCGTGGCGGCGGGTGGGGCGGCGGGGTTTCTGGCCATTGGTCTGCCGCTGCCGTTGTTGCTGGGGCCGATGCTGGGCTGCCTTGGCGCGGCGCTGTTCGGGCTGCGGATGGCGGGTGCGGGCAGGTTTGGCATCTTCATGCGCACCTTCCTGGGGGTGGCGGTCGGGGCCTCGATCACCCCCGCGACGCTGGCGCAACTGCCCGGCTACGCCGGATCGCTGCTGGTGGTGCCGCTGTTCATCGTGGTGATCGGGGCGATCGGCTATCCGCTGTTTCGCTACGGCTTTGGCATGTCGCACCCGACCGCGTGGTATGGCGCGATGCCGGGCGGTTTGCAGGACATGCTGATCTTCGGCGAAGAGGCGGGCGGCGACGTGCGCGCGCTGTCGCTGATCCACGCGACAAGGGTGCTGGGGATCGTGACTCTGGCGCCGCTGATCCTTTCGACCACCTGGGGGGTCGATCTGACCCAGCCGCCCGGGGTGCGCGCCAGCGGCCATGACGGCTGGCAGATTGCGCTGATGGTGGCGGCGGGACTGGCGGGCTGGCAGGTGGCCGAGCGCATCCATCTGTTCGGGGCCTCGATCCTGGGGCCGCTGATCCTGACCGCGGTGCTGTCGCTGGCCGGGATCATCACCCAGCGTCCACCGGCCGAGATCATCTGGGCGGCGCAGTTCTTCATCGGCATTGCGGTCGGGGTGAAATACAGCGGCATCACCGGGCGCGAGCTGAAGCGCGACGTCACAGCCGGGCTGGCCTACACCGCGCTTCTGGCGCTGATCAGCCTTGGTTTCGTGGCGCTGGTGTTCAAGACCGGCCTTGCGCCGTCGCTGGTCGATGCCTTTCTGGCCTATCTGCCGGGCGGGCAGGGCGAGATGGTGGTGATCGCCATCATCGCCGGGGCCGATCTGGCCTATGTCGTCAGCCACCATCTGCTGCGCATCATTCTGGTGATCGTGCTGGCCCCGCTGGTGGCGCGGCTGTGGCGCTGAGGGCGCTCGAAAGCGCTGGCGCTGGCCGGGGGGCAGCGGTTATCGTGGCCCGGCACAGCACAGAGGAGTTGGCCATGCCCGGTTTTCGCTCGACCGTCGATCCCGACGGGTTGCAGGAGTTCTCGGTGGTGTTCACCGACCGCTCGCTGAACCACATGTCGGCGAAATTTCAAGCCGTGATGCGCGACATCTCGGCTACCCTGCGCGAGGTTTACGCCGCAAGCGGGGTGGCGCTGGTGCCGGGCGGCGGCTCTTACGCGATGGAGGCGGTGGCGCGCCAGTTTGCCCAGGGCGGCCATGCGCTGATCCTGCGCAACGGCTATTTTTCCTATCGCTGGAGTCAGATTTTTGACGCCGGTGGCTTTGCCGGCCAGACCACCGTGGTGATGGCGCGGCCAACCGGCAATGGCGCCGTCGCCCCCTTCGCGCCGCCGCCGCTCGACGAGGTGGTGGCGAAGATCGTTGAAGCCCGCCCCGATGTGGTGTTCGCGCCGCATGTCGAAACCTCGTCGGGGATCATCCTGCCTGACAGCTATGTCAGCGCCATGGCGGCGGCGGCGCATGAGGTGGGCGCGCTGATGGTGCTCGATTGCATCGCCTCGGGCTGCGTCTGGGTCGATATGGCAGCGACCGGGGTGGACGTGCTGATTTCGGCCCCGCAAAAGGGCTGGTCGGCCTCGCCCTGCGCCGGGCTGGTGATGCTGTCGCCGCGCGCCGAGGCAAGGCTGGCCGAGACCACCGCAAATTCCTTTGTGCTCGACTTGAAGAAATGGCGCGCCATCATGGCCGCTTACGAGGGCGGCGGGCATGCCTACCATGCCACCATGCCGACCGATCCGCTGGTCGGGCTGCGCGATGCCATGGCCGAAGCCCGCGCCATCGGGTTCGCGCGCCTGAAAGCGGCGCAATGGCAGTTGGGCGGCGCGGTGCGGGCGCTGCTGGCGGCGCGTGGGGTGGTTTCGGTCGCCGCCGATGGTTTTGGCGCGCCGGGGGTGGTGGTGTCCTACACCACCGACCCCGAGGTGCAGAGCGGCGCGAAATTCCGCGCGCTCGGGATGCAGATCGCCGCCGGGGTGCCGTTGCAGGTGGGCGAGGGGGCGCCTTTCCGCACCTTCCGGCTGGGGCTGTTCGGGCTCGACAAGCTACGCGATGTCGAGGCCACCCTGGCGCGGCTGACGGCGGTGGTGGATCAGGTGCTGTAAGGGGGGCGCTGCCCCCCGGCCTGCGGCCGCCCCCCGGAGTATTTCGGCAAAGAAGAAACCGGGCTGTGGTCAGGGGGTGGTTGGGCGCGCGCCAAGCCCGGCGCGCATCAGGCTGCGGCGCAGCGGGGCCAGCGAATAGAGCGCATCGAGCGCGGTGGCGCGCAGATTGCGCAGGGGCGGGGCGGCCAGCATCGCGGCGCGGTTGAGGGCGTCGATGCCGAGGATGCGCGCCTTGACCTCGGTGTGACGGCGGCGGTGATAGGCGTCGAGCATCGCGCCGTCGCCCAGGGTGGCGGGGCTGGCCGCGGCCAGTTCCAGCAGCAGCCGCAGATCGGCCAGGCTCATGTTCAGCCCCTGCGCCCCGATCGGCGGCATGACATGGGCGGCCTCGGCCATCAGGGCGGTGCGCTCGCCCGCCATTCGGGCGGCAAACTGGCTGATGATCGGCCACACCGAGCGCCGGGTGAGCAGGGTCAGCGGCCCGAGGATGGCGCAGGAGCGCGCCGTCATGGCGGCCTCGAATTCGGCCACCGGCAGGGAAGCAAGGCGTGCGACCTCGGGGCCGGTTTCCATCCACACCACCGCCGAAGCCGGGCCTCCGTCACGGTCGGGCAGCGGCACCAGGGTGAACGGCCCGCCCGAGCGGTGGATCTCGGTCGAGACATTGCCATGCGGGGTGGGGTGAGACACCGCAAAAGCCAGCGCCTTCTGGCCGTAGCGCAGGGTCGTGACCGGAATGCCAAGCGCCTGGCGCACCACCGAGTCCCGGCCATCGGCCGCGATCAGCAGCCGCGCCGCAACCCCGGTGCCGTCCGACAGCGTGACCAGCGCCTGGGTCTGCCGGGTCAGCACCCGCGCGGTTGCCACGCCGGGGCGGAAATCGACGTTGGGCAGTTCGGCCAGTCGCGCCACCATCTCGCGCCGCAGCAGCCAGTTGGGCAGGTTCCAGCCGAATGGCTGATCCGAAATGTCGGCGGCGTTGAAATCCTTGATGATGCGGGGCGCCGGCACCGGCCCGCCCGCGTCGATGATGCGCATGATCTGGAGGGGGGCCGCGAAGGGTTCCAGCCGCGCCCACAGCCCCGCCGCCTGCAGCACCGGGAGCGAGGGTTGCAGTAGCGCGGTGGTGCGCAGATCGGCGCCCTCGGCCTCGGCATTTGTCACCGGCGCGGCGGGATCGACGCAGATCACGTGAAAGCCGGCCGCGCCAAAAGCGGCGGCGGCGGTCAAACCCGCAACGCCGCCGCCTGAAATCAGGATATCGGTTGTCTGACGCACCATCTCGCCTCCGGATCAGGCCAACCATAGGCCGGAACGGCGGCGGTTTCCAAGCGGCTTTCGCCGCCCGGGGTTTACTGCGCCGTGATGATCAGGATCACGACCATCATGATCGGCACTTCGAACACGGCAAACAGCGCCAGCGCGGGCAGACCCCAGGTGATGATCGCCAGCACTTCGACGACGACCAGCAAAGCCACCAGCAGGAATGCCAGCGACGCCCCGCGGAACAGCCCTTTGGGCGCGGCATCATCGTGGTGTGAAACGGATTGGTGGCCGCCAAACGCGGCTGATTCGGCTTGTGTCATTGGATCCCCCCTGTTGGTTCAAGGACACTAACAATGATCTAGATCAAATCAACCTGATTTCTGAGCCGAGGGTGACAATTTGTCACGAAGACGTCGCAAATGGCGGGTCAGGCGACCAGTTTGGCCAGAAAGGCCGACAGATCATCGGTGTGGTGCTGCACATGGGTGGCTGATTCTGGGCTGGCGGCGACCTGCACGGTGCGCATGCCCAGATCATGCGGCACCTTGAGGTTGCGCGGGTCGTCATCGAACATCGCCGCCCGCTCGGGTGCCAGCCGGTCGGCGGCAAACACCGCCGTGTAGGCGGCGGCTTCGGGTTTGGGGTGAAAGCCCGCCTGCTCGACCCCGTAAACCGCATCGAACAACTGCGACAGGCCACGCGCCGCCAGCACCCGCTCGGCATAGGCGGCCGAGCCGTTGGTGAAGACGATCCGCCGCCCCGGCAGGGCGCGGATGCACGCCGCCAAACCCGGGTCGGGCTGCAACGCGGCCAGCGAGATGTCGTGCACTTCGGTCAGGTAGGGGCCGGGGTCCACCCCGTGCTCGCGCATCAGACCGGCCAGGGTGGTGCCGTAGCGCGCCCAGTAGTGCCGCCGCAGCCGGTCGGCCTCGGCGCGATCCACCCCAAGCGCCTGCATAACCCAGGCGCTCATGCGCAGTTCGATCTGGTCGAACAGCCGCGCCGATGGCGGGTAAAGGGTGTTGTCCAGGTCAAAAACCCAAGACCGGATATGGCTGAACTGCTGCGCGATCATCGCCGCACGCTATCTTGTGTCGCAGGGGCTAGCAAGGATTGCGGTTGAGGCGAGGCGCGCGCGGCGTTAGTCTGCGGCGCGATCGCCCCGCAGAAAGTCAGGTTTTCCGTGCAAAAAGATGCCTATACCTTGATCTTGGAGGCCATTGAGGCCGGGATCTACAAGCCCGGCTCGCGGCTGGTCGAGGCCGAGCTGGCCGAGCGGCTGGGGGTGTCGCGCACCCCGGTGCGCGAGGCGTTGCAGCGGCTCGAAACCCAGGGCATGGTCAGCCGCGATGGCCGCAGCCTGATCGTGGCGTCGCTCGATCACAACCAGTTGGCCGAGCTTTACGTGGTGCGCGCCGAACTGGAAGGGCTGGCGGCGCGGCTGGCGGCACGCCACGCCAGCGACGAGGAAATCGCGGTGCTGCGCGCCATGGTCGATGACGATCGCTGGCTGCTGGGCGGCGATCCGCGCGCCATGAGCCGGGCCAACAAGCGCTTTCACAAGCAGATGCACCTCGCGTCGCACAACCGCTTTCTGGTGCAGCAGCTTGATCTGGTGCGCCGCTCGATGGCGCTGATGGCCACCACGTCGCTGGCCGCCGAGGGCCGCGACGAGGTGGCACTGGCCGAGCACGACAGCATCGTGCAAGCGATCGAGGCGCGCGACGGCGACGCCGCCTGCGGCGCGCTGAAAGCCCATATCTCGAAGGCCTTCGAGACCCGGCTGCGGGTCGATGCGGGCGAGATGAAGCTGCGGTAGGCGCTATTTCACCGCGCGTTCACTCGGGCGGGTCGAACAGGCCGTGGCGGGTCTTGTCCCAGTAGAACGGGCGGTTGATCAGCTCCCACGCCGCCTTGTACGAGGCCAGTGCAGCAAGCGGAAAGTACAGGTGCAGCATCAGCGCCCAGAGCGGATTGATGCGGGCGGGGGTCAGGCGCAGCGCGATCAGCGTGATCACCAGCAGCACTGCTTCGGTCACCAGAAACAACCCCATCAGCGCAAGGCGCCAAGCGGGGGGCAGGGCGTCGGCCACCGGATGCGGCAGGCCAAGCGCCACCAGCCAGAACGACCACAGCACCGGGGCCAGCAGGAACTGCGACAGGGTGGTCAGGAAGAA
>CAYQPD010000059.1:0-14541 GCA_964419305.1 uncultured Rhodobacter sp.
CCCGGTGGCGCAGATGCAGGCCGATTTCGAGGCCTTGCACATCGCGCGCTTCGGCTTTGCCTCGCCGGAACGTGAACTTATGTTCGAAATGCTGGCGGTCGAAGCGATCGGCGCGGGGGGCACCCTGTCCGATACGCGGCCCCCGGACTGCGGACCGACCGTCCCGCTGGATTACCTGCCGGTCTGGATCGACGGGTGGTCCGAGGTTCCGCTGTTTGATCGTGCCAGGCTGGGCGCGGGCACCCATATCTTTGGCCCTGCGATCATCGTCGAGTCGACCGGCACCGTGGTGGTCGAACCCGGCTGGAGCGCGCGGGTCGATGCGCAAGCCAACCTGATGCTCGAGCGCAGCGCCGCCGTGGTTCGCCCGCCCGCCACAGGCACTGCCGCCGATCCGGTGCTGCTTGAGGTGATGAGCAACCTTTTCATGTCGATCGCCGATCAGATGGGGGCAACCCTGCAAAACACCGCATGGTCGGTCAACATCAAGGAAAGGCTGGATTTTTCCTGCGCGATTTTTGATGGCGCGGGCGATCTGGTGGCCAACGCACCGCATGTGCCGGTGCATCTGGGCTCGATGTCGCAGGCGGTCAAGACGGTGATGGCAACCACCGCGGGTCGGCTGCAACCGAATGATGCCTACATGCTCAACAGCCCCTTCAATGGCGGCACCCACCTGCCCGACGTCACCGTGATCACCCCGGTTTTCGTGGATGGTAGTGCTGCGTTCTGGCTGGGTTCGCGCGGCCACCACGCCGATATCGGCGGGCGCACGCCGGGGTCGTCGCCGCCCGACAGCCGCCATATCGACGAGGAAGGGGTGCTGATCGACGTCTTTACGCTGGTCGCGGGCGGGCAGTTGCGCGACGCCGAGACCCGGGCGCTAATGGCATCCGGGCCCTACCCCTGCCGCTCGATCGCGCACAACATGGCGGATCTCAAGGCGCAGGTCGCGGCCAATGAAACCGGGCGGCGCGAACTGCTGCGGGTGACGACGGCCTATGGTGCCGAAACCATAGTCGCCTACATGAACCACGTGCAGCGCAATGCCGAGGAAAGTGTGCGGCAGGTGATTGGTCAGTTAAGTGACGGATCGTTCACATATCCGATGGACAGCGGTGCGGAAATTCGCGTGGCGGTCCGGGTGGACCGCGCGGCGCGCACGGCGGTGGTTGATTTCACCGGCACTTCGGCGCAGCAGGCGGGCAACTACAACGCGCCGCTGGCGATCAGCCGGGCGGTGGTGCTTTACGTGTTCCGCACCCTGGTGGGCAAGGAAATCCCGCTCAACGAGGGCTGCCTGCGACCGCTGCAGATCATCGTGCCCGAAGGCTCGATGCTGAACCCGCGCTATCCGGCGGCAGTGATTGCGGGCAATACCGAGGTCAGCCAGGCCGCCTGCAACGCGCTTTACGGCGCGCTTGGCGTGCTGGCGGGCAGTCAGGGCACGATGAACAATTTCGTCTGGGGCAACGACGCTTTCCAGAATTACGAGACCATCGCCGGCGGCACCGGGGCCGGGCCGGGGTTTGCGGGCTGCGATGCGGTGCAAAGCCACATGACCAACACCCGCATGACCGACCCGGAGGTGCTGGAAAAACGCTTTCCGGTGCGGCTGGAAAGTTTTGGCATCCGGCGCGGGTCGGGCGGGGCGGGACAGTGGCCGGGCGGCAATGGCGCGGTGCGGCGGCTGCGCTTTCTGACCCCCGTCACGGTGACGACCCTGTGTTCAAGCCGCCAGATCGCCCCCTTCGGCGGGGCTGGCGGCGGGCCGGGCGCGGTCGGGGAAAACCGGGTGATCTGGCCCGACGGTCGGGTTGAAGCCCTGCCCGGCAATGCCGAACGCGACCTTCCGCCGGGGGCCGTGTTCGAGATGCTGACCCCGGGCGGTGGCGGCTGGGGCGCGGTGCCTGAGGCTCAGACCACGTTGCGCTCGCGGTAGGTTTGCAGGAACGAGTGGATGCGCGGGTCGCTCGGGTCACGTCCGAAAATCTCGGCCGGGGGCAGGCAGGCCACCAGTCGCCCCTGGTCGAGAAAGGCCACCCTGTCGGCCACATGCGCGGCAAAGCCCATTTCGTGGGTCACCACCACCATGGTCATGCCTTCGGCGGCCATGGCCTTCATCACGCTCAGCACCTCGCCCACCAGCTCGGGGTCGAGCGCCGAGGTCGGCTCGTCAAACAGCATCAGACTCGGCTCCATCGCGATGGCGCGGGCAATCGCCACGCGCTGCTGCTGGCCACCCGACAGGCCAGAGGGGTAATTGCCCGCCTTGTCGCTGAGGTTGACCTTTTCCAGCGCCGCCTCGGCCCGCGCCATGGCCTGATCGCGCGGCAGATTGCGCACTTGCAACAAAGCCTCGGCCACATTCTGCAGGGCGGTGAAATGCGGCCAGAGGTTGAACTGCTGGAACACCATGCCGATCTGGCGGCGCTGTTCGCGCAAATTTGCGGCGGGCAGCGGGCGGCGCGGCACCACGCCCTCTTGCCAGCCGATCAGCCGCCCCTCCATCCGCACCTCGCCGGCGTCATAGGGTTCAAGGAAATTGAGGCAGCGCAGCAGGGTGCTTTTGCCCGAACCGGACGGCCCGATCAGGCACAGCACTTCCGAGCGGCGCACGTCCAGCGTGATGTCGGCCAGGGCCTGAAACTCGCCGAAGAACTTCGACATGCCGCGCACGGTGATGATCGGGGCCTGGTCGGGCATCGGTTGGTTTCCTTTTGGCCGGGGTCAGGCGCGTTTCAGGTGACGCATGGCGCGGGTCTCGACCATTTGTCCCAGCCGGGCGGTGACGATCACCAGCAGCCAGTAGCACAGCGACAGCACCAGAAACGGCTCGACATAGGTGAAGGTCTCGGCCGCCATGGTCTGGGTCTCGTAAAGCAGTTCCGGCACCGTGACCACCGACAGGATCGCGGTTTCCTTGCTGAGGATGATCACGAAATTGGTCAGCGGCGCGGTGATCAGCACCAGCATCTGCGGCAGGATGATGCGGCGCAGGATGGTGGTCTCGGTCAGCCCGACGCAGCGCGCGGCCTCGATCTGGCCCGGCGGGATGGCGTTGAAGCCCGAGCGGAAGATCTCGGCGAAATAGGGGCTGCCATAGACCACGAAGCTCAGGATGCCGGCCTGCACCGGGCTCAGCACCAGCCCGATGCCCGGCCCGCCGTAGTAAAGGATGAAAAGCTGGATCATGAACGGGGTGCCGCGGATCAGCTCGATATAGGCTTGCAGCAGGGTTCGCAGCCCGCGCCCCGACCAGCGGTAGACCACCGCGATGACAAAGCCCAACACCAGCCCGCCGAATGACCCCACCACCCAGGCCAGCAGGGTCACGCCAAAGCCGTGCAGCAGCGCCGGGCCGTAGCGCAGGAACAGCTCATACTCCAAGGCGCGCCCCCCCGGCCAGTTGCATCCGGCGCTCGGCCAGACGGCCAAGCTGCGAGATGATCAGGTTGATCACGAAATAGATTGCCGCGGCGGCGATGTAGATTTCCAGCGGGCGGTAGGTCTGGCCGGTGATGTTCTGCGCCACCCGGGTCAGTTCGCCGATCCCCACCACCGAGGCCAGCGACGACACCTTGACCAGCAGGATCAGTTCGTTGATCAGCGACGGCAGGCCCAGCCGCAGCGCCTGCGGCACCAGAATTCGGCGCCAATACGACGCGGGCGCAATGCCAAGCGCCTTGGCGGCCTCGGTCTGGCCGGCCGGAATGGTCTGGAACGCGCCGCGCAAAATCTCGGCCGTATAGGCCGCCGAACACATCCCCACCGACAGGATCGCGGCGGCAATGGCCGGCAGATCAAGCCCGATGTGCGGCAGCATGTAGAAGAAGATCAGAAGCTGCACCAGCAGCGGCACACCGCGGAAAAAGCTGATGTAAAGGGCGGCAGCAGCGGCCAGCCAGCGCGCGCGCGACATCCGCGCCGCACAGATGAACACCCCCAGCCCGATGCTGATCGCCATGCCGACCAAGGAAATCAGCAGGGTCCATTTCGCGGCGGCGATCAGGTAGGGCAGGTTGTGCAGGATCACGCCAAAGGAAAAATCCAACTGCTTGCGGCTCCGGCTGGGGAAAGGGCAAGGTTCGGCCCGGCGCGTGGGTAGCCGGGCCGAAGCGGACGGGCTTATTGCACGGCAGGCATCTCGACCGGCAGTTCCGGCGCGGCCCCCAGCCATTTGGTGTTGATTGCGTCCAGTCGGCCGTCGGCGTGCATCTTGAGCAGGGCCTCGTTGATCGCGGCGATCAGGCTGGCGCTGTCGTCACCGGGGCGGGCCACCCAGGCGAAGTATTTCGGGTCGCCGAACGGCGGCATCACCAGCTCGAAGGTGTCGGGGCGCTGCACGGCGGCATAGCCCATCAGCGGCATCGAGTTGGCCACCGCCTGAATCCGCCCCGCCGCCAGATCGGCCAGCGCCTCGTCGATGTTGACGTATTCGCGGATGTCGGCCGGGGTGGCCAGGGTGGCGGAAAACGCCTTGAGCTGGTCAAGCTGGGCCGAGCCCTTTTGCGAGCCGACCGCCTTGCCCGCGATGTCGGCGGGGGCCATGATCGAGCTGTCGCCCGCCTTCTTGGCCAGCGCCACGGTGGCGTTGCCCATCGGCAGGGCAAAGCTGTAGCGCGCCATCCGTTCGGCGGTGATGGTCACCGGCGCGTTGACGATATCGAACTTGGCCGCCTCAAGGCCGGGCAGCACGCTGGACCACGGCAGATCGAGATATTCTGCGGTAACGCCCAGTTCCTTGGCAACCTCGTCGAACAGCTCGCGGCAGATGCCCTGATACTCGCCATCGACCAGGATGTCGAAGGGGGCAAAGTGCATCTCGGTTGCGGCCACAATCTTGCCTGCGGCCTTGATGTCGGCCAGCTGGTCGGCACTGGCTGCGCCGCTTAGCCCGATACTAAGGGCAAGGGCGGCAACCGTCCTGGTGAGTCGTTTCATCATCATCTCGGGTCTCTCCACTGTTTTTGCGGCTTCGGACAGAATTTCGGGGGGCAAGGCGTCTGCGGTTGCCCGGGCACCGGACCTGCCTGCGATCTGCTGCCAAGCTGCTACATCCGGGGACTCGTGTCCCGAGTCCATTTCTATGCCAGAATGTTGTTTATGTCTATACATAAGAAAATTATCGCCGATCCATGTTGCTTGCCTTTGCGCACACACCCTGCCGCCACATGCCCTGCAATCCGGCTTGAAATTACTGCCCCGACCGCGTATCTGCCAGCCAACCCGAACACGAGGAACCTTCGCGATGGCCATGGCAAACCCCCTTCAGTTCATCCAGCAGGTGCGCGCCGAAGTCGCCAAGGTGGTGTGGCCCTCGCGGCGCGAGGTGTTGTTGACCACGGTGATGGTGTTCATCATGTCGGCGCTGACGGCGACCTTCTTTTCGCTGGTGGACATGGTGATCCGGTTCGGGCTGAGCGCGGTCTTGAACAGCTTTGGCTGATCGCCTGGCCCGGCGCTTTTTTGCTTGAATTTCAGGGGGCGGGCCTGTATTCCCTGCGCCATCAAGACAGATCGGCGCGCAATGATTCGTGTTGCGCGCTGTTTTTTGTTCCCGGAACTTGCAGTCTGACTGCTTGAAAAACAAAGGTTTTCCGGGAATACCCGGGATCAAGAAGGTGGCTGAGGCATGGCAATGCGGTGGTATTCGGTGAGCGTTCTGTCGAACTTCGAAAAGAAGATCGCCGAACAGATCAAGACCGCCGCAGCCGATGCCGGTCTGACCGACGAGATCGAAGAGGTTCTGGTTCCGACCGAAGAAGTGATCGAAGTGCGGCGCGGCAAGAAGGTCACGTCGGAGCGGCGCTTCATGCCCGGCTATGTGCTGGTGCGGATGGAAATGTCGAACCGCGCCCAGCATCTGATCACCTCGATCAACCGCGTTACCGGCTTTCTGGGCGCGCAGGGCAAGCCCCAGCCGATGCGCGATGCCGAAGTCAACGCGATTCTCAACCGGGTCGAGGAAGGCATTGAAGCGCCGCGCAATCTGATCCGTTTCGAGATCGGCGAAATGGTCCAGGTCAGCGATGGCCCGTTCGAGGGGTTCTCGGGCATGGTCGAGGATGTCGATGAAGGCCACAGCCGTCTCAAGGTGACGGTGTCGATCTTTGGCCGGGCCACCCCGGTCGAACTGGAATTCACGCAGGTCAAGAAAAACGCCTGACGTGTGACTTCGTGGGAGGCGAGCGCGCAGCCTTTGCTGGGTGACGGACCGCACCACTAAACCAAGCCCCGCAAGGGCGGTGAAAAAGGAGAGGCCTTATGGCCAAGAAGATCATTGGGCAGCTCAAGCTGCAAGTCAAGGCGGGGCAAGCCAACCCGTCCCCGCCGGTAGGGCCCGCACTGGGCCAACGCGGCCTGAACATCATGGCCTTCGTCAAGGAATTCAACGCGAAAACCGCGGACATGGAACTTGGCACGCCGACCCCGGTGATCATCACCTACTACCAGGACAAGTCGTTCAGCCTGCAATTCAAGACCGCACCGGCCTCGTTTCTGCTGAAAAAGGCCGCCGGTCTGCCGCCGGTGGGCAAGCGCAACCGGGCCAAGGGTTCGCTCAAGCCGGGCCACGACGTGGTTGGTTCGGTGACGGTGGCGCAGGTCCGCACCATTGCCGAGGCCAAGATGAAGGATCTCAACGCCAACAGCGTCGAGGGCGCGATGCAGATCATCCTGGGTTCGGCCCGGTCCTGCGGTATCGAGGTCAAGGGGTAGATCATGGCAAAGCTTGGAAAACGGACGCGCGCGGCGCGGGAAGCCTTTGTCGGCAAGCAACTGGTCTCGGTTGAAGACGCGCTCAAGCTGATCAAGGGCGTGGCCGGGGCGAAGTTTGATGAAACTCTGGAAATCGCGATGAACCTCGGGGTTGATCCGCGCCACGCCGACCAGATGGTGCGCGGCGTGATCAGCCTGCCCAACGGCACCGGCAAGACGGTGCGGGTGGCGGTGTTTGCCCGTGGCGTCAAGGCCGACGAGGCCAAGGCCGCCGGGGCCGATATCGTGGGGGCCGAAGACCTGATGGAAACCATCCAGGCGGGCAAGATCGAGTTCGACCGTTGCATCGCGACGCCGGACCTGATGCCGCTGGTGGGCCGTCTGGGCAAGATCCTCGGGCCGCGCAACCTGATGCCGAACCCCAAGATCGGCACCGTGACGATGGACGTGAAAACCGCCGTTGCGGCGGCCAAGGGCGGCGAAGTGCACTTCAAGGCCGAGAAGGCCGGGGTGATCCATGCCGGTATCGGCAAGGTGTCGTTCAGCGACGATGCGCTGGCCCAGAACGTGCGCGCCTTTGTCGAGGCGGTCAGCCGGGCCCGTCCGGCGGGGGCGAAGGGCACCTACCTCAAGAAGGTGTCGCTATCCTCGACCATGGGGCCGGGGGTGTCGCTCGATCTGGCTTCGGCCACGACGCATTGAGAATTTTCCCGGCCTTCGGGCCGGGCGAATGGCGGGGCGGCTCGCAAATAACCGTCCTGTCCTGTCCGAGACGGTGGGTGGCGGCAACGCCTTAATTTCCTGCCCGAGATGGGGATCGAGACAAGGTTCCGGGGCTTGCCTCGGGCGATTTTGGCCTCGGGACCATCGCGGACCCGAACGCCTCCGGCAGCGGGGGCAAACATGAGCCGGGGGGAAACCCCCAAACTTGGAGTGAAACTGTGGATAGAGCCCAGAAAGAGACCGTGGTCGAAGAACTCGGCCAGATCTTCCAGCGCTCTGGCGTGGTCGTGGTTGCGCACTACGCAGGTATCACGGTTGCACAGATGCAGGACCTGCGCGCGAAAATGCGTGTCGTGGGCGGGTCCGTTCGCGTTGCCAAGAACAAGCTCGCCAAGATCGCCCTTGAAGGCAAACCCTGCGCAAGCATGGCTGACCTTTTGACGGGCATGACCGTGCTTGCCTATTCCGATGACCCCGTCGCTGCGGCGAAGGTTACGGAAGCCTATGCCAAGACCAACGAGAATTTCGTGATTCTTGGTGGGGCGATGGGCAGCACGATCCTGGACCAGGCCGGTGTGAAAGCCGTGGCCGCCATGCCGTCGCGTGAAGAGCTGCTGGCTCAGATCGTGTCTTGCATCGGTGCGCCCGGAGCAAACATCGCCGGGGCCATTGGCGCGCCTGCTTGCAACATCGCGGGCATCCTCTCGACTTTGGAGGAGCGGCTTGCCGCCTGAGCAACTTGCGACCTGCGTGGGTTGAACCCCACCTCGTTGGAACCCATCTTTAACGAACGGAACCTGAAAAATGACCGATCTGAACAAACTCGCCGAAAGCATCGTGGGCCTGACCCTGCTGCAAGCGCAAGAACTGAAGACCATCCTGAAAGACAAGTATGGCATCGAACCCGCCGCCGGTGGCGCGGTGATGGTTGCCGGTCCGGCTGCGGCGGCTGAAGCGGTGGAAGAAAAGACCGAATTCGACGTTGTGCTGACCGAAGCCGGCCCCAACAAGATCAACGTGATCAAGGAAGTCCGCGCGATCACCGGGCTTGGCCTGAAAGAAGCCAAGGATCTGGTCGAAGCCGGTGGCAAGGTCAAGGAAGGCGTTTCCAAGGCCGATGCCGAAGGCTTCAAGAAAAAGCTCGAAGACGCTGGCGCGAAAGTCGAGCTGAAGTAATCGGGCGGGGTGCCGACGGCATCCTGACCCTGCAATCCGGCTGGGCGCGAAGCAATTCGCGCTCAGCCCAACGTGTCTTGGTAGCGGCTTTACGCTGAAACCGCTTCCAAGGCGCGGCTCAATGGTTCGGGAGCCATCCGGTGGGACGGATGGCATGAATGGAACCAGACCCCCTGCTTCGCAAGCGGCACGCGCCCGTGACCCCGATGGTCCGTGTGCCCGCGAATGAACGAAAGGTGACTTCGAGCATGGCTCAGAGCTACGTTGGACAAAAGCGTATCCGCAGGTATTTTGGCAAGATCCGCGAAGTGCTGGAGATGCCGAACCTGATCGAGGTGCAGAAATCCTCTTATGATCTGTTCCTGAAATCGGGCGAAGGTCCGACCCCGACCGATGGCGAGGGGATTCAGGGCGTGTTCCAGTCGGTGTTCCCGATCAAGGACTTCAACGAAACGGCGGTGCTCGAGTTCGTGAAATACGATCTCGAGAAGCCGAAATATGACGTTGACGAGTGCATGCAGCGCGACATGACCTATGCCGCACCGCTGAAGGTGACGCTGCGGCTGATCGTGTTCGATGTCGATGAAGATACCGGCGCGCGCTCGGTCAAGGACATCAAGGAACAAGACGTGTTCATGGGCGACATGCCCCTGATGACCAACAACGGCACCTTTGTCATCAACGGCACCGAGCGGGTGATCGTCAGCCAGATGCACCGCAGCCCCGGCGTGTTCTTCGACCATGACAAGGGCAAGACCCATTCCTCGGGCAAGCTGCTGTTCACCTGCCGCATCATTCCCTATCGCGGCTCGTGGCTGGATTTCGAATTCGACGCCAAGGACATCGTGTTTGCCCGCATCGACCGGCGCCGCAAACTGCCGGTGACGACCCTGCTTTACGCCATGGGGATGGATCAGGAAGGCATCATGGATGCCTACTATGAAACCGTGATGTTCACGCAGCACAAGAGCAAGGGCTGGGTAACCACGTTCTTTCCCAAGCGCCTGAGCGGCACCCGCCCGGCCTTCGATCTGATCGACGCGGCGACCGGCGAGGTGATCCTTGCGGCGGGCGAGAAGGTTACGCCCAAGATGGCCAACACCTGGGCCAAGGACGGCAAGATCACCGAGCTGCTGCTGCCGTTCGATCATATCCTTGGCAAGTATTGCTCGAAAGACATCATCAACGAGCAAACCGGCGAGATCTGGATCGAGGCCGGCGATGAACTGACGATGGAATACGACAAGGAAGGTGCGGTCAAGGGCGGCAGCCTCAAGGTGCTGCTGGATCAAGGCATCACCGAGATTCCGGTGCTTGATATCGACAACGTCACGGTCGGTCCTTACATCCGCAACACCATGGCGGTTGACAAGAACATGGGGCGCGACACCGCGCTGATGGATATCTACCGCGTCATGCGCCCCGGCGAGCCGCCGACGGTGGAAGCCGCCAGCCAGATGTTCGACACCCTGTTTTTTGATTCCGAGCGCTACGATCTGTCGGCCGTGGGTCGGGTCAAGATGAACATGCGTCTGGTGCTGGATGCGCCCGATACCCAACGCACCCTTGACCGCGCCGACATCATCGCCTGCATCAAGGCGCTGGTCGATCTGCGCGACGGCAGGGGCGAGATCGACGATATCGACCACCTCGGCAACCGCCGGGTGCGCTCGGTCGGCGAGCTGATGGAGAACCAGTATCGCGTCGGT
This sequence comes from uncultured Rhodobacter sp., assembly GCA_964419305.1. Taxonomy (GTDB): domain Bacteria; phylum Pseudomonadota; class Alphaproteobacteria; order Rhodobacterales; family Rhodobacteraceae; genus CAYQPD01. The sequence continues at coordinate 10,329 of CAYQPD010000059.1, forward strand.
CTGCTGCGGATGGACCGCGCGATCAAGGAACGCATGTCGAGTGTCGAGATCGACACCATCATGCCGCAAGACCTGATCAACGCCAAACCGGCGGCGGCGGCGGTGCGGGAATTTTTCGGCAGCTCGCAGTTGTCGCAGTTCATGGACCAGACCAACCCCTTGTCCGAAGTCACCCACAAGCGCCGCCTGTCGGCGCTGGGGCCGGGCGGTCTGACCCGCGAGCGTGCCGGGTTCGAGGTGCGCGACGTGCACCCGACCCACTACGGCCGGATGTGCCCGATCGAGACCCCCGAAGGCCAGAACATCGGCCTGATCAACAGCCTTGCCACCTTTGCCCGCGTCAACAAATACGGCTTCATCGAGACCCCCTATCGCAAGGTGGTTGACGGCAAGGTGACCGATGACGTGGTTTACATGTCGGCGACCGAGGAAATGCGCCACACCGTGGCACAGGCCAATGCGGCGCAGGACGCCGAGGGGCGCTTTACCGACGATCTGATTTCCTCGCGCAAGGGCGGGGAATTCATGCTCAACCCGTCTGATGCGATTGATCTGATCGACGTGTCGCCGCGGCAGCTTGTGTCGGTGGCGGCGGCGCTGATTCCGTTCCTTGAAAACGACGACGCCAACCGCGCCCTGATGGGCTCGAACATGATGCGCCAGGCGGTGCCGCTGTTGCAATCCGATGCCCCGTTCGTGGGTACCGGGATGGAAGGCATCGTGGCGCGCGACAGCGGGGCCGCGATCATGGCGCGGCGCGCCGGGGTGATCGACCAGGTCGATGCCGCCCGGATCGTGGTGCGCGCGACCGAGATGATGGAGCCGGGCGAGCCGGGGGTGGATATCTACCGCCTGCGCAAGTTCAAACGCTCGAACCAGTCGTCGTGCATCAATCAGCGCCCGCTGGTGAAGGTGGGCGATACCGTGATGCGCGGCGAGGTGGTGGCCGATGGCCCCTGCACCGACATGGGCGAGCTGGCCGTGGGCCGCAATATCATCGTCGCCTTCATGCCGTGGAACGGCTACAACTACGAGGATAGTATCCTGATCTCGGAACGCATCCTGCGCGACGATGTCTATACCTCGATCCACATCGACGAATACGAAGTGGCGGCGCGCGATACCAAGCTGGGCCCCGAGGAAATCACCCGCGACATCCCCAACGTCGGCGAAGAAGCGCTGCGCAACCTTGACGAGGCCGGGATCGTCTATATCGGCGCCGAAGTGCAACCGGGCGACATTCTGGTGGGCAAGATCACCCCCAAGGGTGAGTCGCCCATGACGCCGGAAGAAAAGCTGCTGCGTGCGATCTTCGGCGAAAAGGCCAGTGACGTGCGCGACACCAGCCTGCGGCTGCCGCCGGGGGCTTATGGCACCATCGTCGAAGTGCGGGTGTTCAACCGCCACGGGGTGGAAAAGGACGAGCGCGCGCTTCAGATCGAGCGCGAAGAGGTCGAGCGCCTGTCGCGCGACCGCGACGACGAGCTGGCGATTCTGGAACGCAACATCTATTCGCGCCTGAAAACCCTGATCATGGGCAAGGTTGCCGTGAAGGGGCCGAAAGGCGTGAAGGCCGGGTCGGTGATCGACGACGAGTTGCTGGCCACCCTGTCGCGCGGGCAATACTGGCAACTGGCGCTTGGCGAAGAAGCCGACGCCAAGGAAGTCGAGGCGCTGCACGATCAATACGAGGTGCAGAAACGCGCGCTGGACAACCGCTTTGACGACAAGGTGGAAAAGGTGCGTCGCGGCGACGATCTGCCCCCCGGCGTGATGAAGATGGTCAAGGTCTTCGTGGCGGTGAAGCGCAAGCTGCAACCGGGCGACAAGATGGCCGGCCGGCACGGCAACAAGGGCGTGGTTTCCAAGGTGGTGCCGATGGAGGACATGCCGTTCCTGGCTGATGGCACGCCGGTCGATATGTGTCTCAACCCGCTTGGGGTGCCGTCGCGGATGAACGTCGGCCAGATTCTCGAAACCCACATGGGCTGGGCCGCGCGCGGTCTGGGCATCCAGATCGACGAGGCGTTGCAGGCCTACCGCCGTTCGGGCGACATGACCCCGGTGCGCGACACGCTGCGCATGGCTTATGGCGACGAGACCTATGACGCGGCCTTCGCCGATCGCGACGATGGCGATGTGCTGGAGCTGGCCGGCAATGTGACCAAGGGTGTGCCGATCTCGACCCCGGTGTTCGATGGTGCCAAAGAATCCGACATCAACGACGCGCTCAGGCGCGCCGGTTTCGATCGGTCGGGGCAGTCGGTGGTGTTCGATGGCCGCTCGGGCGAGCAATTCACCCGCCCGGTCACGGTGGGCGTGAAATACATGCTCAAGCTGCACCACCTGGTCGATGACAAGCTGCACGCGCGTTCCACCGGGCCTTACAGTCTGGTCACCCAGCAACCGCTGGGCGGCAAGGCGCAATTCGGTGGTCAGCGGCTGGGCGAAATGGAGGTCTGGGCGCTGGAAGCCTACGGCGCCGCCTATACCTTGCAGGAAATGCTGACGGTCAAGTCGGACGACGTGGCAGGCCGCACCAAGGTGTACGAATCGATCGTCAAGGGCGAGGACAGTTTCGAGGCCGGCGTGCCGGAATCGTTCAACGTTCTGGTCAAAGAGGTCCGCGGCCTGGGCCTGAACATGGAACTCCTGGATGCGGAGGAAGAGTAGGGGCGGCAACTCCGCCCCTGCAGACCCATCCCCTGAACCTAAGGACGCAAGATGAACCAGGAACTGACCCACAGCCACAACCCCTTCAACCCGGTGGCCCCCGTCAAGACTTTTGACGAAATCAAGATCTCGCTCGCCAGCCCCGAGCGGATTCTGTCGTGGTCGTTCGGCGAGATCAAAAAGCCGGAAACCATCAACTACCGCACCTTCAAGCCGGAACGCGACGGCCTGTTCTGTGCCCGCATCTTTGGCCCGATCAAGGATTACGAGTGCCTGTGCGGCAAATACAAGCGGATGAAATACCGCGGCGTGGTGTGCGAAAAATGCGGCGTCGAAGTGACCTTGCAGAAGGTGCGGCGCGAGCGCATGGGCCATATCGAACTGGCCAGCCCGGTGGCCCACATCTGGTTTTTGAAATCGCTGCCCTCGCGCATCGGTCTGATGCTGGACATGACGTTGCGCGATCTGGAACGCATCCTCTACTTCGAGAACTACGTGGTGATCGAGCCCGGTCTGACCGACCTGACTTACGGCCAGTTGATGACCGAGGAAGATTTCCTCGACGCGCAGGACCAGTATGGCGCCGACGCCTTCACCGCCAATATCGGCGCTGAAGCGATCCGCGAAATGCTGGCGGCGATCGACCTTGATCAGCTTGCCCTGCAACTGCGCGAAGACCTGAAGGAAGCCACCGGCGAGCTGAAGCCGAAAAAGATCATCAAGCGGCTGAAGATCGTGGAAAGCTTCCTTGAATCCGGCAACCGCCCGGAATGGATGGTGCTGACGGTGCTGCCGGTGATTCCGCCGGAACTGCGCCCGCTGGTGCCGCTGGACGGTGGCCGCTTTGCCACGTCCGACCTCAACGACCTCTACCGCCGCGTGATCAACCGCAACAACCGCCTCAAGCGCCTGATCGAGCTGCGCGCGCCCGACATCATCGTGCGCAATGAAAAGCGCATGCTGCAAGAGGCGGTCGATGCCCTCTTTGACAACGGCCGTCGTGGCCGGGTGATCACCGGCACCAACAAGCGCCCGCTGAAATCGCTTTCCGACATGCTGAAAGGCAAGCAGGGCCGGTTCCGCCAGAACCTGCTGGGCAAGCGGGTCGATTTCTCGGGCCGTTCGGTGATCGTGACCGGGCCGGAACTCAAGCTGCATCAGTGCGGTCTGCCGAAGAAGATGGCGCTCGAGCTGTTCAAGCCCTTCATCTACTCGCGGCTCGAGGCCAAGGGGCTTTCGACCACCGTCAAGCAGGCCAAGAAGCTGGTGGAAAAGGAGCGTCCCGAAGTCTGGGATATCCTTGACGAGGTGATCCGCGAGCATCCGGTGATGCTGAACCGGGCGCCAACCCTGCACCGGCTGGGGATTCAGGCGTTCGAGCCGATGCTGATCGAAGGCAAGGCGATCCAGCTTCACCCGCTGGTCTGCGCCGCTTTCAACGCCGACTTCGACGGTGACCAGATGGCGGTGCACGTGCCGCTTTCGCTGGAAGCCCAGCTTGAAGCCCGCGTGCTGATGATGAGCACCAACAACGTGCTGT
>CAYQPD010000060.1:0-14360 GCA_964419305.1 uncultured Rhodobacter sp.
CCGGGCAGCTTGCCTGCAGCGGCGGTCGGTTCGACGGGGCCGGGGGCCTTGCACTGAGCTGCGATGGGATGACGGTCGGGGCGGATGTGTTCCTGAGGGGCGGCTTTCACGCCAGCGGGCTGGTGGATTTCACCCGCGCCCGGATCACCGGCAACCTGAGGGTGCAGCAGGCGCAACTGGCGGGCGGGATCGACCTTGAACAGGCGCGGGTAGAGGCGGCGCTGGTCTGGGAAGCGGTCAGCGGCAGCATCCCCCTGGTCGATCTGACCGAGGCCCGGCTTGGCAGCTTGCGCGATCAGGCCGGGGGCTGGAGCGCGGTGCAGGACTTGCGGCTGGGGGGGCTGGTCTATGACCGGCTGGGGCCGGGGCTGACGCTTGATCAAAGGCTGGAATGGCTGGCGCTTGGCGATCGCGCGCGCCCCAGCTTCGCCCCCCAGCCCTACAGCCAGCTTGCCCGCGTGCTGGCCGCCGAAGGCCGCCGCCGCGACGCCGCGCGGGTGCGGGTGGCGCGCGAGCACAAGTTGCGCCGTGCCGAATGGCAGCGCGCGTGCCAGACCCGCCACCCGCTCGGGCGCTGGCTGGGGGCGGCGGTCAAATTCGGCTGGGACCGGCTCTATGGCGCGCTGTTCGGCTATGGCCACGCCCCGATGCGGGCGCTGATCGCGGTGGCGGGGCTGATCACGCTCACCGCCCTGTTCTTCGGTCAGGTCTACGCCCTGGGCCAGTTCGCCCCCAATTCCGCCGTCATCCTGACCTCGCACGATTGGCTGGCGGCGGTGGCGCGGGCCGAGGCCTGCGCCGCCGGCCCGCCCTGCGTCCAGCCGCTGCACCTCTGGGCCGGCACGCCCGGCCTGCTCGACCCGATGCCCCCGGCCCGCGATTACGAAAGCTTCAGCCGCTGGCTTTACGCCATTGATCTGTTCTTGCCGCTTGATACCATCGGCCAGACCGAGGCCTGGGCCCCCTCGCGTGATCGCGGCCCCTGGGGCGCGGTCGCCTATTACGCCCGTCTGCCGATTCAGCTTGCGGGCTGGCTGATCGTGGCGCTGGCGGCGGCGGTGCTGACCGGGCTGGTGGGCAGGCAAGGCGACTGACCCAAGGCTTTCTTCTTTGGTCAAATACTCCCGCCGGAGGCGACCCCGGCCGCCAGCAGCGCAAGCGCATGGGCCAGCGCGGCGCGGCGCACCCTGGCCCGGCCAAGTGCTCCGAACTCGACGGTTTCGCGGTGCACCGGCTGGCCGGTCCGGGCCAGCGCGAAGCAGACCCGGCCTTCGGGCTTGGACTCCGACCCGCCCGGCCCGGCGATGCCGGTCACCGCCACCGCCAGACCAGCCGTTGACCGCGCCAGCGCGCCAGCGGCCATCTCGCCCGCGACCGGCTCGGACACCGCGCCGTGCGCGGCCAGGGTCGCAGGCTCCACCCCCAGCATGGTCACCTTGGCGGGGTTGGAATAGCACACGAAGCCGCACTCGAACACCTCCGACGCCCCGGCGACCTCGGTCAGCGCCGCCGCGATCAGCCCGCCGGTGCAGCTTTCGGCGGTGGCGATGCGGATGCCCTGCGCGCGGGCGGCGGCCAGCAGCGCGGCGAGGTTCATCGCCCCAGCCCGTGCACCAGCGCGGCCAGGATCAGGGTGGCGATCCCGGCAAACAGCCCGGCCCAGAGATCGTCGAGCATCACCCCCGCCGGGTCGCTGCGCCGGTCGGCGCGCCCGATCACCCCCGGTTTCCAGATGTCGAACAGCCGGAAGAACAGAAACGCCGCGACCCAGCCGGGATAGGGAAAGTGCCAGCTCTCCAGCCCCATCAGCCAGAACGCCGCCGAGGGAAAGCACAGCGCCAGCCACTGCCCCGCCACTTCGTCGATCACGAATTCGGAAGGGTCGGCACCGGGCCGATCCGCCAGCTCGCGCTCAAGCGCCCACAAGCCCCAGCCGGTGGCGGCAAGCGTGGCCGCCGCCAGCAGCGGAAAGCCCCCGATCCCGTGCAGCCCCAGCCCCAGAACCACCGCCACCGCCGAGCCCCAGGTGCCGGGGGCCGGGCGCAAAAGGCCCGCGCCGAAAAACACCGCGATTGCGCGACTAAGGGTCATGCCGCCACCAACGTGGCAGAGGCCAGCGCGGCGATGCCTTCCTCGCGGCCGGTGAACCCCAGCCGCTCGGTAGTGGTGGCCTTGACCGATATCCGGGCCATCTCGACCTCCATGATGTTTGCCAATTGTTCCCGCATGGCAACGGCATGCGGGCCGATCTTCGGGTGTTCGCAAAGCAGGGTCACATCGGCATTGGCCAGCCGGTAGCCGCGCGCCGCCACCCGCGCCATGGCATGGCGCAGAAAGATCTGCGACGCGGCCCCCTTCCAGCGCGGGTCCGAAGGCGGGAAATGCTGGCCGATGTCGCCCTCGGCCAGTGCGCCGTAAATCGCGTCGGTCAGGGCGTGCATCCCGACATCGGCGTCGGAATGGCCCTTGAGGCCGCGCCCGTGCGCCAGCCGCACGCCGCACAGCCAGAGGTGATCGCCGGGGCAGAAGGCGTGCACGTCAAAGCCGTTGCCGATCCTGATATCCATGCCGTTCCTTTCCCTGATCAGACGCTCGGCGCGCCTCATGTCGCCGGGCAGGGTGATCTTGAGGTTGTCCTCGCTGCCGTCAACAATCGCAACCTCCAGCCCGGCCGCCCGCGCCACCGCCACGTCGTCAGCCGCGCCGCCCTGGTGGGCGCGGTGAGCGGCCAGTATCGAGTCGAACCGGAAGGCCTGCGGGGTCTGGGCGCGGAAAAGCCCCTCGCGATCCTCGCTGCCGGTCACAACGCCCAAAGCGCCGCGCCACAGCGCATCGGTCACCGCCAGCGCCGGGGCGGCGGCGGGGGCATCCGCCAGCGCCGCCAGCAGCCGGGTGATCAACCCGGCACTGACCAGCGGGCGCGCGCCGTCGTGGATCAGCACCCGGGTGACGCCGCTGCCCGCCAGCGCCTCAAGCGCCGCACGCACCGAGGCGGCGCGGGTCTCGCCCCCGATCACCAGATCGGCACCCGAGCCAAGCGCTTCGGCTCGCGCCCGGTCCTCGGGGTGGATCACCAGCATCAGCCGGTCAACCGCCGCCACCCCGGCAAAGGCCGCAAGGCTATGCGCCAGCACCGGCTGGCCCGCCAGCATCTGCCATTGCTTGGGCAGATCGCCGCCGGCGCGCAAGCCGCGCCCGGCGGCAACGATGATGGCGGCTGTGGTCATGGTCGCTCCGGCGTTGCGTCGTTCACGAGCTTGTGGGTTTGATCATTTGCGCCCACCCGGGCGGGCGCATGCCCTCGGGCCAGGACGGGACGGGACGGCAACGGTCAAGTGCAACCCACTCTAGGCGAAGCCTTGCGGCAGGGCAATGCCGGGGGAAAAGTGGCAAGGGTTATCGCATTTGAAGACTCCGAGCAGGGATCTTGCCCTTTCCCCGTCGCGCCAGCGACGGGGACGCGACCGACCGCCCCGTCGCACCGCGGGCGCGTTGCGCTCCCGCCTCGGTCGGTCGCGCCCCCGTCTTCACCCCCGGGCGGTGTCGGCAGGGCATCGCCTTGCGCTTTTTGGCGCTGTGCCGGAGCGATAAATCCATATGCGATCCCCCCGCAAAAGGGGCAAGGGCAATCGGGTGAACACTCCTTGCGCTCGAATATTTCCTGGTGCGCGCTGATGGTGCAAGATGGGGCCAGGCGGATCTGCATGCCTTTCTTGCCCGATTTGACACGCGTCAAATCGGGCCGCGCCTGCCTGCCGCCTGGCAGGCGCGAAAACGCGCCCGCCCAGCCAGGCGCGGCCCGATTTCCAACCGACAGCGCTTGCCCAACCGCCCTTGTTCAACGGCTTTCAGCCTTATGAACAATGGGCCGGAAAACTCTCCCCCGGAGAGTTTTCTTGCGGCCCAAAAGCTCGGCCCGACCGCCTTGATGAGGGCGATGGGCGTTGCCCCCAAGCCTCATCCTGCCCTGTTCTCCTCGGCGCTTTTCGCCGTCGTGACCCTGCGTTGCAAGGCCCGGCGGGGTATTGTTTCAACCGATTGCCCGGCAAGAGGGGCAAGGTTTGCCCAAAAAACAGGCAAAGCTGGTTTTTCGATCAGTTCGCGCGCCAGAGTCGGTTGAAACCGCGACCGGCGGGCGGTAGCTGGCAAGGATGACCCCGGCGCTGCGCCCATTGACCAAGCTTGCCCTTGATCCGCCAGTGCTGCTGGCGCCGCTGGCCGGGATCACCGACCTGCCGTTCCGCCGTCTGGTGGCGGGGTTCGGGGCGGGGCTGGTGGTCAGCGAGATGGTGGCAAGCCAGGAGGTGGTGCAGGCCCGTCCGCTGGCGCGGGCGCGCGCCGAGTTGGGCTTCGATCAGGCCACCACGGCGGTGCAACTGGCCGGGCGCGAGGCCCACTGGATGGCCGAGGCCGCGCGCTATGTCGAAGGGCAGGGGGCGCGCCTGATCGACATCAACATGGGCTGCCCGGCGCGCAAGGTGACGAACGGCTGGTCCGGCTCAGCCCTGATGCGCGACCTTGACCACGCGCTGCGGCTGATCGAGGCGGTGGTGGCGGCGGTCAAGGTGCCGGTCACGCTGAAAACCCGGCTGGGCTGGGACCACAGCAGTCTGAACGCGCCCGAGCTGGCGCGCCGGGCCGAAAGCGCCGGGGTGGCGATGATCACCATCCACGGCCGCACCCGCTGCCAGTTCTACCGCGACCGCGCCGACTGGGCGGCGGTTGCGGCGGTCAGGCAGGCGGTGACGATTCCGGTGATTGCCAATGGCGATATTATTGACACCGCCACGGCGGCGCGGGCGCTGGCGCTGTCGGGCGCGGATGGGGTGATGGTCGGGCGCGCCGCGCAGGGGCAACCGTGGCTGCTGGCGCAGATTGCCGCGCGCCTTTACGGCACCCCGGCCCCGGTGGTGCCGCAAGGCGCGGCGCTGGCCGATCTGGTGGTCGGGCATTACGAGGCCATGCTGGGGTTTTATGGTCGCGATCTTGGGATCAAGGTCGGGCGCAAGCATCTCGGTTGGTATCTGGCGGCGGCGGGATGCGCGGGGTCGCGCGGGGTGATCCTGACCGCTGAATCACCTGCGGTGGTGATCCGCGCCCTGCGCACCGCCCTTGCCAGCCCCGAATCGGCGGCGGCATGACCGGCTACCGCGCCCCCTACCCGGTGCCGGGGGTGATCTGGGCTTCGCTGCCGATGCCCGCGCTGCTGCTCGACGCGCAGGGCACCATTCTGGACTCCAACCCGACCGCCGAGCAGTTTCTGGTGACCGCGAGCCGCAGCCTGAAGGGGCAGGCGGTGCTGGACCGTCTTCACGTCGGCATCGCGCTGGTGCCTGCGCTGGCGCGGGCGCGCGCCAACCGCTCGGCGCTGGTGGTCAATGAGGTCGAGGTGGCCGCCCTCGGGCGCGCGCCGATCCAGTGCACCTTGCAGATCGTGCCGCTGGCCGACAACCCCGAGATCATCCTGCTGCTGATCGAGCCGCGCGAGATTGCCGACCGGCTGGGCCGGGGCGGGGCCAACCGGGGGGCGGCGCGCGCGGCGATCGGCATGGCCGAGATGCTGGCGCACGAGATCAAGAACCCGCTGGCGGGAATTTCGGGGGCGGCGCAACTGATCGCGATGAACGCCGGGGCCGATGACCGCGCCCTGACCGACCTGATCGTGGCCGAAACCCGGCGCATCGTGAAGCTGCTCGAGCAGGTCGAGCAATTCGGCAATCTGCGCCCCCCCGAGCGTCGCGCGGTGAACCTCCACGACGCGCTGGACCGGGCGCGGCGTTCGGCGCTTCTGGGGTTTGCCGCGCGGATGACCATCATCGAGGATTACGACCCCTCGCTGCCCGCCACCCTGGCCGATCTTGATCAACTGGTGCAGGTGTTTTTGAACCTGATCCGCAACGCGGCGCAAGCGGCGGGCGGGCGGGCGGGCACGATCCGGCTGCACAGCTTTTATGACCGCGCCCTGCGGCTGCGTCACAAGGACGGCAGCGATTACCCGCTGCCACTTCAGATCGAGATCATCGACGACGGCCCCGGCCTGCCGCCCGGCATTGCCGACCAGATTTTCGAGCCCTTTGTGTCGGGGCGCGAGAACGGCACCGGGCTGGGGCTGGCGCTGGTGGCGAAGATCATTTCCGACCATGATGGCTGGATCGCGGTCGAGTCGGTGCCGGGGCGCACGGTGTTCCGGGTCTCGCTGCCGGTCGCGCCTGACGATCCTGCAAGCAAAAAGGACGCCCGCTGATGGATGGCACGGTTCTGGTCGCCGACGATGATCGCACCATCCGCACCGTGCTGACCCAGGCGCTGACCCGGGCGGGCTGCAAGGTGCATGCCACCGCCAGCCTGGTCACGCTGCTGCGCTGGGTCGAAGAGGGCAAGGGCGATCTGGTGATCTCGGATGTGGTGATGCCCGACGGCAATGGCATTGATCTGCTGCCGCAGATCGCGAGCCTGCGCCCCGGCCTGCCGGTGATCGTGATTTCGGCGCAGAACACCATCACGACCGCAGTCCGCGCCGCCGAGGCTGCGGCTTACGACTATCTGCCGAAGCCCTTCGATCTGCCCGACCTGATGAAACGATCCGCCCGCGCGCTGGAGCGCAAGCGTCGCGCCCCGCAAGGGGCACCCGCGCCGCGCGCGGCGGGTGACGATCTGCCGCTGGTCGGGCGCACGGGCGCGATGCAGGCGCTTTACCGGCTGGTGGCGCGGGTGATGAACACCGATCTGGCGGTGCTGATCGTGGGCGAATCGGGCACCGGCAAGTCGCTGATCGCGCGCGCGATCCACGATTTCTCCGACCGCCGCTCGCAGCCCTTCGTGGTGGCGCAGATGGCCGATATGCTCGGCATGGATGGCCCGGCCGAGCTTCTGGCGCGGGCGCGCGGCGGCAGTCTGCTGTTCGACGAAGTTGCCGACTTTGACGCGGCATCGCAGGCGCGGATGGTGCGGATGCTGGACAGCTTGGGGGACAACGCGCCGCGGATCATGGCCACCAGCCAGTCCGATCTGGCGCAGCGCAGCGCCAGCGGCAGCTTTCGCCAGGATCTGTTCTACCGGCTGGGGGGGGTGACCTTGCAGGTGCCCGCCCTGCGCGAGCGGGTGGAAGACATCCCCCTGCTGGCCGAGCACTTTCTGGCCCGCAGCGCGCGTGATTTCGGGGCGGTGCGCCAGCTTGCCCCCGCGGCGCGCGATCTGCTGCGCGCCGCCAGTTGGCCCGGCAATGTGCGGCAGTTGGAAAACACCCTGCGCCGCCTGACCGTGACCTCGTCCGAGCCGGAAATCAGCCGCGCCGAAGTCGAGGTGGTGCTGGCCGCCGCGCCCGCCGCCGAGCCGCAGGCGGGGCTGGAGAATGGCGACCGGCTGGCTGCGGCGGTGGCGCGTCACCTGCAACGCTATTTCGATCTGCACGGCGATCAGTTGCCGCCCGCCGGGGTTTACGGTCGCATCCTGCGTGAAATCGAAACCCCGCTGATCACCATTGCGCTGGATGCCACGGCGGGAAATCAGGCGAAATGCGCCGATCTGCTGGGCATCAACCGCAATACCCTGCGCAAGAAGATCACCGAGCTGGATATTCGCGTGACACGTCGCCGCAAACTGATGTAAAACCGCAACAGCGGGCGTGTCTTGCGGGTATCACCCGAAGCTACACACCAGATAGTGCGGTTGGCGCTTGGGTGCCACGAATTCAGGGGCGGCATTTGGTGCGGGCATCGGGGCACAGCAACACTTGGCTCAGGCTGGTGCGCCTGCGGCGACAGCGCCGGTTGCAGACCTTTTTGACGCTCGGGCTGGTGGTGCTGGGGCCGCTGTTGTCGGTCGCGACCTTTCTGACGCTCGGGCCGTTCAATCAGGGCGCCAGTTCGCCCGCGCTGCGGCTGATCCTGCTGGTCGATCTGGTCTATGTGCTGGTGGTGGCGGCGCTGGTGCTGGGGCGCGTGGCGCGGATGGTGGCCGAACGGCGGCGCAAATCGGCCGGCTCGCGGCTGCACCTGCGCCTGACCGGGGTGTTTGCGCTGCTGGCGCTGATTCCGACCGTGCTGGTGGCGGTGTTTGCGGTGCTGACGGTGAACGTCGGCCTTGAGGGCTGGTTTTCCGACCGGGTGCGCCAAGTGGTCGGCAATTCGCTGGCGGCGGCGCAGGCCTACGAGGACGAACATAACCGCGGTCTGACCGAGGACGCCACCGCCTTTGCCGCCTATCTCAACCGCGCCAAGCGCTCGAGCGTCCTGCTGGCCGACGATCAGGTGCGCCCGGTGCTGACCCAGGGCCAGGCGGCGGTGCAACGCGGTCTGCGCGCGGTGTTTTTGATCGACGGCGGCGGCACCCTGCGCACCAGGGGCGAAAAATCCTATCTGTTCGACTTTGCCCCACCCACCGCTTCCGACCTTGCCCGCGCCGCGGCGGGCGAGCTCGTGATCATCCAGGATTGGGCCAATGACGAATTCCGCGCGTTGGTGCATCTCGACGCCTTCGCCGACCGCTACCTCTACATTTCGCGCAAGGTCGATGGCAAGATTCTAAGCCTGCTCGACGAGACCCGCGAAACCGTGCGGCTTTATCATCAGCTTGAATCCGAGCGCGGGCGGCTCTTGTTCGAGTTCGGGTTGCTGTATCTTGGCTTTGCCGTGATCCTGATTCTGGCCGCGATCTGGCTCGGGATGTGGTTTGCCGACCGGCTGGCGCGCCCGGTGGGGCGGCTGGCGGGGGCGGCGCAGCGGGTCGGCGGCGGCGATCTTGAGGTTCAGGTGCTTGAGGAAGAGGGCGACGATGAAATTGCCATGCTGGGGCGGCTGTTCAACCAGATGACGCGGCAACTGAAAGGCCAGCGCGACGCCCTGATCGAATCGAACCGCCAGACCGAGGGTCGCCGGCGGCTGTTCGATTCGGTGCTGTCGTCGGTGACGGCGGGGGTGATCGGGCTTGATGCCGAAGGGCGGGTGGCGTTCGTCAACCGCGCCGCGCTGCGCCTGCTCGATTTCGCCGATGGCACCCCGGCCCCGGCGCTGGCGCTGGCGGTGCCCGAATTTGCCGACCTGTTCGAGCGCCTGCGCGAGGGCAGCGGGGTGGCGGTGCAAGACGAGCTGCGGCTGACCCGCAAGGGCCAGATGGAAAGCCTGCTGGTGCGGATGGCGGTGCGGCGCTCGGAAACCGGGCGGCTGGAGGGCTATGTGGTGGCGTTCGACGATGTCACCGATCTGGTCTCGGCCCAGCGCATGGCGGCCTGGGGCGACGTGGCGCGGCGCATCGCGCACGAGATCAAGAACCCGCTCACCCCGATCCAGCTTTCGGCCGAGCGCATCAAGCGCAAGTTCGGCCCGCTGGTCGGCGATCAGGCCGATGACCTTGGCCAGTATGCCGACGTGATCATCCGGCAGACCAACGATCTGCGGCGTATTGTTGACGAGTTTTCCAAGTTTGCCCGGATGCCCGAACCCGACCGACGCGAGCATGATGTGGTGAAGATTCTGCGCGACGCCGTGGTGTTGCAAGAGGCCGGCCAACCTGGTGTGCGGCTGAAGGCCGATCTTCCGGACAGCCCCTTGATCCTTGATCTTGATGACACGATGATCTCGCAGGCCTTCACCAATCTTCTCAAGAACGCCGGAGAAGCCATCGAAAGTATTGTGGAAAGAGATGGACCTGATGGATTTGTGCCGGAAATTCGCGTGGCCCTGCACACCGAGGAGGCTCAGGTGGTGATCTGCCTGTCCGACAACGGGATCGGCCTGCCGCCGGACCGCGCCCGGTTGTTCGAGCCCTATGTGACCACCCGCGCCAAAGGCACCGGGCTGGGCCTGCCGATCGTCAAGAAGATCATCGAGGAACACGGCGGCACCCTGATCCTGACGGATGCCGCAATCTTTGAGGGCAACTTTCGCGCCGGGGCAATGGCGGAGATCAGGCTGCCGCGCGGACCGCGCGCGAAGCCGGGAAAAAATGCAGGCCAGAGCGGCAAGGGGGAATGATGAGCAGTATTCTGATTGTGGACGACGAACGCGACATCCGCGAGCTGATCGGCGATATTCTGCGTGACGAAGGCTACAAAGTGCGGCTGGCCGCCAATGCCGACGCCTGCATTGCCGAGATCAACGCCGAAGAACCAGCGCTGATGATCCTTGATATCTGGCTCAAGGACAGCCGGATGGACGGAATCGACATTCTGAAAACCGTGAAGCGCGATAACCCCGACGTGCCGGTGGTGATCATCTCGGGCCATGGCAACATCGAGATTGCGGTCGCGGCGATCAAGCAGGGGGCCTACGATTTCATCGAAAAGCCGTTCAATATCGACCAGTTGATGGTGGTGGTGCGGCGCGCGATGGAAACCGCGCGGCTGCGGCGCGAAAACAGCGAATTGCGCCGCCGCGATGTGACAGCGACGGAAATGCGGGGTGCCTCGCCCGCCTTCAAGGCGCTCAAGGCGCAGTTGGAAAAGGTCACCCGCTCGAACGGGCGGGTGATGCTGACCGGGCCGGCCGGAGCGGGCAAGGAGATGGCCGCGCGTTTCATCCATGGCAATTCGCTGCGCGCGGCGGCGGCGTTCGTGTCGGTCTCGTCGGCGGCAATTCAGCCCGAGCGCATGGAAGAGGTGCTGTTCGGGCGCGAAACCCCCGAGCGCGGGGTGGAAAAGGGGTTGCTGGAACAGGCGCACGGCGGCGTGGTCTATTTCGACGAAGTGGCCGACATGCCGCTTGGCACCCAGTCGAAAATCCTGCGGGTGCTGGTCGATCAGCAATTCAGCCGGGCCGGCGGCAGCGACAAGGTGCGGGTCGATCTGCGGGTGATTTCCTCGACCACCCATGATCTGCGGGCCGAGATCGGGGCCGGGCGCTTTCGTCAGGAACTTTACGACCGTCTCAACGTGGTGCCGATTGCGGTGCCCTCGCTGGAAGACCGGCGCGAGGATATTCCCGATCTGACCCGCCATTTCATCGACATGTTCCATCGCGCCCAGGGCTTGCCGCTGCGCGCGCTGTCGCCCGAGGCCGAGGCCCTGTTGCAGACCATGCACTGGCCCGGCAACGTGCGCCAGTTGCGCAATGTGATCGAGCGGGTGCTTATCCTGGGCGATGGCGCGGGCCCGATCGAGGCGCGCGAGCTGCCGGGGCAGGAAGCGGCAGGTGATGGCCACGCGCGCCTGGTGCTGGGGGGGGCGATGGCAACGCTGCCGCTGCGCGAGGCGCGCGAGCTGTTCGAGAAGGAATATCTGCTGACCCAGATCAACCGTTTCGGCGGCAACATCAGCCGCACCGCCAGCTTTGTCGGGATGGAACGCAGTGCCCTGCACCGCAAGCTCAAGTCGCTTGGCGTCGTCACCACCGCCCGGTCGGGGGCGCGGACCGCGCACATTGAAGACGGCGACGACGAGGGCGCGGGGGACGACGCCTGATCCGACCCCTGCCGTTCGATTGACGCGCCTGTGACCTTCTGCCATTGAAGGCTGCATAACCTCGGAGGGCTTGATGAAAGTGATCATCTGCGGCGCGGGGCAGGTGGGCTGGCAGATTGCCCGCCACCTGGCAGGCGAGCGCAACGAGGTGACGGTGGTTGATTTCAACGCCGATCTGGTGCGCCGTGCCACTGACACGCTGGATGTCAAGGGGATCGTCGGCTATGCCAGCTACCCGGACGTGCTGGAGCGTGCCGGGGCGCGCGACGCCGACATGATCATCGCCGCCACCCATTCCGACGAAGTCAACATGATCACCTGCCAGGTGGCGCATTCGGTGTTCGGCATCACCCGCAAGATCGCGCGGGTGCGCTCGCAAAGCTACCTCGATGCGAGCTATGCCGAGCTTTACCGCCGCGACCACCTGCCGATCGATGTGGTGATCAGCCCCGAGCGCGAAGTGGCCGAGGCCGCGCTGCAACGCCTGGCCACCCCCGCGACCTTCGATACCGAAAGTTTCATGGGCGGTGGGGCGCAATTGCTGGGCATTGCCCTTGACGCTGATTGCCCGGTGCTGAACACGCCGCTCAGGCAGTTGAACGAGCTGTTTTCCACCCTGCGCGCGATGGTGGTCGGGGTGCGCCGTGGCGGACGGCTGTTCGTGCCCGATCCCGGCGATCAGCTTTTTGCCGACGATCAGATCTATGTCTTTGCCCATAGCGACGATCTTGGCCGCAGCCTCGAGATTTTCGGCAAGACCACCCGCAAGCAGGAACGGGTGGTGATCATCGGTGGCGGCAATGTCGGGCTGGGGGTGGCGCGCACGCTTGAGGCCCGCACCGACCGGGTGCGCGTCAAGGTGATCGAGAAAAGCCGTGCCCGCGCCGAATATGCCGCCGACCGGCTGGAGCGCACCGTGGTGCTGAACGGCGACGGCATGGACATCGACCTGCTGCTTGAGGCCGGGATCGACCGCGCCGATGCGGTGCTGGCGGTGACCGACGACGACAAGACCAACCTGCTGGTGGCGGTGCGTGCCAAATCGGCGGGCTGCCCGATGGCGATCGTGCTGGTCAACGATCCGACCCTGGTGCCGTTGCTGGGGCCGCTGGCGATTGATGCCTACATCAACCCGCGCGCTACCACCGTCAGCTCGATCCTGCGCCACATCCGGCATGGCCGGGTGCGGGCGATCTATTCGATCGGCGATGCCGAGGCCGAGGTGATCGAGGCGCAGGTGCTGTCGTCGTCGCCGCTGGCCGGGCGGCACATCCGCGAGATCGCGTTTCCCGAAGGCGCGCTGGTGGGGGCGGTGATGAAGGGCGACAAGGTGATGAAACCGACCGGTGATCTGCGCATGGAGGAAGGCGACGTGATTGCGATCTTCGCCATGACCAAGGACGTGCCCGAGGTCGAGCGCCTGTTGCAAGTTTCTGTCGATTTCTTCTAGATCATGGCCGGGCGCGTCCGAAACCTGCCACTGCTGGTGATCCTGATGGGCACTTCGGCGGCGGCGATGTATCTGCCCGCAGCCCATGCGCTGGTGCTGCGCAATCATGCCGTGGCGCGGTCGTTCTTCTATTCCGGCTCGATCCTGCTGGTTCTTTCGGCGATGATCGCCATTGCCACCGCGAACAATCCGGCACGCAATGCCGCGCGCAGCCATCTTGTCGCGCTGATCGGTGCCTATCTGGTGCTGCCGGTGATGCTGGCGGTGCCGTTTGCCCAGGCCGTGCCCGACACCAGCTTTTTCAACGCCTGGTTCGAGATGCTGTCGTGCTTCACCACCACGGGGGCAACGCTCTACGACACGCCGGGCCGGTTGCCGCCCTCGCTGCATCTGTGGCGCGCGCTGGTGGGCTGGATGGGCGGGTTCTTCGTGCTGTTGTCGGCGGTGGCAATCCTCGCGCCGCTGAACCTTGGCGGGATCGAGGTGATCTCGGGCCATACGCCGGGGCGGGGGACCGCGTCGGGGCGCAGTGCGGGCGAGGCGTCCGAGCGCATCAACCGCTATGCCCTGGTGCTGTTTCCCGCCTACACCGGCCTGACGCTGGCGCTCTGGGCGTTGTTGCTGATGGCGGGTGAGGCCGGGCTGGTGGCGCTGAGCCATGCGATGGCCACGCTTTCGACCTCGGGCATCTCGCCGGTGGCCGGACTGAAAGGCTCGACCTCGGGCTTTACCGGCGAGGCGCTGATCTTCATCTTTCTGATCTTTGCGGTTACCCGTCGGGCCTTGCCGGGCGCGGTGATGGTGGATCGCAGCACGCCCGTCAGCCAGGACCCGGAAATTCGCATGGCGATGTTTTTCGTGGGCGTGGTCACCCTGGTGCTGTTCGTGCGGCACTGGATCGGGGCGCTGGAACTGGCTGATGGCCAAGACCTGCCCGCGTTCTTTCGCGCGCTGTGGGGGGCGGCGTTCACCACGCTGTCGTTTCTGACCACCACCGGATTTGCCTCGACCGACTGGACTTCGGCGCGAATCTGGTCGGGGCTGGATACGCCGGGATTGATTCTGCTGGGGCTGGCGATGATCGGTGGCGGGGTGGCAACCACGGCGGGCGGGGTCAAGCTGCTGCGGGTCTACGCCCTGTTTCGCCACGGCGAACGCGAGATGGAGCGCCTGATCCATCCCAGCTCGATCGGCGGCTCGGGCCAGATCGCCCGCCGTCTGCGGCGCGAGGGGGCGCATGTGGCCTGGGTGTTCTTCATCCTGTTCGCGCTGTCGATCGCGATTGTCAGCGCCGCCCTTGGTCTGACCGGGATCGCCTTCGAGCCGGGACTGGTGCTGACGATTGCGGCGCTGACCACCACCGGCCCGCTGGCCGACATGGCGGCGGAAGCGCCGATCCGCTTTGCCGAGCTTGGTGCCATGGCAAAGCTGATCCTGGGCTTTGCCATGGTGCTGGGGCGGGTCGAGACGCTGGCGCTTCTGGTCCTGCTCGCCCCCGATAGCTGGCGGCGCTAG
>CAYQPD010000061.1:0-14147 GCA_964419305.1 uncultured Rhodobacter sp.
TCAAGGCTGACCGGCTCTGGGTGCCAAAATGCTCTTGCGCATGACGGATACTCATACCTTGAATGCCGGGCTGTGGTTCCGGCGCGGTCGTCTCGTCATGGTTTTCTCCTCGCTCGCGGCAATCATGCCGCTGTTGAGAAGGAAATCCGCTTATCCCGGCTGTTCAGTTTTCCCGGGCCACCTCAGCATGGCTTGCCGCAGTCATGCCGGGTCTCGCGGCACCCCCTTGCACCGCGCCGCCGTGACGCGTATCCGCCCTGCCTTGCTGTCATTGAGATTTCGCGCCTGCGATGTTAGGTTGAGGGCAAGCCTTGCGTCCCGGCATGGAGGGCGCTTTATCTGGAGGACGAGGTTCTGTCCCATTCTGATCCTGCGACCGGGTTGCCGGTCGGGCCGCGGGCGGCGCGGATGAGTGCCACCAACCCTGAAGCCGATGCCAGCGCAGACCTTCTGGCCCGCGTGCTGGCCTCGCTTGACGATGACAAGGCCGAAGAGGTGGTGCAGATTGATCTGCGCGGGCGCTCGGATATTGCCGATTACATGGTGATCTGCTCGGGTCGCTCGACCCGGCAGGTGGCGACGATTGCCGAAAAGCTGGTGGACCGGCTGAAGGCCGATCTTGGCCTGATCTGCAAGATCGAGGGCAAGGAAACCGGCGACTGGGTGCTGATCGACGCGGGCGATGTCATCGTGCATGTCTTTCGCCCCGAGGTGCGCGAGTTCTATCAGTTGGAAAAGATGTGGCTTCCCGGCAGTCAGCATCGACCTGATCCGATTTGAATGCGGCTGCATCTGTGCGCCGTTGGCCGGATGCGGGCGGGGCCCGAGCGGGCGCTGGTCGATGATTATACCGCGCGGTTTGATCGGGCGGGGCGGGCGCTGAGCCTTGGCCCGCTGGTCGAGCATGAGGTCGAAGACAAGCGCGGCGGCGGCATGGCGGCCGAGGCCGAGCTGCTGGCGCGCGCGGTGCCGGATGGCGCGGTGCTGGCGGTGCTGGACGAGCGCGGGCGGGTGCTGAGCAGCCCGGAATTTGCCGCGCAGTTGGCGCAGTGGCGTGATGCCGGGCGGCAGGATCTGGCCTTTGTGATCGGCGGCGCGGATGGCATCGCCCCCGCCCTGCGGGCGCGCGCCGATTTCGCGCTGTCGTTCGGGGCGATGGTCTGGCCGCATCTGCTGGTGCGGGTGATGCTGGCCGAGCAGCTTTACCGCGCCGCAACGATTCTGGCGGGCGGGCCCTATCACCGGGCGTGACAGGGAACCCGCATGAGGCCTGCTCGGGGTCTCCAAATGCGCTAGACAAAATGGGGTCAAGGGCAACCGCAAGCCTTTCTTGTCCGATTTGACACGCGTCAAATCGGGCCGCGCCTGCCTGCCCCCGGCAGGCGCGAATTGCGCCAGCCAGGCAGGCGCGGCCCGATTTCCGACCGACAGCGTTTTCCGGCCCAAAGGCTTGCCCTGAACACCACGAAGAGCGCAGCGGTTGCTCTGGCGGCGGCGGGGCGGTAGAAATGCGCCAAAGCAGCGAAAGGCAAGCCGATGACCGCACCAAAGCCCGTGGTTCTGTGCATCCTTGATGGCTGGGGGCTGCGCGCAGACCGTGCCAACAACGCCCCGGCGCTGGCCGATACCCCGAATTTCGACCGCCTGATGGCCACCTGCCCGCACAGCACGCTGGTCACCCATGGCCGCGACGTTGGCCTGCCCACCGGGCAGATGGGCAATTCCGAGGTCGGCCACACCAATATCGGCGCGGGGCGGGTGGTGGCGATGGATCTGGGCGCGATCGACCTTGCGATCGAGGATGGCTCGTTCTTTCAGAACCCGGCCCTGCTGGCGTTCATCGCCCGGCTCAAGGCCAGCGGCGGGGTGGCGCATCTGTTCGGGGTGGTGTCGGATGGCGGGGTGCACGGCCATATCCTGCATGTGCTGGCGGCCGCCCGCGCGCTTGCCAGCGCCGGGGTGCCGGTCTTGCTGCATGCGGTGACCGACGGGCGCGATGTCGCGCCGTCGTCGGCGGCGGAGTTCATGGCCACCATCCTGCGCGATTTGCCCGCCGGGGCGCGGGTGGCGACGGTGATCGGGCGCTACTGGGCGATGGACCGCGACCACCGCTGGGACCGGGTGGCGCGGGCTTATGGTGCCATGGTGCACGGGCAAGGCGAGGCCGCCGCTGATGCGCTGTCGGCAGTGCAGGCGGCTTACGCGCGGGGCGAGACCGACGAGTTCATCGCGCCGACGGTGATTGCAGGTTATGCCGGGGCGCGCGATGGCGACGGGCTGTTCTGTCTCAACTTTCGCGCCGACCGGGCGCGCGAGATTCTGGCGGCGCTGGCGCAGCCGGGGTTCGCGGCGTTCGATCGCGGTCGCGCCCCGCTCTGGGCGGCGGTGCTGGGGATGGTCGATTACTCGGCGGCGCACAACGCCTACATGACCGTCGCCTACCCCAAGCCGGTGCTCACGAACACGCTGGGCGCGTGGCTGGCCAGCCACGGCAAAAGCCAGTTCAGGCTGGCCGAGACCGAGAAATACCCCCATGTCACCTTCTTTCTGAACGGCGGCAAGGAAGTGCCCGAGGCGGGTGAAGACCGCTACATGGCGCAATCGCCGAAGGTCGCGACCTACGATCTGCAACCCGAGATGTCGGCGGCCGAGGTGACCGACCATCTGGTGGCGGCGATCGAGCATGGCTATGACCTGATCGTGGTCAACTATGCCAACCCCGACATGGTGGGCCATACCGGCGTTCTGGCCGCCGCGATGGCGGCTTGCGAGGCGGTGGACAAGGGGCTGGGGCGGGCACTGGCGGCGCTGGCAGCGGCGGGCGGGGCGATGATCGTGACCGCCGATCACGGCAACTGCGAGACCATGGTCGATCCGGTGACCGGCGGGCCGCATACCTCGCATACCACCAACCCGGTGCCGGTGATTCTGGTGGGTGGGCCGACGGGCGCGGATCTGCGGCCGGGGCGGCTGGCCGATCTTGCCCCGACCCTGCTGCACCTGATGGCGCTGCCGCAACCGCCGGAAATGACCGGCAAAAGCCTGCTCAAAGCATGATCCGGGCGCTGGCCCTTGCCGTGCTGGCAAGCCTTGGCCCTGCGGCGCAGGCGCAAAGCGTGGCCGGGCAGGCGGGGCAGGCCGCGGCTGATCTGCAAACCGCGGTGGCGGCGCTGGATGCCGCCGTCGGGGCGCGCGACCAGGTGGCGGCGCTGACCCGGACCATCCGCGCTTACGAGGTCGGGCTTGGCGCATTGCGCAAGGGGCTGCGCGAGGCCGCGATCCGCGAGGCGACGCTGGCACTGCTGTTCGAGGCCAAGCGCGAGCAGGTGGCGCAACTGCTGGGGGTGCTCAGCCGGATCGAGGCCGACCCCGCGCCCCTGCTGCTGCTGCACCCCGACGGGCCGCTGGGGCTGGTGCGCTCGGGCATGTTGCTGGCCGATGTCACCCCGGCACTGCACGCCGAGGCCGAAGCGCTGCGCGCCGATCTGGCGGAAATCCGTGATCTCAAGGCGGTGCAGGCGGCGGCGGGTCAGACCCTGAGCGATGGCTTGCGCGCCGCCCAGCAGGCGCGCACGATCCTGAGTCAGGCGATTTCGGATCGCACCGATCTGCCGAAGCGCTTGACCGATGACCCCGAGGCGCTCAAGCGCCTGCTGGCCAGCGCCGATACGCTCGATGCCTTTGCCGCCGGGCTGGCCCCCAGCGTGACCGAAGCCGAGGGCATGCGCGATTTTGCCGCCGCCAAGGGCACTCTGCCGCTGCCGGTGCTGGGCGCGGTGGTGCGCCGCGCGGGCGAGGCCGATGCCGCCGGGGTGCGCCGCCCCGGCCTGCTGCTGGCCACCCGCCCGCGCGCGCTGGTCACCACCCCCTGGGCCGCTACCATCCGCTATCGCGGCCCGCTTCTGAGCTACGCAAACGTGATCATCATCGAGCCGGGCGACGGCTATCTTTTGATTCTGTCGGGTCTGGACACGGTGTATGGCGAAGTGGGAGAGGTGATTGCCGCCGGGGCGCCGCTGGGCCTGATGGGCGGGGCGGGGCCGGAAGCGGTCGAGTTTCTGGTTACGGCGCAAGATGGCGGTGGCGTGCAGGGCACGGAAACGCTTTATATGGAACTGAGGCAAGGGGCAAAGCCGGTCGATCCGGCCCCGTGGTTTGCCGCAACAAGGGAATAGCATTGCCATGAGGAAATTCGTGATGGCAGCACTTGGCGGCACGGTGGCCGGGGTGCTGCTGACGACGCAGGTCGCCGGGCCGCTGATCGCCCAGGAGGCCACCAAAAGCGCATCGGTTTACGAGCAGCTTGATCTGTTCGGTGACATCTTTTCGCGCATCCGGGCGCAGTATGTCGAGGAAGTGCAGACCGACAAGCTGATCGAGGCCGCGATCAACGGCATGCTGACCTCGCTTGATCCGCATTCCAGCTACATGCCGGCCAAGGATTTCGCCGACATGCAGGTCCAGACCCGGGGCGAGTTCGGGGGCCTCGGCATCGAGGTCACGCAGGAAGAGGGCTTCATCAAGGTGGTCTCGCCGATCGACGACACCCCGGCGGCGGCGGCGGGGATTCAGTCGGGCGATTTCATCACCCACGTCAACGGCGAATCGGTGCTGGGGCTGACGCTGGACGCGGCGGTCGAGATGATGCGCGGCGAGGTTGGGTCGGAAATCATCATCACCGTGGTGCGCAAGGATGTGCCCGAGCCGTTCGACGTGTCGATCATCCGCGACGTGATCAAGCTGACGGCGGCGAAATCGCGCGTCGTGGGCAATACCGTGGTGGTGCGGCTGACCACCTTCAACGAACAAACCTATCCGGGGCTCGAAGAGGGCATCCGCAAGTCGGTCGAAGAGGCGGGCGGGATCGACCAGGTGAACGGCTTCGTGCTTGACCTGCGCAACAATCCCGGCGGGCTGCTGACCCAGGCGATCAAGGTGTCGGATGCGTTCCTCGAGACCGGCGAGATCGTCTCGACCCGCGGTCGCAGCGCCGGTGACGGCGAGCGTTTCAATGCCACGCCGGGCGATCTGACCGGCGGCAAGCCGTTGGTGCTGCTGATCAACGGCGGCTCGGCTTCGGCGTCCGAGATCGTGGCGGGGGCGTTGCAGGATCACCGCCGCGCCATCGTGGTCGGCACCAAGAGCTTTGGCAAGGGCTCGGTGCAGACCGTGATCCCGCTGCGCGGCGATGCGGCGATGCGGCTGACCACGGCGCGCTACTACACGCCGTCGGGGCGCTCGATCCAGGCCCTGGGCGTGGCCCCCGACATCATCGTCAGCCAGCCGATCCCCGCCGCCGATGGCACCGGCACCGAGGCCGATGCGGCGGCAGCGGCGGCAGCGGCGAAAACCCGCTCGGAGGCCGATCTGCGCGGCATCATCACCAACGACTCGATGACCGAGGACGAAAAACGCCTGCTGGAAGAAGAGCGCGCCCGCGCCGAAGAGGCAGCCAAGCTGCGCGACGAGGACTATCAACTGGCCTATGCGGTGGATATTCTCAAGGGCCTGTCGGCGATCGCCGCCAAACCCTGAGCAAGCTGCGGGGGGCGGGTTGTCGCCCCCCTTAACCCCCCGGATCAGCCATGAGCCAGACCGTCGATCCCGCCACCCTGCCCTACCGCCCCGGCGTCGGGGTGATGCTGGCCAATCCGCAGGGTCTGATCTTTGCCGCCCAACGCATCGACACCGCGCTGCCGGCCTGGCAGATGCCGCAGGGCGGGATCGACGGCGATGAAAAACCCCGCGCCGCCGCCCTGCGCGAGCTGCGCGAGGAAACCGGCGTCACCCCCGATCTGGTGGCATTCGTGGCCAAGGCCCCCGACTGGATCAGCTACGATCTGCCGCCCGAGCTGCTGGGCAAGGTCTGGGGCGGCAAGTATCGCGGCCAGCGTCAGCGCTGGTTTCTTTATCGCTACCTTGGCCGCGACGATCAGATCGACATCACCGCCGAGCCGCGCGAGTTTTCCACCTGGCGCTGGACCCGTGCCGACGACATGCTGGCCTCGATCGTACCGTTCAAGCGCGCGCTTTATGATCAGGTGGTGGCCACGTTCCGGCCCTTTCTGCGCTGACGCTGCGGGCACCTGCGGGGCGGGGTTTGAACGGCGCGGGCTTCGCGCTATCTTGGGGGCAGGCGGCACAAGGGAGCGCGCGATGTGGATCAATGTGAACGGCACTGGGGTGGATGTGACCGCCGATCCCGACACCCCGCTCTTGTGGGTGCTGCGCGACGAGCTGAACCTGACGGGCAGCAAATACGGCTGCGGCGTGGGGGCCTGCGGGGCCTGCACCGTGCTGCTCGACGGGGTGGCGGTGCGCGGCTGCCAGATCGCGCTGCGCGACGTGGGGGCGGGGGCGGTGACCACGATCGAGGGGCTGGGCACACCAGAAGCGCTGCACGCATTGCAGGCGGCCTGGATCGAGCATCAGGTGGCGCAGTGCGGCTATTGCCAGTCGGGGCAGATCATGCAGGCGGCGTCCCTGCTGGCGCAGACCCCGGCCCCGACCGACCTTGAGATCGACGAGGCGATGGCGGGCAATCTGTGCCGCTGCGGCACCTACCCGCGCATCCGGGCGGCGATTCACGCCGCCGCCGCGCAATTGCAGAAAGCCTGAGCCATGAGCCGCATCCGCACCATCGCCCGCCGCAGCTTTCTGATCGGCTCCGCCGCGATCCTCGGCGGGGTGGCGTTTGGCACCTACGCCTACCGCAAGCCCTACCCCAACCCGCTGCTGGGCCGGGCGGGGGTGGCACTGACGCCTTATGTGCTGATCGACGCGGGTGGCGTGACCCTGATCGCGCCGCGCGCCGAGATGGGGCAAGGGGTGATGACCACCCTTGCCGCCCTGCTGGCCGAAGAGATGGACCTGACGCTTGATCAGGTGCAGGTCAGCCACGGCCCGGCCTCAAGCGCCTATTTCAACGGCGCGGTGCTGGAAGAAGGGGTGCCGTTCGTGCCCACCGACGACAGTTGGCTGGCCGAAGGCACCCGCGCCCTGATGCGGGTGCCGGCCAAGTTTCTGGGGATGCAGGTCACCGGCGGGTCGTCCTCGATTCCCGATGCCTATGACAAGATGCGACGCGCCGGGGCGGTGGCGCGGGCGGCGCTGGTGGCGGCGGCGGCGCGGCGGCTGGGGGTCGCGGCGGCGGGGCTGAAGACCGAAGGCGGCGCGGTGGTCGCCGCCGATGGCACCCGGCTGGCCTATACCGATTTGGCGGTCGAGGCGGCGGCGGTCGATCTGCCCGACGTGCCAGCGCTCAAGCCGCGCGCCGACTGGAAACTGCTGGGGCAATCGCTGCCGCGGGTCGATATGGTGGCCAAGGTCACCGGCACCGCGCTTTACACCGCCGATCTGCGTCTGCCGGGGATGCTGTTTGGCACCGCGCGCTGCAATCCTGCCCTGGGGGCCGCGATGATCAGCCATGACGCCAGCGCCGCGCTGGCGCTGCCCGGCGTGGTCAAGGTGGTAGAGGTCGAGAGCGGGGTGGTGGTGCTGGCCAATTCGACCTTTGCCGCCTTCCGTGCCGCCGAAGCGGTGACGTTTGAATGGGCAGCGGCCAGCTATCCCGCCGACAGTGCGGCGATGCTGGCCGCCACCGACGCCGCCTTTGCCCCTGCGCACAACGATAGCCGCAAGCGTAATGACGGCGATGTCGATGCCCTGCTGGCCCCCGGGGCCGGGTTCGAGGCCAGCTATGCGGTGCCTTACCTTGCCCACGCCACGATGGAGCCGATGGGTGCCGCCGCCTGGCTGAAGGACGGCCACCTGCAGGTCTGGGCGGGCACTCAGTTGCCGACCCAGATCCTGGTCGAGGGCGCGGCGATCACCGGCTTGGCGCAGGGCGCGATCGAGGTTCACACCATGCTGATGGGCGGCGGCTTCGGGCGGCGGGCCGAGATGGACGTGATCCGTCAGGCGATCACGGCCGCCAAGGCGGTCGAAGGCACGCCGGTGCTGCTGACATGGACGCGCGAGGAAGACATGACCCACGACGCCTATCGCCCGATGGCGCAGGCGCGGGCGCGCGCGGCGCTGGCCGACGGCAAGGTGGCGGCGCTTGATCTGCACATCGCTTCCCCCGCCGTGATCGCCTCGCAGGCCGGGCGGCTGGGCTACCGCATCCCCGGCCCCGATGCCACCATCGTGCAGGGTGCCTGGGAGCAGCCTTACGGATTTCCGAACTACCGCGTCACCGGCTACCGGGTGCCTGCGGGCGTGCCGGTGGGATCGTGGCGCTCGGTCGGGGCGTCGCAGAACGCGTTCTTTCACGAGTCGGCAGTGGACGAGCTGGCCGCTCTGGCCGGGGCCGATCCGCTGGCCTTCCGGCTGAGCCAGATCAGCCATCCGCCGTCGCGCGCGGTGCTGGAGGCAGTGGCCGAGATGGCGGGCTGGGGCGGGGCGCTGCCCGAGGGGCACGCGCGCGGGGTGGCGTTCTGCCTGAGCTTCGGGGTGCCTTGCGCCGAGGTGATCGAGGTCGCGCAGACCGCAGCCGGGATCGCGCTGGTGGCCGCCTATGCGGCGGTCGATGTCGGTGTAGCGCTGGATCCGCGCAACATCGAATCACAGGTGCAGGGCGCGATGGTGTTCGGGCTGAGTGCGGCGATCAGCGGCGAGATCACCTTTGCCAAAGGGCGCGCCGAGCAGCAGAATTTCTGGGATTACCAGCCGCTGCGCCTGAACCAGTGCCCGCCGATCACGGTGCGGGTGCTGGAGAGCGGGGATCGGATCAGGGGCATCGGCGAGCCCGGCACCCCGCCCGCCGCCCCGGCACTGGCCAATGCGATCTTTGCTCTGAACGGGTTGCGCATCCGGCAATTGCCGCTGAACCGGGCGGTGGCTTTCGCCTGAGCCAGAAGCGGGGGCCAGCCCCCGCACCCCCGGGATATTTGCGCCAGCAAGAAAGGGTCGGTCAGTTCTGATCGTTGATGT
This sequence comes from uncultured Rhodobacter sp., assembly GCA_964419305.1. Classification (GTDB taxonomy): domain Bacteria; phylum Pseudomonadota; class Alphaproteobacteria; order Rhodobacterales; family Rhodobacteraceae; genus CAYQPD01. The sequence goes on from CAYQPD010000061.1 coordinate 8,935, forward strand.
CGCGGTCCCAGATCTTGACCTGACCCTGCCGCACCCCGAAGGCGCGGCGCAGCACCGCCCATGCCGCCAGCGAGGCCAAGGCGAACACCACCAGCAGGGTGGGCAGGCTGGGGCCCATCACGCCCAACCCGATCAGCGCGCCGGTCAGCGCAGCACCGATGGCAAAGCCGACAAAGATATAGCCCGGCATCAAGACTTCGAGAATGCCGAGGGCAAAGCCCCCCGCCACCCAGACCCACCACAAGGACCAGATCATGGCCGCCCCTTCAGCATCTTGAAGGCGTCGCCGAAGGCGTCAAGCGCCTGGGCGGGCACGATGATCATCTGCTTGCCTGCGCCTTCGCCAACCTTGGTCAGCGCCTCGACCTGCTTCAGCGCCACCTGATACTGTGCCGCCTCCATGCCGTTGGCCTTGATCGCGACCGCGATCACGCCGGTGGCATAGGCTTCGGCATCGGCCAGAATCCGGCGCGCCTTGGCTTCCTGTTCGGCGGCGTAAAGTTCGGCGTCGGCGTTGAGCTCGACCGAGCGCTTGTTGCCCTCGGCTTCGGTGACCTGGGCGCGCCGTGCGCGTTCGGCGTTGAGCTGTTGCAGCATCGCCGCGCGGGTGGCCTCGTCAAGATTGACGTCAAGGATTTCCGCCCGCGTCACTTCTATGCCCCAGTCATCGACCATGGCGCGCACCTGCTCGCGGATGTTCTGGGTCAGTTCGTTGCGATTCGACTGGACCTGATCGAGCTCCATCTTGCCGATTTCCGAGCGCACGATCCCGGCCACCGTGGTGGCGATCGCGGCATCGACATCACGGATGCGGTAAACCGTCTTTTCCGGCTCGGTGATGCGGTAGAAAACCGAGGTTTCGACCTTGACCAGCACGTTGTCGGTGGTGATGGCATCCTGCTGCGCGGTCGGCAACTGGCGTTCCAGCACCGAAATCTTGTGCGCCACCCGGTCAAGGAACGGCACCACGAAGTTGATCCCCGGCCCCAGCACGGCGCGCAACCGCCCGAAGCGCTCGACCACGTGCTTTTCCGATTGCGGCACGATCCGCACGCCGAGAAAGATGCACAGGATGATGAATGCGGCGATCGCCAGATAGACCGCATTGCCCCCCAGAAAATCGTTCGATCCCATCAATCCCTCTCCCTGTCGTCGCCACGATCATGGGGGCGGTTGCCCCGCCTTGAAAATGACCACATCAAGGTGCGAGCGCAAGCCTTTCACTGCGTGATCAGGGGGGGCCTGCGCTTGTGTTTGGCCACGATGACCCGCTATGATCGCCTGTGACGCCCCTTGGGGGCAATGAATTTGCAGGGAAAGATCGCAGCATGCGCTACGCCAAACCCGAAACTGCAACTGACGCGGCGCGGCTGCTGGCGGCGGAACCGGGGGTGGCCCGGGTTCTGGCCGGGGGCACCGATCTGCTGGTGCAGCTCAAGGCCGGGCTGGTCGAGCCCGACCTGATCGTCGATATCAAGCACATCGCGGGTCTGCGCGACATCACCCCGGAAGCCGGGGGTTTTCGCATCGGCGCGGCGGTCTCGGGCGCGCAGTTGGGCGAGCATGCCGGGGTGCGCGCGCTGTGGCCGGGTGTGGTCGAGGGGGTCACACTGATCGGCTCGACCCAGGTGCAGGGTCGCGCCACCATGGCGGGCAACCTGTGCAACGGCTCGCCTGCCGCTGATTCGGTGCCGGCGCTGGTGGCGGCGGGGGCGGTGGCGCAGATTGCCGGGCCGGATGGCGCGCGCGACTGTATGGTGCTTGAAATTCCGCTGGGGCCGGGGCGGATTGCCCTGGCGAAAGGCGAAATCATCATCTCGATCCTGCTGCCCGCCCGCCCGGCGCGGTCGGGCGACGCCTATCTGCGCTTTACCCCGCGCAGCGAGATGGATATCGGCGTGGCCTCGGCGGCGGTGGCGCTGACGCTCGATGACGGCGGTCGGGTGGTTGCGGCGCGGGTGGTGCTGGGGGCGGTAGCGCCAACGGTGCGGCTGGTGGCCCCTGCCGCCGAAGCGCTGATCGGCACCAGGCTGGAGGACGGCGCGCTGGCGGCACTGGCGGCAGCCTGTTCCGCGGCATGCAGCCCGATCGACGACAAGCGCGGCACCATCGCGTTTCGCACCGAAGTGGCGGGGGTGCTGGCGCGCCGTGCCGCCGTGATTGCTTATCATCGGGCCGGAGGCCGGAAATGAAAACCATCCATGTCGCAACCACCGTCAACGGCGATGCGGTCGAATTCATCTGCGCGCCCGAGGAATCGCTGCTGGATGTGCTGCGCAACCGGCTGGGTCTGACCGGCGCGAAAGAGGGCTGCGGCAGCGGTGATTGTGGCGCGTGCAGCATCACCCTTGACGGGCGGCTGGTTTGTTCGTGCCTGGTGCTGGGGGCCGAGGCCGAGGGGGCCGAGATCGGCACCATCGAGGGGCTGGCCAGCGGTGACGCGCTGCACCCGCTGCAACAGGCTTTCATCGACCATGCCGCGCTGCAATGCGGCATCTGCACCCCGGGAATTCTGGTCGCGGCCAAGGCGTTGCTGGAACGCAACCCCGACCCGACCGAGTCCGAGATCCGCTACTGGCTGGCGGGGAACCTGTGCCGCTGCACCGGCTACGACAAGATCATCCGCGCGGTTCAGGACGCGGCGAAAAAGATGAGGGCGGCGTGATGGCACTGGATCCAACCGGCAAACGCATCTTCAAGGTGGTCGGCACCCGCCCGCCGCGCCCCGACGGCATCGACAAGGTGACCGGGCGCGCGCTTTACGGTGCCGATGTCTCTGCCCCCGGCATGCTGGTGGGGCGCATCCTGCGCAGCCCGCACCCCCATGCCGCGATTGTTGCGATCGACACCTCGGAGGCGCTGGCGCTGGCCGGGGTCAAGGCAGTAGTGACGGCGGCCGATTTCGCGCCGCAGACCGACCCCACCCTGCGCGACATTCAGGACAACTGCATGGCGCGCGGCACGGTGCTTTACGACGGCCATGCGGTGGCGGCGGTGGCCGCAACCACCGCGGCGATTGCCAGGGCAGCGCTGAAGCTGATTAAAATCACCTACGCGCCGCTGCCGCATGTCACCGATGTCGATGCCGCGATGCGCGCCGATGCGCCGGTGGTGCAGGTCGGGCGCGCGCTTGAATCGGTGCCTGCGGGAATGCCCGACAATGTGACCCATCGCTGCGAGTTCGGCCATGGCGATCTGGACGCGGCCTTTGGCGGGGCTGATCTGATCGTCGCGCGCAGCTTCACCACCGCCGCCACCCATCAGGGCTATATCGAGCCGCATGCCTGCCTTGCGTCGATGACCGGCGATGGCAAGGGTGATCTCTGGTGCTGCACTCAGGGTCAGTTCAACGTCCGCACCATCTGTGCGGCGGCTCTGGGGATCGAGGCCAGCCAGTTGCGCGTCACCGCGTCGGAAATCGGCGGCGGCTTTGGCGGCAAGACCAACGTGTTCATCGAGCCGGTGGCGCTGGCGCTGGCGCGCAAATCGGGGCGGCCGGTCAAGATCGTGATGGCGCGCGACGAGGTGTTCCGCGCCACCGGGCCGACGGTTTCCTCGTCAATCGACGTGAAGATCGGGATGACGAAGTCCGGACGAATCACCGCCGCCGAGGCCGATCTGCGCTATTCCGGCGGGGCCTTTCCCTGCCTGACGATCGAGATGGGGGCGCAGGCCGCTTTTGCCGCCTACGATCTGGCGGCGGTGCGCACCATCGGCTGGAACGTCCTGACCAACCGCCCGAAAGAGGCGGCTTACCGCGCGCCGGGTGCGCCGCAGGCGATCTATGCGGTGGAAAGCGTGATCGACGAGGCGTGCCAGAAGCTGGGCCTTGACCCGCTGGAGGTGCGGCTGATCAACGCCGCGAAGAAGGGCACGAAATCGTCTTATGGCCCGACCTTCGACGACATCGGGCTGCTGGCCACGCTGAACGCGGCCAAGGCGCATCCACATTACCGCGCGCCGCTCGGCCCGCATCAGGGGCGCGGGCTTTCGGCCGGGTTCTGGTTCAACTTCGGCGGCAACACCTGCGTGTCCTTGAACGTCAACACCGATGGCACCGTGGGCGTGACCGAGGGCAACCCCGACATCGGGGGCTCGCGCGCCGCGATCAGCCAGATGGCGGCCGAAGAGCTGGGCATCCCTTACGCGCAGGTGCGCACCATGATCGCCGACACCGCATCCCTGGGCTACAACGACGTCACCGACGGCAGCCGGGTGACGTTCGCGGTCGGCCTTGCCACCATCAAGGCGGCGCAGGACGCGACCCGCAAGATGTGTGCCCGCGCCGCCCGGATCTGGGGGATCGACCCCGAGGCGGTGGAATGGGTCGATGGCGCGGCGGTGCCCGCTGGCCCCAACGCCGGGAAGTTTCCACCGCTGACCCTGGCCGAAATTGCCGCTGTGTCGTTCCAGACCGGCGGGCCGATTGCCGGCCACCACGAGTTCAACGCCGACGGCGCGGGGGTCAGCTTTGGCGTGCACCTGTGCGATGTCGAGGTTGACCCCGAGACCGGGGCGACCAAGGTGCTGCGCTACACGGTGTTTCAGGACGCCGGGCGCGCGGTGCATCCGGCCTATGTCGAAGGCCAGATGCAGGGCGGCGCGGTGCAGGGCATCGGCTGGGCGCTGAACGAGGAATACATCTATGGGCCCGACGGGCGTTTGCAGAACGCGGGCTTTCTCGATTACCGGGTGCCGGTGGCCTCGGATCTGCCGATGATCGAGGCGGTGATCCTGGAAATTCCCAACCCCGGCCACCCCTACGGTGTGCGCGGCGTGGGCGAGACCCCGATCGTGCCACCGCTGGCGGCGGTGTCCAACGCGGTGTCGCGGGCGATCGGGGTGCGGATGAACCGGCTGCCGATGTCGCCGCCGCGGGTGCTGGCGGCGCTTGGTGCCAAGGGCTGAGCCATGGTGACGGTGACGATCTGGGGCAACCTGCGCGCCTACACCGACGGGCGCGCCACGCTGGAGGTCGAGGCCGCCAGCTTCAAGCAACTGCTCGACCGGCTGGCGCTCGATTACCCCGGCCTCAGGCCGCAGATCGCGCGCGGGGTGTCGCTGGCGCTGGATGGCAGGATCTACCGCGAGGCCTGGTTCACCCCGATCAAACCCGATAGCGAAGTGGTTCTGATGCCCTACATGGCGGGCGGCTAGCTGTCATGTCTCGACAGGTTGTTGCCGGGAATCCTCGATATTGGGGTTTTGCCATT
>CAYQPD010000062.1:0-14141 GCA_964419305.1 uncultured Rhodobacter sp.
CGGTGATCGCGTCAGGTGGACCAGCTTCGGTCTTTGCGACCGGCGCGCCGATGCCGCCGCCCTCGGTCTTCACCCTTGGCGTGCCGGTGCTCGGCATCTGCTACGGCCAACAGGTGATGATGCACCTGCTTGGCGGCAAGGTCGAACGCGGCCACGGCACCGCCGAGTTCGGACGCGCGTTTGTCACCCCGACCGATGCAGCCTCGCCATTGCTCGAGGGCTGGTTCACCGAGGGGCGCGAGCAGGTCTGGATGTCGCACGGCGATCACGTCTCGCGCCTTGCCCCCGGCTTTCAGGTGTTCGGCACCTCGCCCGGTGCCCCCTTCGCGATCACCGCCGACCCCACCCGCCGCTTCTTCGCGGTGCAGTTCCACCCCGAAGTGCACCACACCCCAAAAGGCGCGCAACTCTACCAGAATTTCATCCGCCTCGCGGGCTTCAAGGGCGACTGGACGATGCGCGCCTATCGCGCCGACGCCATTGCGAAGATTCGCGCTCAGGTCGGCACCGGCCGGGTGATCTGCGCCCTGTCGGGGGGGGTGGACAGCTCGGTTGCCGCGGTGCTGATCCATCAGGCGATCGGCGACCAGTTGACCTGCGTCTATGTCGATCACGGCCTGATGCGGCTTGGCGAATCCGAGCAGGTGGTGGGGATGTTTCGCGAGCACTACAACCTGCCCCTGATCCACGCCGACGAATCGGCGCTGTTTCTGGGCCGCCTGCAAGGCGTCTGCGACCCCGAGACCAAGCGCAAGATCATCGGCGGCCTGTTCATCGAGGTGTTCGAGAAACACGCCAAAGCCATCGGCGGTGCCGAGTTTCTGGCGCAAGGCACACTCTACCCCGACGTGATCGAATCGGTCAGCTTCGCGGGTGGCCCCTCGGTCACGATCAAAAGCCACCACAACGTCGGCGGCCTGCCCGCCCGGATGAAGATGAAGCTGGTGGAACCCCTGCGCGAGCTTTTCAAGGACGAGGTTCGTGCCCTGGGGCGCGAGCTTGGCCTGCCCGCCAGCTTCATCGGTCGCCACCCCTTCCCCGGCCCCGGCCTTGCCATCCGCTGCCCCGGCGAGATCACCACCGAAAAGCTGGATATCCTGCGCCAGGCCGATGCGGTCTATATCGACCAGATCCGCAAGCACGGGCTTTATGACGAAATCTGGCAGGCCTTCGCCGCCATCCTGCCGATGAAGACCGTGGGCGTGATGGGCGACGGGCGCACCTATGATTACGCGGTGGCGCTGCGGGCGGTGACCTCGGTCGATGGCATGACCGCCGACACCTACCCGTTCACCCACGATTTCCTGGGCGAGACCATGACCCGCATCATCAACGAGGTGGCGGGGGTGAACCGGGTGTTCTACGACGTCACCTCGAAACCGCCAGGCACCATCGAGCTGGAATGACCACCGTCCACCTGACCGGCACCCTGACCTGCGCCACCCTTGCCGATGCCGCCCTGATCGCCCGCTATCTGCCCGACCACATCGCCCTCAGCCGGGCCGAGCCGGGCTGCCTGCGCTTTGCCGTCACCCCGACTGCCAACCCGCTGGTCTGGCAGGTGGCCGAATCCTTCACCAGCCGCGCCGCCTTCGATGCCCATCAGACCCGCACCCGCGCCTCGGCGTGGTTTCAGGCTACCGGCCATATCGCGCGCGATTTCACTGTCTCGCCGGGCTGACGAACCGCCACCCCCTATGGCAACGGCGAGACCCCGATCACCCAAGGGTGCAGCACCACCAGCCCGCCCCAGACCACCAGCCCGATACCCGCACGCAGCAGCGCCGCCCCCGTCAGCCGCCCGCGCCACAGCGCCCGTGGGGCCAGAAGCGCGGTGTTCGCCGCCAGCCGCGCCCACGCGGTGCCCCCCCAGGCGCGCCGGTGGCGGGCGTCGATCACCACCATCCCGAGCGCGGCAAAAGCGGCAAACGGGCCGAACACCAACCCATGCGCCAGATCGCCGTTGACCAGCAAATGCGCCAGCGCCCAGATCAGCAGCGCCAGCAGCAAGGGGTGGCGGGCAAACCCGGCGATACCCGGTCGTGCGGGATCAAAACCCCCGGCCCGGCCACCAAAGGAAAACGGGTTGACCGCCCCCAACGCAAAAGCCGCCAGCAACACCGCAGCCGCCATCGCCCCGTTCACCACCCAGCGCTGCCAGAGCGCCTGATCCCATAGCACCACCATCGGTGCGCGTCCGGCCGCCCCAATCACCCAGGCCAGCACCGCCACCGCCACCAGCCCGTAAGCGGCACCATAGCCCGCCCGGCCCAGCCGCTGCCGCAGCGCCGCCCGCACCTTCGGTCGTGCCGGGATCAGATGCGAGGCAAAGAATGCCGCCATCGCAGCGGCAAATTCACCCCATCCTGCCAAGTCCTGCCCAACCATCCCGTTCTCCCGCCCCTCTGTGCCACCCGCCACGACGCTGGACAAGCCGGCCCGCCCCCCTATCTTGCAGCAGGCCAAAGGATGCGCCATGCCCGCCACAACGCCCCAGCCTCATCGCGCCCTGATCGTGGCGCACGGCGCGCCCGCCGATCCCGCACCGCAACAGGCGGCACTGGCGGCGCTGGCGGCGCGGGTGACAGGGCTGCTGCCGGGTTGGCAGGTGGCGGGTGCCACCCTCGCCGCCCCCGGCGCCCTCGAGCAGGCGCTGCACGCCCATCCCCCCGCCCTGATCTACCCCTTGTTCATGGCCGAGGGCTGGTTCACCCGCACCGCCCTGCCCCGCCGCCTTGCCGCCGCAGGCACCACCGCCCGCCAACTGCCCGCCTTCGGCACTGATCCCGCTTTGGCCGATCTGGTGACCGGGGCGGCGCTCAGTGGCGCGCGCGCCGCAGGCCTGGCCCCGCACCAGACCACCCTCATTTTGGCCGCGCATGGCAGCCCGACCTCGCCCGCCTCGGAAACCGCCACCCGCGCCCTGGCCGCAACCCTGACCGCCCGCCACGACTTCGCCGCCGTCGCCGTGGGCTTTCTCGAACAGCCGCCGCTGCTCGCCTGCGCCGCCCGCGACCTTGCCCCCGCCCTGTGCCTGCCGCTGTTTGCGCAGCGCGCCGGACACGTCGCCCGCGATCTGCCCGCCGCCCTGGCCGAGGCCGGTTTCACCGGCCCGCTGCTGCCCCCGATCGGCGAGCACCCCGCCGTCGCCGCGCTGATTGCCCGCGCCATAGCGCCGCCGCCCGGCTGAACCCCGCCCCCACCATTCTCCTTTGCCCAAATATCCCAGGGGTCCGGGGGCAGAGCCCCCGGCCAACCTACCCGCCCGGACGAAAGGCGCGGCACTGCGCCGGGTCGGTCTCGATCCGTGCCGCCCCGATCAGATCAAGGCAGTAAGGCACCGCCGGAAACACCGCATCGAGACAGGTGGCGATGGCCGAGGGCTTGCCCGGCAGGGTGATGATCAGGCACTTGCCGCGCACCCCCGCACTTTGGCGCGACAGGATCGCGGTCGGCACTTCGCGCAAGGATACCTGCCGCATCAATTCGCCGAACCCCGGCAACTCCTTGGCAATCACATCTTCCATCGCCTCGGGGGTCTCGTCGCGCGGCGCGGGGCCGGTGCCGCCGGTCGCCAAGATCAGGTCAGCCCCCAGATCATCGGCGAGACGGCGAAACGCCGCCGCCACCGCAGCCCGCCCATCCGGCACGATCTCGCGGTGAATTTCCACCGCCGAGCTGACCACCCGGCGCAGCCACGCCTCGGCGGCCGGGCCGCCCTTGTCCTCATACTCGCCCCGGCTGGCGCGGTCGGATACCGTCAGAATCGCGATCAGTGCCATCTGCCCCCCTAGTCGCCCAGCACGATCAGATCGCGCGCCGACAGGCTGATCTCGGCGCTCGATCCTACCGGCGGCGGCGGGGTGTCGGCGCGGTTGAAGGTATCCAGCGCTACCCGCTGCCCGGCCACCCTCACCCCCAGCCGGATCACCGAGCCCATGAAATGCACGTCAACGATGGTCGCGGGCAACACCAGCTCGCGCCCCTCGATCCGCCCCAGCCGCAAGCCCTCGGGGCGCAGCGCAAGACCGACGGTGGTGCCTTTGGCGGCCGTCAGCGGCTGCGGCAGAGTCACTTCAACCCCGGCCAGCTTCACCACCCCCGCGCCGGGATCGACCACCACCGCGTCGAAAGTGTTCAGGGTGCCGACGAAGTTCGCGACGAACCGGGTGGTGGGGCGGTTGTAAACCTCGAACGGTGCGCCGACCTGCTCGGCAATGCCGCCATTCATCACCACCACCCGATCCGAGATCGACAGCGCCTCTTCCTGATCGTGGGTGACAAAGATCGTGGTGATCCCCAGCTTGCGCTGAATCTCCCTGATCTCGGTGCGCAGGCTGACCCGGATCTTGGCATCCAGCGCCGACAGCGGCTCGTCCAGCAACAAGACCGATGGCTGCACCGCCAGCGCCCGCGCCAACGCCACCCGCTGCTGCTGGCCGCCCGACAACTGGAACGGATAGCGGTTGCCCAGCTCGGGCAGACCGATCAGCGCCAGCATCTCGGCCACCCGCGCCGCGATCTTGGCCGGTGCCGCGCCCTTGATCTTCAGCCCGAAGCCGACGTTCTGCGCCACCGTCAGGTTGGGAAACAGCGCATAGGCCTGAAACACCATGCCGATATGGCGCTGGTTGGGGCGCTGATTGATGACATCACGGCCATCAATGCGGATCATGCCGGTGGACGGCGTCTCGAACCCCGCCACCATCCGCAGCACCGTGGTCTTGCCGCAGCCCGAAGGCCCCAGCAGTGACACGAACTCGCCCTGCGCGATGCTCAGGTTGAAATCCTTGACCACCCGCAGGCTGCCGAACGATTTTTCCAGGTGCTCGATTTCCAGAAATGCCATCAGTGTTGCGCTCTCGTATGCTTGGAAAACCGGGTGACAAGCTGGATCAGCCCCATGCAGGCCCAGGTGATGCCGAAGGCAATCACCGCCAGCGCGGCGGGTTCATAGGCGCGGTTGGCCCCCAGAAGCTGCATGTAGGGGCCGAAGGCCGGGCGGTTCAGCAGCGCCGCCATGGTGAATTCGCCGATCACGATGGCAAAGGTCAGAAACGCCCCCGACAGCACCGCCACCAGCACATTCGGCAGGATGATGCGCGCCAGAATCGTGCCCCAGCCGGCCCCCAGCGACTGCGCCGCCTCGGTCAGGGTGGCGACATCAATCGTGCGCAAGCCGGTATCGACGGCGCGATACATGTAGGGCAGCGCGAGCGTGGTATAGCCGAACATCAACAGGATATTGGTGCCCATGGCGCTGCCGGTCAGCGGCAGCCAGCTTGAGGTGTTGTAAAGCCGGATATAGCCGAACACGATGACAATGGCGGGAATGACCAGCGGCAGCAGGGTGATGAACTCGACATAGGGCCGCATCCCCGGCATCTTGAGCCGCACCCAGAACGCGGTCGGCACCACCAGAAGCACCCCGAAAGCAATCGTGACCAGCGCCATGATCACCGAATAGCTGAAGGTTTCCTGAAACTTGGGGTCGGCCAGCACCTTGGCGTAGGCGTCGAACGAATATTCGCCGCGCCGCATCTTCAGGCTGAATTCGGTCATCCCTATCAGCGGCAACGCAAAATAGATCAGCCCGAAGGCCAGCGCCCCCCAGGACCACAGGCGGGTCATTTGAGCCACCGCTCGCTGCGCGCCCGCAGCACGATGTAAACCGCATTGGCAACGCCGGTGATCACGATCATGCCAAACGCCAGCGCATAGCCGAGATGCGGGTTGCCCAGCACATCGCCCCTGATCTGCGCGAACAGCAGGATCGGCACGATGTTCATCGAACTCCCGGTCAGCGCAATCGCCGTCGCCACCGCGCCGAACGCGTTGGCAAACAGCAGCGCCAGCGTGCCCAAGAGCGACGGGAACAGGATCGGCAGCGCCACCATGCGCCAGTATTGCAGGCGCGACGCGCCCAGAATCGCCGCAGCCTCGCGCCACTCGCGCTTGAGACCGTCAAGCGCCGGGGTGATGATCAGGATCATCAGCGGGATCTGGAAAAACAGATAGGTGATCGTCAGGCCCCAGAACGACAACAGGTTGAAGCCCAGCATCCGCAGATCAATCCCAAGCTGGGTCTTGAGAAACACCGTGATCAACCCGACCGGGCCGATGGTGGCCAGAAACGCGAATGCCAGCGGCACCCCGGCAAAGTTCGAGGCCACCCCGGAAAACGTCAACAGCGGGCTGCGGATGAAACGGGGCAGCCCCCCCAGCACCACCGCCGCCGCCACCGCAAAGCCGATCAGACAGCCCAGAGCCGCCGAGGCCAGGCTGATCTTCAGCGAAATGATGTAGGCCGCCCTGATCTGCGGCGTGTTGAGGCCGCGGATATTCTCGAAGGTAAATCCGCCCTCGGGGGTCTGAAACGCCCCCAGCACGATGTTCATCGTGGGCAGGATCAGGAACAGCAGGGCAAACACCGCGAATGGCACCAGGCCGATCCAGTTGGTCGGCAACCGTCGCGCGGGCCTTGTCACCGGCACGGTGCTGGAGGTCGATGTAGGCATCTGCGTGGTCCCCATGGCCGGGCGTCTTGCCGCCCTGTCTGGTTGGAAAAGCCCGCCCCGAAGCGCATCCGGGGCGGGCCGATCGGTCGGATCAGCTTACTGGACGTTGGCGCCCACCACCGTATCCCAGCCGGTGGTCACGGCTTCCTTGTTGGCCGCCTGCTCGTCGAGGGTCGGGAAATAGGCCGCGGCATAGGATTCTGCCGGGGGCAGCGCCGCCAGCAGTTCGGCCGGGATCAAGCCCGCCGCCGACATCGCGTTGAAGCGCGCCGGGTGGCAGTAGCCTTTCAGCCAGGCCAGTTGGCCCTCATCGGAATAAAGGTATTCCATCCACAGCTTGGCGGCGTTCGGGTGCGGGGCATAGGCAGAAATCGCCTGCACGTAAACCCCGGCCAGCACACCCGAGGTCGGCACGATCACCTCGACCGGCGGGTTGCCCGCCAGATTGTCGCGCGCGGCCAGCGCGTTGTAGTCCCACATCGCGACGATCGGAGTGGCACCCTGCGCCAGCGTGCCCGCCTTGCCGATCACCGGAACAAAGTTGCCGACGTTGTTCAGATCACCAAAGAACTGCAAGCCGGCTTCGCCCGAATCCTTGCCGCCCTTGCCACCAGCCGAAAGACCCGCCGCCAGCACCGCCAGAATCGCCTGGTTCGAGGCCCGCGGATCGCCCGCCAGCGCCACCTGGCCCTTGTATTCCGGCTTTATCAGATCAAACCAGTCGGCCGGCACATTGGCGACCAGGTCCGTGTTCACCATGAACGACATCACGCCGTAATAATCGCCGGTCCAGTGCCCATCGGCATCCTTGATGCTGTCCGGGATCTCGGCCCAGGTCGAGACCTTGTAGGGCATGGTCAGCCCTTCGTCCTTGGCCGACGGGCCGAACGCCAGACCCACGTCGATCACGTCGGGGGCCTGCGGACCGGCGTTGCCCTTGTTGGCGCGGATCGCCTCGACCTCATCGGCCGAACCCGCGTCGGGGTTCAGTTCGTTCACGGTGATGCCGGGGTATTTGGCCTTGAAGCCGTCGATCACACCGCCGTAGCCGCACCAGTCGTGCGGCAAGGCGATGGTGGTCAGTTGGCCTTCGGCGGCAGCCGCTGCTTCGAGTGCGGCCAGATCCTGGGCGCTGACCATCGCGGTCGAGGCCATCAGCGCCGCAATCGTCAGCGACGCGGTGGTTTTCTTGAGTGTCATGTTCTTCTCCCTTGGGCGCGTGGCCCGTTTCCTGACGTTGCCGTCTTATTCTTGGTTTGTGACAGTTTCATGCGCTGCCCTGCCGCCCATCTAAGCGCGAAAAAAGCTTTGCCGCAACGAGTCTGTGAGGGGTCTGTTACTTTTTATTCATCAATCACGCAAAAGTTCGATCATTTTCAGTGCCAAAACGAAAGGGGGCGAAGATCGCCCCCTGTCTTATCGGTTCGTATCGGTTCGCTTTTGCGAATCAGGCTGATTTCAGCAGCCCGTCGGCCTTGAGGCCCGCGTAGCATTCGTCCAGCGATTGCCACGCCCGTTCCATCAGGATGTCGATCTCGGCCGGGGTGATCACCAGCGGCGGCGAGATGATCATCCGGTCGCCGACATGGCGCATCACCAGATTGTTGGCAAAGCAGCGCTCGCGGCAGCGCAGCCCGACGGTGCCGGCCTCGGAGGCAAACTTGGCCCGGGTCGCCTTGTCCGGCGTCAGCGCGATCGACCCCATCAGCCCCACCAGCCGCGCCTCGCCGACCAGCGGGTGATCGGCCAGTGCCGCCCAGCGGCTGGCCAGATAGGGGTTGGCCACGTCGCGGACATGCTCGACGATGTTTTCTTCCTGCATGATGCGCAGGTTTTCGAGCGCCACCGCCGCCGCCACCGGATGGCCCGAATAGGTGTAGCCGTGGTTGAAGTCGCCCGCCCCGGCGATGGTCGCCGCCACCTCGTCACATACCACCGAGCCGCCGATCGGCTGATAGCCCGACGACAGGCCCTTGGCGATGGTCATGATATGCGGCTTGATGCCGTAGGTCTGGCTGCCGAACCAGGCGCCGGTGCGCCCGAACCCGGTGATCACCTCGTCGGCGATCAGCAGGATGCCATACGTGTCGCAGATGCGCTGAATTTCGGGCCAGTAGGTGGTAGGCGGGATGATCACGCCGCCCGCGCCCTGCACCGGCTCGCCGATGAAGGCCGCAACCTTGTCCACCCCCAGCTCAAGGATTTTCGCCTCAAGCTGGCGCGCCCGCTCCAGCCCGAACGCCTCGGGTGTGCTGTCGCCGCCCTCGGCATACCAATGCGGCTGGTCGATATGGACCACGCCGGGGATCATGCCGCCGTTGGCGTGGATGCTGCTCATCCCGCCCAGGGTGCCGCTGCCGATGGTCGAGCCGTGATAGCCGTTCTTGCGCGCGATGATCACGGTCTTTTCCGGCTGGCCCTTGATCGTCCAGTAGCGCCGCACCAGCCGGATGTTGGTGTCGTTGGCTTCCGAGCCCGAGCTGGCGAAGAACACATGGTTCAGATCGCCCGGTGCCAGTTCGGCAATCTTGGCGGCAAGGGCAATCGCCGGCACGTGGGTGGTCTGGAAGAAGGTGTTGTAATAGCTCAACTCTTCCATCTGGCGCGCGGCGACCTGCGCCATCTCGCGCCGCCCGTAACCGATGTTGACGCACCACAGGCCGCCCATGGCATCAAGAATGCGGTTGCCTTCGCTGTCGGTCAGCCACACCCCCTTGGCGGCAGTGATCACCCGCACACCCTTGGCGGCCAGCTCGGCCCCGGCGGTGAACGGGTGCATGTGGTGGGCGGCGTCCAGCGCCTGCAACTCGGCGGTCGGCAGATGGTTGGTGATCCTGGTCATGGGGCCCTCGCGAAAGTCAGCGGGCAGCGGGAATCGCAGCCGGTGTTGGTGCCACGATATGATCAAATCGTGCCGAGATCAAGGATTTGATCAAATCTTTCGCAGCCCTCAGATCTCACCCGATTGCAGCGCTGCGCGCACCTGATCAATGCCCTGCGCGATGTCGCGTTCTACCGCCTGCGCCAGCGCGGCACCATCGCCCGCCCGCATCGCGGCCAGCGCCTCGCTGTGACGGTCGGGCAGGCCGCCGGTGCCGTGATGGGCGCAGACCACCCGCAGGCTGGGGCCGAAGCGCAGCCACAACGATTGCGCGATATCGACCAGCACACTGGCCCCCGACAGATCGTAAAGCAGAAAGTGAAACTGATGGTTCTGCGCCAGATAGCCGTGCACGTCGCCCGCCGCCATCGCCCGATCAACGCCAGCGTCCAGCGCCGCCAGCCGCGCGATCAGATCGGGCGTCAATGCCGCCGCCGCCAGCGCGGCCAGCCTTGGCTCGACCGCCAGCCGCACGAACGCCACCTGATCGAGCAGCGCCGGGGTAAGGCGTGGCACGCAGACCCGCCGATTGCCTTGCAGCGTCAGCGCCCCTTCGGCGGTCAGGCGCCGGATCGCCTCGCGCACCGGCGTCATGCCGGCCTCGAGATCGCGGATCAGCCCCTGAATGGTCACCGGCTGCCCCGGCTCAAGCTGCCCGAACAGCACCATGTCGCGCAACCGGCCATAAGTGACCTCGTGGGTCGGTATCTTGCGCAGCCCGCCGTTCATGCCACCTGCCCCGGTTTCGCGTTGGCGGCACTCTATTCAGCCCTGGGCTCCGGGATCAAGCCGCCAATTGCGGCCGATTGGCAAAGCCCGCCCGAATCCGGTGCGACAGACTTTACATCGAAGCGATTTTCCCGCACCTCTCGAAGCCATGGAGAAATTCGACCACCTCGACCGCCGCATCCTTGCGCTGTTGCAGCGCGATGCAGGCATGGCGCTTGAACAACTTGGCGAACAGGTCGGGCTGTCGCGCAATGCGGTCTGGCGCCGGGTGAAGGCGCTCGAGGATCGCGGCGTGATCCGCGCCCGGGTGGCGTTGCTCGATCCCGAAGCGCTTGGCCTTGGCCTGACCGTGTTCATGTTGATCCGCACCGACCGTCACGCCCCCGACTGGATGGCGCAGTTTGCCGCAGCCACCCGCGACATGCCGGAAATCCTGGGGGCCTACCGCATGACGGGTGATCTCGACTACCTGATCCGCGCCCGGGTGGCCGATGTCAAAGCCTACGATCGGCTTTACCAGGAGCTGGTGCGCCGGGTGGCGTTGCAGGATGTCGCGGCCAGCTTCGTGATGGAAGAGATCAAGGAAACCACTGCCCTGCCGCTTTAGCAGTTGATCGCCGCGCGCACCGACAAATCCCGATATCGCCCTTTGGCCGGGCCCGCCGCCAGCACAACACCACCACGCTGATCCTTCCTGCCCATGGCTGACCGAGGTTAGTGCGGCCCCGCCGTAAGTGGTGTTTGCTAGCGAAAGTTCGGCGCTGGTCGATCCTAGGTATGCGCCCCGCCGGCGGCGCAACCCCATCCCCCGACTCTCAAGGGGGCCTCCACCCGGAACCCTCCGGCCCGCCCGCACCGATACCGGCTTGGCCCCCGCCATGGCGGCCACGGGCGGTTTCATATCTTTAAGGAGTATCCCATGTTCAAGTCCTTGATTCCCTCCGCCCTGCTCGTTCTTGCCCTGGCACCCGCCGCGTTGGCGGAACCGGTCATGGTCAAAAGCATCGATGTGCTGGTCGATATGACGGCGGTCACCAATGCCGCCGCCGCCACCCGCTTTGCCACCTTCGAGGGCGATCTTGAAAACGCCCTGACGGCGCGCTTGGTCGATCGCATTGCCGAGGAAGGCGTGAACGTGATCGTCGATATTTCCGAGGTCGAACTCAGCAATTCGTTCACCGAGGCGCGCGGCCTTGCCGACACAAGGCTGGTCGGCACCGTCAAGATCACCGACCTCACCAACAACACCAATTACGACGCCTACGAGCTGACCGTCGATGTCAATTCGGAAGTGCCGTTCTTTCCGGTCGGCACCGACGTGGTGACGCTGCCGGTCACCAGTGAAGTCTATTACAACGCGATGATCGCGGCCTTTGCCAACGCCGTGGTGATCAGACTGACCCAGTAACCGCGCGATCTGCGTCTGTCGCAGAATGATGGTTCGCCCGCGGTGCCAACCAGCGCCGCGGGCGAAATCATCTGCCAGCCCCGGCTCGGGGCCGTGATCGCCCTTGAACCCGCGACGGTTTTTGATCAAAATACCAATGATCGCACCCCGCCGGGGTTGCCAACCGGAGCCAAGCCATGAAAAACGCCGAAGTCGCCCTGCGCCGCACCGACGCCATCGCGCGCGGGGTGGGCATGATGACCCAGATCTACGTCGATCACGCCCTGAACGCCGAGGTCTGGGATATCGAAGGCAACCGCTACATCGACTTCGCGGCCGGCATTGCGGTGGTCAACACCGGCCATTGCCACCCGCGCGTCATGGCCGCCGTGACCGAGCAGTTGTCGCGCTTTACCCACACCTGCCACCAGGTGCTGCCTTATGAGAATTACATCCGCCTCGGCGAGCGCCTGAACGCCGCCGTGCCCGGCGACTTTGCCAAGAAGACGCTGTTTGTCACCACCGGCGCGGAAGCGGTCGAGAACGCGATCAAGGTGGCGCGCATCGCCACCGGCCGCCCCGGCGTCATCGCCTTTGGTGGTGGCTTTCATGGCCGCACCTTCATGGGCATGTCGCTGACCGGCAAGGTCGAACCCTACAAGCGCGGCTTCGGCGCGATGATGCCCGATGTCTGGCATGTGCCGTTTCCGCAGGATGTCCACGGTGTCACCACCGCCGACGCGCTCGACGGCATCACCAAGCTGTTCAAGAACGATCTCGACCCCAGCCGCGTCGCCGCCATCATCTTTGAACCGGTTCAAGGCGAAGGCGGCTTCTACCCCGCCCCGGCCGATCTGGTGCGCGGCATCCGGGCGCTGTGCGACCAGCACGGCATGGTGATGATCGCCGACGAGGTGCAGACCGGATTCGCCCGCACCGGCCATCTGTTCGCGATGGAAGGCTATGACGTGGCCGCCGATCTGACCTGCATGGCCAAGGGGCTGGCGGGGGGCCTGCCGCTTTCGGCCGTCACCGGCAAAGCCGCGCTGATGGACGCGGCGCACCCCGGCGGTCTGGGCGGCACTTACGCCGGCAACCCGCTGGGCATTGCCGCCGCCAACGCGGTGCTGGACGTGATCGCCGACGAAGACCTGTGCAACCGCGCCAACGAACTGGGCAGCCGCCTGAAGCAGAAACTCGAATCGATCCGCGCCACCACTCCCGAGATCAGCGACATCCGTGGCCCCGGCTTCATGGTGGCGGTCGAATTTGCCAACCCCGCCAACCACGCCCCCGACGCAGGCTTTGCCGGGCGGGTGCGCAGCGAGGCGCTGAAGCGCGGCCTGATCCTGCTGACCTGCGGCGTCTATGGCAACGTGATCCGCTTTCTGGCCCCGATCACCATCCCCGACGCCCATTTCACCGAAGCCCTTGGTATTCTCGAGGCGGCGGTGGCAGCAGCGCGGCAGGGCTAACAAACCCCGAGCAGCCGCTCCCTTGTGGCAGGGCGGCGGCGCTCGGATGGCATAGCCATCTGCCGCCGATAACACCGCCTGGCTCCTGGCCGTCGTGCGAGCGACGGCGCAAGAATGCGGAACCAAACCCCCAAACCAGGCGACGCGCCGCCCAATTCCGTTTCACCGGAAACACGACGCAAGCGGTTGAAAAGACCTGGCAGGAGTTGGGGGACTCGAACCCACGACCCTCGGTTTTGGAGACCGATGCTCTACCAACTGAGCTAAACTCCTAGGCCTGCTCAGGGAGGTATTGCAGCGGCGCGCGGAAATCAAGGGCGAACGCAGCGCGCGAATCACGGGCAGCGCAGTTATCGGCGGGTCAAGCCCCGCAAAACCCGACAACCACGCCAAATTTCGCAAAATCATGGCCTCGCGAAGTCGTGACAGGGCTGAAATGCACCCCGCCGGCCTCGTTGGCGGCGGAAATGTTTCAGGCGCGCGCCAGAGTCGGGCTGAAACAATTCCCCGCCGCGTCATGCAATATCCAAGTTGTCGGTCACGCCGTGATCACCGTCGGCACACGGGCCTGTCATCGCCCCATGTAATTTCGCGATTGCGCTTTGTTACAACACATTAGGGCGATCGTGCGTGAGCCTAATCGTGTTTTCACAGGGCCAGAGCCAGCGCCTAGGTTGACCTCACCGGCCGGGCCAGACGCCACGGTCGAACACGACTAAAAACCTAGCCCCTTGAAAGGACAACTGCCATGAAACACACGATCAAAGCCCTTGCTGTCGCTGCTCTGCTTTCGACCACTGCGCTCAGCGCCAGCGCCCAGACCAATGGCGATGAGCTGACCATGGTGGTCGGCTCGGTCTATCGCCTGCTGGCCGAACTGAACCTGCCGACCGACAACATCAACAATCTGACGATGGCGCAGATCGGCGCGATCATCGCGATCGCCGACAGCCACGAGATGGGTGATGCCGCCCGCGTGCGGGTGCAGAAGATCCTGGGCGACTGATCCAGCCGGGTCACCACCGACCCTGAAGGACCGACCAGACCGAACCGGGGGCGCGCGGGCCAAGCCATGCGCGCCCCCGCGCCTTGTCAGGCGATGATTTTCGACACGACTCCGGCGCCGACGGTGCGGCCGCCTTCGCGGATGG
>CAYQPD010000063.1:0-13986 GCA_964419305.1 uncultured Rhodobacter sp.
CATGGTTCTGCCGGTTCGGCAACAGGTGATCTACTGGGGCATCGCGGCGCTGGTGTTTCTGGCCGTGCTCTGGGTGCTGGGCTCGGTGATCCTGCCCTTTGTGGTGGGCGGCGCGATTGCCTATTTCCTTGATCCGGTGGCCGACCGGCTGCAACGCGCCGGGCTCAGCCGGGTGCTGGCGACCTCGGTGATCTCGATTGCGATGCTCATGGTGGCGGTGGCGCTGGTGCTGGCGGTGATCCCGACCCTGATCAGCCAGCTAACCGCCCTGATCGACGCCGCGCCCGAGATTTTCCGCAAGTTGCAGGCCTTTCTGATCGCGCAGTTCCCGCAACTGACCGACAGCACCTCGACCATGCGCACCACCCTGGTCTCGATCGGCGAGGCGATCAAGGCGCAGAGCGGCACCGTGGCCAACACCCTGATCGGCTCGGCGCTGGGGGTGATCAACGGGGTGGTGTTCATGGTGGTAGTGCCGGTGGTGTCGTTCTATCTGCTCTTGGACTGGGACCACATGGTGGCGCGGATCGACGCGCTGTTGCCGCGCGACTACGCCCCGGTGCTGCGGCAACTGGCGCACGAGATCGACCGGGTGCTGGCCGCCTTTGTGCGCGGGCAGCTTAGCGTGTGCATCGTGCTGGGCACCTTCTACGCCGTGGCGCTGATGCTGGCGGGGCTGCAGTTCGGGCTGGTGGTGGGGGTGATCGCCGGGGCCATCACCTTCATTCCCTATGTCGGCGCGCTGGTCGGCGGGGTGCTGGCGATCGGTCTGGCGCTGGTGCAGTTCTGGGGCGACTGGTGGTCGATCGGCATCGTTGCGGGGATTTTCGCGTTGGGGCAGTTTCTCGAAGGCAACGTGGTGACGCCACGCATCGTCGGCAATTCGGTCGGGCTGCATCCGTTGTGGCTGCTGTTCGCGCTGTCAGCTTTTGGGTCGATGTTCGGGTTTCTCGGCATGCTGGTGGCGGTGCCGGTGGCGGCCGCCCTTGGCGTGCTGACCCGCTTTGCCGCCAGCCGATACACCACCAGCCCACTTTACACCGGCAACGACGAGCCGCCGCCGCCCGAGGATCAGGAGCCCCGGTGAAGCGCCAGCTTGCCTTTGATCTGCCCGGTCAGGCGGCGCTGACGCGGCAGGATTTCTTTGTCTCGCCCGCCAATGCGCCCGCGCTGGCGGCGCTGGACGGCTGGCGCGGCTGGCCGGGGGGCAAGATGATCGTGGCGGGGCCTGCGGGCGCGGGCAAGACCCATCTTGCCCGGATCTGGGCGGCCGAGACCGGGGCGGCGGGACTGGCCGGGGCCGAGCTTGCCGGGGCCGACCTGCCCGCCCTGGTCGCGCGCGGCGCGGTGGTGGTCGAGGATGCCGAGGCGGTCGGGGGTCACCCCGCCGCCGAGGTCGCGCTGTTTCACCTGCACAACATGGCGACCGAGGCCCGCGCCAGCCTGCTGCTGACCGCCGCCTGCCCGCCGCGCGACTGGGGTCTCAAGCTGCCCGATCTTGCCAGCCGGATGCAGGCGATGGCGCTGACCCGGCTTGACGCCCCCGACGACGCGCTGCTGGCGGCGGTGCTGGGCAAGCTGTTCGCCGACCGGCAGGTGGTGGTGCCGCCGACCTTGATCCCCTACCTGATCGCCCGGATGGAGCGCAGCCTCAAAGCGGCGCGCGCGCTGGTGGCGCGGCTTGATGCCCAGGCGCTGGCCGACGGCCGCCCGATCACCCGCCAGCTTGCCAGCGCCTTGCTGGACAGGGCGTAGCGCAGGGTGAATACTGTCATCGAAACGTCACATGAGGCCACGATAAACAGCCGATGACCAAGGCAGATTTTCTGAAATCCGGGTTTCCCGCGGCGGTCGCGCTGAGCGCCGCCGAGACCACCGGCCCGCACCGCTTCTTCAACCGCGAGCTCAGTTGGCTGGCGTTCAACTGGCGGGTGGTGGACGAGGCCACCAACCCCACCGTGCCGCTGCTGGAACGGCTGCGGTTTCTCTCGATCTCGGCCACCAACCTTGACGAGTTCTACACCGTGCGGGTGGCGGGGCTGCGCGCCCTGCTGCGCACCGCGAGCCCCACCCCCTCGGTCGATGGCCGCAGCCCGGCCGAGCAACTGGCGCTGATCAACCAGGACGCCCGTCGCCTGATGCAGACCCAGCAGGTGGTGTTCAACACCCTCAAGAAGGCGATGGCGGCGCAGGGGATCAGCCTGCTGACGCGCTCGAAACTGACGGCGCGCGATTTGCGGCATCTGGAAGATCACTTTCTGGCCAAGGTGTTTCCAGTGCTGTCGCCGCTGGCGATCGACCCCGCGCACCCGTTTCCCTTCATCCCCAACACCGGCTTCTGCCTGGGGCTGGAGCTGGAGCGGCGGACCGACAACCGCAGCCTGCAGGCCCTGCTGCCGATCCCGCAGCAGATTGCGCGCTTTGTGGCGCTGCCCGGCAAGCCCGGCCAGCAGCGCTTTCTGCCGCTGGAAGAGCTGTTGCTGTTGCATCTGGGGATGCTGTTTCCGGGCTATACCGACCGTGGCCACTGCACTTTCCGGGTGCTGCGCGATTCCGATCTGGAAGTCGAGGACGAGGCCGAAGATCTGGTGCGCGAGTTCGAGACCGCGCTCAAGCGCCGCCGCCGGGGCGAGGTGATAAGGCTCAAGATTTCCGCCGGTGCCCCCGCCGATCTGCGCGCCCTGATCATGGATGAGCTGGGGGTGGCCAGGGATGAGGTGGTCGAGGTGCGCGGTCTGCTGGGGATTGCCGACCTCAAGGAACTGGTGCTGCCCGGCCGCCCCGATCTCTTGTGGCCGCCGTTCACCCCACGGGTGCCGGAACGGGTGCAGGACAATGACGGCGACATGTTCGCCGCCATCAAGCAAAAGGACATGCTGCTGCACCACCCCTACGAGACCTTCGACATGGTGGTCCGGTTTCTCGAACAGGCGGCGCGCGACCCCGACGTGCTGGCGATCAAGCAGACCCTTTACCGCACCAGCAACGACAGCCCGATCGTCAGCGCGCTGTGTGAAGCCGCCGAGGCCGGAAAATCGGTGACCGCGCTGGTGGAACTCAAGGCCCGGTTCGACGAGGCCGCCAACATCCGCCAGTCGCGCCGGCTGGAGCGCGCCGGGGCGCATGTGGTTTACGGCTTCATCCACTACAAGACCCATGCCAAGATCAGCGCCGTGGTGCGCCGCGAGGGCGAGCAACTGGTGACCTATACCCATTACGGCACCGGCAACTATCACCCGATCACCGCGCGGATCTACACCGATCTGTCGTTTTTCACCTGCGATCCGGCTTTGGGGCGCGATGCCTCGAAGGTGTTCAACTACCTTTCCGGCTACGTGCAACCCGAAGGGCTGGAAAACCTGGCGATTGCGCCGATCGACCTCAAGTCGCGGCTGTTGCAGTTGATTGCCGCCGAGGCCGATCACGCCCGCGCCGGGCGACCCGCCGAGATTTGGGTCAAGCTCAACAGCCTGATCGAGCCCGAGGTGATCGACGCGCTTTATGCCGCCAGCAGGGCCGGGGTCAAGATCAGCCTGGTGGTGCGCGGCATCTGCGGCCTGCGCCCCGGCGTCAAGGGGTTAAGCGAGAACATCCGGGTCAAGTCGATCGTCGGGCGGTTTCTCGAACATAGCCGGATCGTGTGTTTCGGCAACGGCCACGGCCTGCCGTCGAAACAGGCGCGGGTATTTCTGTCCTCGGCCGACTGGATGGGGCGCAATCTGACGCGCCGGGTCGAGACCCTGGTCGAGGCCCACAACCCCACCGTCAAGAACCAGATCGTGAGCCAGATCATGGCCGCCAATCTGGCCGACGAAGCGCAAAGCTGGGTGCTGCACCCCGATGGCCGCTATCTGCGCGAACTGCCCGCAGGCACGGCCAAACCCTTCAACTGCCACCGCTTCTTCATGGAAAACCCGTCGCTGTCGGGGCGCGGCCGGGCCGGGGCCAAGGATGTGCCGCGCCTCGCGCGCCCGCGCGACGAAGCCGCAGGCTGACGCGGCGCTAAGCCGTTGACCGCCGCCCGCCAAGGCGGCATGGTTCGGCGCGACAACAGCGGAGGGCTGCCGATGTCCGAATCCCCTGACCCCGATGGCGAGGATGGTGGCCCGTTCGGGCGCGCCCTGTTCGAAGACCCCTCGGCGCGGGCACTAAGCCGGGTCGGGGTGGTCGATGTCGGCTCGAACTCGGTGCGGATGGTGGTGTTCGACGGCGCCGCCCGCAGCCCGGCCTATTTCTATAATGAGAAGGTGATGGCGGGCCTGGGCAAGGGGCTGGTCGATACCGGGCGGCTCAACCCGCGCGGGCGGGCGCGCGCGCTGGTGGCGCTCAAGCGCTTTGCCCTGCTGGCCGAAGGCATGCAGATCGCGCCGCTGACGGTGGTGGCCACCGCCGCAGTGCGCGAGGCCAAGGACGGGCCGGAATTCCTGGCCCAGGTGCTGGCCGAGACCGGGCTGAAGATCTGGGTGATCGACGGCGCCGAAGAGGCCCGCCTGTCGGCGCAGGGGGTGCTGCTGGGCTGGCCCGGCGCGCGCGGGCTGGTGTGCGACATGGGCGGCAGCTCGATGGAACTGGCCTGCATCAATGATGGCAAGGTCAGCCGCCGCGCCACCTCGCCACTGGGGCCATTCCGGTTGCAGGAGGTGGCGGCGGGCAAGCGCGAGGCCCATATCGAAGGCATCCTGAAGGGGCTCAGGGCGCAGCTCAAATCCGAAGGCGAGCGCATCTATCTGGTCGGCGGCTCGTGGCGGGTGATCGCGCGGCTGGATATGGAGCGGCGCAGCTATCCGCTGACGGTGCTGCACGAATACCGCATGACGCCAAAATCGCTGCTCGACACCCTCGACTGGATCGCCACCTCGGATCTGGCGCTGCTGCGCGCCCGCACCGGCACCTCGTCCGAGCGCATGGAACTGGTGCCGCTGGCCTGCGAAGTGCTGCGCGGGCTGGTGCGCATCTTCAAGCCGACCGAGATCGACGTGTCGTCCTACGGTATCCGCGAGGGGCTGCTTTACGAGCAGATGCCCGAGCGCCTGCGCCTGCGCGACCCGCTGATCGAGGCCGCCCGCGCCACCGAGGCCACGCAAGCCCGCATCCCAGGCTTCGGGCGCAAGCTGTTCGCCTTTCTGGAACCGCTGTTCGTCGATGTCGGCAAGGATCGTCTGCGCCTGATCAAGGCCGCCTGTCTGCTGCACGACACCACCTGGCGCGCCCACCCCGACTACCGCGCCGAGGCCTGTTTCGACAACGCCACCCGCGCCAATCTTGGCGGGCTCGATCATCCCGGGCGGGTGTTTCTGGGGCTCGCCCTGCTGCACCGCTACAAGAACAGCCACACCGGATCGCGGCTCGAGCCATTGTTCCGGCTGCTGTCGGATCAGGACGTGCAGGATGCCGAGGTGCTGGGCAAGGCGATGCGGTTTGGCGCGATGTTCTCGATCGCCGACCCCGAAACCGCCGGGGCGCTGCGCTGGCAGCCGAAAAAGCGGGTGCTCGAGCTGGTGCTGACGCCGCGCGGGCAGGGGCTGATGGGCGAGGTGGCCGAGGCCCGGTTCAATGCGCTGGTGCTGGCGCTGAAGGCCAAGGGCCAGATCAGCCGCGCCGGGGCGGCGGCGTGCTGAGGCTCGATCACCTTGCGGTCAGCGCCGAGACGCTGGCGGCGGGGGTTGGGGTGGTTGAGGCGGCGCTGGGGGTGAGCCTCGCGGGGGGCGGGCAGCACCCCCACATGGCGACCCACAATCGGCTATTGGGGCTGGGCGACATCTACCTTGAGGTGATCGCCCCCGACCCGGCCGCGCCGCGCCCGGCGTGGCCGCGCTGGTTCGATCTTGATCACTTCACCGGCGCGCCGCGCCTGACCAACTGGGTCGCCGCCTGCGATGACCTCGCGGCCGAAACCGCGGCCAGCCCGCCGGGGATCGGCGTGCCGCTGGCACTGGCGCGGGGCGATTACCGCTGGCAGATGGCGGTGCCGGATAATGGGCAGTTGCCATTCGACGGGGCCTTTCCGGCGCTGATCGCGTGGCAAGGCAGCACCCCGGCGCGCGCCCTGCCCGACGCCGGGGTGCGGCTGACCCGGCTTGAGGTGGTCCATCCCGACGCCAGGGCGCTGGCGGCGGCGCTGGCCGGGCGGCTGGAGGATCCGCGCGTGGTGATCAAGGCGGGGGCGGCCAAGGCGCTGCGCGCCTGCTTTGCCACCCCGAAAGGGGCGCGGTGGCTGGCATGATCCGCCCGGCCCGGCCCGCCGATCTGCCCGCGATCATGGGGTTCTGGAACCCGCTTATTGCTGGCACCATGGTGACTTTCAACCCGGTCGAGAAGTCGCTGCCCGACATGGAAGCCATGTTCGCCGCCAAGGCCGCCGCCGGGCAGGCCTTTGTGGTGGCCGAGCACGAAGGCGCGGTGGTGGGGTTTGCCACCTATGGTCCGTTTCGCGGCGGGGCGGGCTATGCCCACACCGCCGAGCACACCATCATCCTTTCTGATGCCGCGCGCGGTCAGGGGATCGGCCGCGCCCTGCTTTTGGTGCTCGAGGATCACGCCCGCGCCGCAGGCGTGCATTCGCTGTTTGCCGGGGTCAGCGGCGGCAATCCGGCGGGGCGTGCCTTTCATCTTGCCATGGGCTACACTCTTGCCGCCACCCTGCCCGAGGTCGGCTACAAGTTCGGGCGCTGGTGGGATCTGTGGCTGATGCAGAAATTCCTGACCTGACAGCGCCGCGCCGCTGCGCTATGCTGACCCCATGTCGATCTGGACCCGCATCACCGCCGCCCTTGCAGCCCTCGCCACCGGCGAAGGGCTGTCGGTGGTGTTCGAGCGCCTGCGCACCCCGCCCGAACGCTCGGTCGGCTTCACCATCGCGATCATCGCCCTTGGGGCCAAGATGGCCAAGGCCGACGGGCGGGTGACGCGCGACGAGGTGGCGGCATTCCGCCAGATTTTCGCCGTGCCTGTAGCCGAGGAAGCCGCCGCCGCACGGGTATTTGATCTGGCGCGTCAGGATGTGGCCGGGTTCGATGCCTACGCCCGCAAGATCAAGGCGATGTTTGATGGCCAACCCAAGGTGCTGGTCGATCTGCTGGAAGGTCTGTTCCAGATCGCGCTGGCCGACGGCCACTATCACCCCGCCGAGGACGCCTTTCTGGCCGAGGTGGCGCGCATCTTCGCGGTCGGCGAGCGCTGTTTTCGCGCCCTGCGCGCGCGCTTTGTGCCGGACGCGCCGCGCGATCCCTATGATGTGCTGGGCCTGCCGCACGGTGCCACGCGGGCCGAGGCGCATGCGGCCTGGAAACAGGCGGTGCGCGACAGCCACCCCGACCGCATGATCGCGCGCGGCGTGCCGCCCGAGGCGGTGCGGCTGGCCGAACGCCGCCTGATCGCGATCAATGCCGCCTGGGCGGAAATCAGCGCCCAGGCTGAGGCGTGAGGACCGAACCCGCCCAAGCCCCCGCGCGTCTGCGCTTGGCCACCTACAATGTCGAATGGTTCAACAACCTGTTCGACAACCACGGGCGGCTCCTGGAAGATCGCGAGCTTTCGGCGCGCTATCAGATCACCCGGGCCGAGCAACTGACCGCCCTTGGCATCGTCTTCACCGCGATGGATGCCGACGCGGTGATGGTGATCGAGGCCCCCGACACCAACGGCAGGCGCTCGTCGGTCAAGGCGCTGGAACGCTTTGCCGCCCATTACGGGCTGCGCACAAGGCGCGCCGTGACCGGCTTTGCCTCCGAGACCGAGCAGGAGATCACCCTGCTTTACGACCCCGACCGGATCACCGCCCGGCACGATCCGGTGGGCGAACCCGGCGGCAAGAAATCCGAAGGCGCGGTGCCGCGGTTTGACAGCGTGTTCCGCTATGATCTTGACGTTGATACCGCGCCCGAGCAGATCCGCTTTTCCAAGCCGCCGCTGGAACTGGCCGTGACCACCACGACCGGGCGCAAGCTGCGGCTGATCGGGGTGCATATCAAATCGAAAGCCCCGCATGGCGCACGCAACCCCGCCGAGGCCAACCGCATTGCGATCGACAACCGCCGCAAGCAACGGGCGCAATGCGTCTGGCTGCGCCAGCGCGTGGTCGAGCATCTGGTGGCGGGCGACAGCCTGATCGTGCTGGGTGATTTCAACGACGGCCCCGGCCTTGACGAATACGAGCGGCTGTTTGGCCATTCGGGGCTGGAGGTGGTGCTGGGCACCGACGCCAACCCTGTGCTGCAACTGTTCGACCCGCACGCCCAGATGACCCTGCGCCAGCGGCTGGGGATCACCCCGACCACCGCGCGGTTCTGGCTGGCCCCGCAAAAGCGCTATTTCGAGGCGCTGCTGGACTTCATCATGGTCTCGCCCGATCTGGCCGCAACCGCACCGCAGTGGCGCATCTGGCACCCGCTGAACGACCCGGCCTGCTGGCGCGTGCCCGAGTTGCGCGAGGCGCTGCTGACCGCCTCGGATCATTTTCCGGTGACGCTGGATTTGATGCTATGATCTGGCATTTTCGCGCCGGATCGGCTATGATCACGCCATGAAACGCTTGCTTGCCACGTTGGCGCTGTGTCTGGCCGTGACGCCGGTCTGGGGGCAGGAGCCCCCCGCCCCCGACGGTGGCCCTGGCGACGGCCCGAGCCTGATGGAAGAAGGCGCGCGGCTGTTGTTGCGCGGGCTGATGGCCGAGATGGAACCCGCGATCGGCGACATGGGCAAGGCTTTGGCCGAGATGGAGCCGGCGCTGCGGCAACTGCTGGCGCTGATCGGCGATATCCGCAACTACCACGCGCCGGTGCTGCTGCCCAACGGCGACATCCTGATCCGGCGCAAGACGCCCGATGAGCTGGCGGTGCCGGACGGGGGCGAGATCGAGCTTTAGCCTGTGGGCAGACGGGGGGCTTTCCGCCCCCCGCACCCCCCGAGGATACTTGGGCAGAGAAGAAGCGGCAAAGGTCAGACTTTTGCAGCGCGGATCAGGGCGAGAATGTCACGGGCGGCGGCGGGGATGTTGGTGCCGGGGCCGAAGATTGCCTTGACGCCGTGATCGTAAAGGAACTGGTAATCCTGCTGCGGGATGACGCCGCCGCAGATCACCAGAATGTCGCCCGCACCGGCGTCTTGCAGAGCCTGCACCAGTTGCGGCGCGAGGGTCTTGTGACCGGCGGCCTGACTGGAAATGCCGACCACGTGGACGTCATTGTCGATCGCATCCTGCGCCGCCTCGGCCGGGGTCTGGAACAAGGGGCCGACATCGACATCAAAGCCGATGTCGGCGAAGGCGGTGGCGATCACCTTGGCACCGCGATCATGGCCGTCCTGGCCCATCTTGACCACCAGCATCCGGGGGCGGCGGCCGTGTTCTTCGGCGAAAGCCTCGACATCGCGCTGGATCGCGGCAAAGCCGTCGTCGCCCTGATAGGCGGCGCCGTAAACCCCGGCGAGGGTCTTGACCTCGGCGCGGTGACGTCCGAACACCTTTTCCATGGCCATGCTGATTTCTCCGACGGTGGCGCGGGCGCGGGCGGCCTCGACCGCCGCTTCCAGCAGGTTGCCGCCCGCCTGCGCGCGGCGGGTAAGCTCGGCGAGCGTCGCGTCAACGCGGGCGGCGTCGCGGCTGGCGCGGATGGTGCCGAGGCGGGCGATCTGGCCCGCGCGCACCGCGACATTGTCGATATCGAGAATTTCGATCGGGTCTTCGCGCTCGAGCCGGTATTTGTTGACCCCCACGATCACCTCTTCGCCGCGGTCGATGGCGGCTTGCCTGCGGGCCGCTGATTCCTCGATCCGCAGTTTCGGCATGCCGGTGGCGACGGCCTTGGTCATGCCGCCCATTTCCTCGACCTCCTGCATCAAGGCCCAGGCTTTGTCGGCCAGTTCCGCCGTCAGGCTTTCGACGTAATAGCTGCCGGCCAGCGGATCGACGACCTGGGTGATGCCGGTTTCTTCTTGCAAGATCAGTTGGGTATTGCGCGCGATGCGGGACGAGAACGCGGTCGGCAGGGCCATCGCCTCGTCCAGCGCATTGGTGTGCAGCGAGTTGGTGCCGCCAAGAGCTGCCGCCATCGCCTCATAGGCGGTGCGCACCACGTTGTTGTAGGGATCCTGTTCCTGCAAGCTGACGCCCGAGGTCTGGCAATGGGTGCGCAGCATCAAGGATTGCGGCTTTTTCGCCCCGAATTCGGTCATGATGCGGTGCCACAGCAAGCGTGCCGCGCGCAGCTTGGCGGCCTCCATGAAGAAATTCATGCCGATCGCGAAGAAGAACGACAGCCGCCCGGCGAAGGCATCGACATCCATGCCGCGTTTGAGCGCGGCGCGCACGTATTCGCGCCCGTCGGCGAGCGTAAAGGCCAGTTCCTGCACCAGGTTCGCACCGGCCTCTTGCATGTGGTAGCCGGAGATCGAGATCGAGTTGAATTTCGGCATCTCGGCGCTGGTGTATTCGATGATGTCGGCGATGATGCGCAGCGAGGGTTCTGGCGGGTAGATATAGGTGTTGCGCACCATGAATTCTTTCAGGATGTCGTTCTGGATGGTGCCGGAAAGCGCGGCGCGGGGCACCCCCTGCTCTTCGCCGGTGACGATGAAGGAAGCCAGAACCGGGATCACCGCGCCGTTCATCGTCATCGAAACGCTGACCTTTTCCAGCGGGATGCCGTCGAACAGCAGCTTCATGTCCTCGACTGAATCGATTGCCACCCCGGCCTTGCCGACATCGCCTTCGACGCGGGGATGATCACTGTCGTAGCCGCGGTGGGTGGCCAGATCGAAGGCGACCGAGACGCCCTGCTGCCCGGCGGCCAGGGCCTTGCGGTAGAAGGCATTGGATTCCTCGGCGGTGGAAAAGCCGGCATACTGGCGGATGGTCCAGGGCCTGCCGGCATACATCGTGGCGCGCACCCCGCGCGTGAAGGGGGCAAGGCCGGGCAGGCTGCCGATATGGGGCAGGTCGGCGCTATCGGCGGCGGTGTAAAGCGGCTTGACGGCAATCCCTTCCAGGGTGTCCCAGGTCAGAGTGGCGGGGTCACGCCCCTTGAGCTCGCTGGTCGCAAGGCGTTGCCATCTGGCAAGATCATCGGTCATCGCTCGGTCCTTCGCGTCTGCCGAGGCGATGCCTCGGAATTCGTTGTTTGGAATCAGGCCGTCCTGCATTATATCATGGGCAGGAGGCCCCATGATCCCGCTTCATATCCTTGTTCTTGCAGCATTTCTGCCGCTGGCCGCCAGCGCGCAGGAAACCCTGTCGCCGTTGACCGGGGCCGAGGTCGTACTGGCCGATCTGGTCTGGGTCAAGCGCCCGGTGGTGGTGTTCGCCGACAGCCCGAAAGACCCCAATTTCATCCGCCAGATGGAATATCTGGCCGATGATCCCGGCCCGCTGGCCGAGCGCGACGTGGTGGTGATCACTGACACCGACCCCGGCGCACGTAGCGAAATCAGGCTCAAACTGCGTCCGCGCGGGTTTTCGCTGGTGCTGATGGACAAGGACGGCGAGGCCAAGATGCGCAAGCCCCTGCCGTGGAACGTGCGCGAGATCACCCGCGCCATCGACAAGTTTCCCGACGTGCGGCAAGAGGCGCTGGATCGGTATCCGTCCGGGCGGTAGGTCATTCGAACTCCATGATCACGTCATCGACCCGCAGGCTGGCGCCGGGCTGGGCGTTGATCTGCTTGACCACGCCCTTGCGTTCGGCCCGCAGCACGTTTTCCATCTTCATCGCCTCGACGGCGGCCAGCGCCTGGCCTTGCTGGACCTCGTCGCCAACGGCCACGTTGATGCGCACCACCAGCCCCGGCATCGGGCACAGCAGGAAGCGCGAGGTGTCGGGCGGCAGCTTTTCCAGCATCAGGCAGGCCAGTTCCGCCTGGCGCGGGGTGCGCACGAAGCATTTCAGATCGGCCCCGCGCAAGCGCAACCGAAAGCCTGACGGGATACCGCCCACCTTCATCACCAGCGGCGTGCCATCGACCACCAGTCGCGCCAGCGGCTGGCCGGGCACCCAGTCCGAGGTCACCCGCAGCGCAGCGCCATCGGCAAAACTGACGGTCGCGCCGTCACGGTCGGCGGCAATGGTCACCTCAAAGGCATCGGCTTGCAGGGTGACCACCCAGGCGTCACCGACCTTGCGTTCGTGATTGTCCATGGTGCCGGAAATGCGGGTGCGCCTGATCTCGGCCACCCGGTTCATCGCCGCCGCCGCCGCCGCAACCCGGGTCAGAGTGGCGCGATCAAGCTGGGCACCGTGAAAGCCGTCGGGGTATTCTTCGGCGATGAAGGCGGTGGTGATGTTGCCCGAAACGAAGCGCGGGTGATCCATCACGGCGGCGACGAAGGGCAGGTTGTGGCCGATGCCTTCGACCTCGAACGTGTCAAGGGCCAGGCGCATCTCCTCGATCGCGGCCGCCCGGTCCGGCGCCCAGGTGCAAAGCTTGGCAATCATCGGGTCGTAGAACATGCTGATCTCGCCGCCCTCGAACACCCCGGTATCGTTGCGCACCACCGAAAGCGGGCTGGTGCTTTCGACCGGCGGGCGATAGCGGGTCAGGCGGCCGATCGAGGGCAGGAAGGCGCGGTAGGGGTCTTCGGCGTAAAGGCGGCTTTCAATTGCCCAGCCTTTGATCTTCAGATCGCCTTGGGTAAAACCCAGCGGCTCGCCCGCCGCCACCCGGATCATCTGTTCGACCAGATCAATGCCGGTGATCAGCTCGGTCACCGGGTGCTCGACTTGCAGGCGGGTGTTCATTTCGAGAAAATAGAAATTGCGCGCGCCATCGACGATGAATTCGACCGTGCCCGCCGAGGTGTAACCCACCGCCCGCGCCAGGGCACAGGCCTGCTGCCCCATCGCCTGCCGGGTGGCGGGGTCGATGAAGGACGAGGGTGCCTCTTCGATCACCTTCTGATTGCGGCGCTGGATCGAACATTCGCGCTCGTGCAGATAGACGATGTTGCCGTGCTGGTCGCCCAGCACCTGAATCTCGATGTGGCGCGGTTGGGTGATGAATTTCTCGATGAAGATGCGGTCATCGCCGAAACTGGCGGCGGCCTCGTTCTGCGACGACTGAAAGCCCTCGCGCGCCTCGGTCTCGTTCCAGGCGATGCGCATGCCCTTGCCGCCGCCGCCCGCGCTGGCCTTGATCATCACCGGATAGCCGATCCCGGCCGCGATCCGCGCCGCCTCGGCCGCATCCGCGATGAGATCCATGTGGCCGGGCACGGTTGACACCCCGGCCGCTTGCGCGATCTTTTTCGAGGTGATCTTGTCGCCCATCGCCTCGATCGCCTTTGATGGCGGGCCGATGAACACCACGCCTTCGGCTTCAAGCGCGGCGGCAAAAGCGCGGTTTTCGCTGAGAAAGCCATACCCCGGATGCACCGCCTCGGCACCCGAGGCCCGCACCGCTTCCATGATGCGCTCGATCACGATGTAGGATTGCGCGGCAGGCGAGGGGCCGATGTGGATCGCCTCGTCGGCCATCTGCACATGCAGCGCATGGCGGTCGGCGTCGGAATAAACCGCCACCGTGGCAATCCCCATCCGCCGCGCCGACTTGATGATGCGACAGGCAATTTCGCCGCGGTTGGCGATCAGGATTTTCTCGAACATCACGGGTCCTTCCGACAATGCGCGGCGGGCAGTCCCGGTGGCGCAGACATGAAAAAACCACCCAGGCGCAGGGCCTGGGTGGCATGACTCCGGTTCTGGCGCGCCGGACGGTTCAGGCCCGGATCGCGGATGGAATCAGTTGATGCAGCCGGGAACGTTGAGGTCGCGGCAGAACACGCCTGCTGCACCGCCGATAAGCGCCCCGGTGACCGCGTCGCCGCCGACAGCGTCGGCAATGACGGCACCGCCGACAGCGCCGGCAACACCGCGTTGCGCGTCATTCTGCAAGCAACCCGCCAGCGACGACAGCAGGGCTGCTGCCATGACCCATTTGATGATCTGCATTTTACTCGGCCTCCATGAGATTTTCTTCTGCCTGCACAGTTTAATCCAA
>CAYQPD010000064.1:0-13893 GCA_964419305.1 uncultured Rhodobacter sp.
TTCCCCGACGTGCCGGATACCCAGAGCGAAGATCAGCCGGGCCAGCGGGATGCGGCGTCGGGCCTCGATTGCGGCGAACAGGTTCTGCGCCGATTTCTCGCCCCAGCCATCGCGGTCTTTCAGCTTGCGTGGTGCGCTCGCATCACGCTCGGCCAGGGTGAAGATGTCGGCGGGGGTTTTCACCGGCAGGTCGGGGTCGTTGAAAAACGCCTCGATCTGTTTAGCCCCCAGACCCTCGATGTCGAACGCCCCGCGCGCAACAAAATGTTTCAGCCGTTCCACCGCCTGCGCCGGGCAGATCAGCCCGCCGGTGCAGCGGCGCACCGCATCGCCCGGCTCGCGCACCGCGTCCGAGCCACAGTCGGGGCAGGTCTGGGGAAAGGCGAAGGGCAAGGCGGTCGCCGGGCGCCGGGTCAGATCGACCGCGGCAACTTTAGGGATCACGTCACCCGCGCGGTAAACCTGCACCCAGTCACCCACCCTGATATCCGCACCGTCGCGGATCGGTTCACCCTTGCTGTTGCGCCCGGCGATGTAATCCTCGTTATGCAGCGTCGCGTTCGAAACGACGACGCCCCCCACGGTGAGCTGGGGCAGCCGCGCCACCGGAGACAGCGCGCCGGTGCGGCCGACCTGGATGTCGATCGCCAGCAGCCGGGTCCAGGCCAGCTCGGCGGGAAACTTGTGCGCCAGAGCCCAGCGCGGGGTGGCGGCGCGAAACCCGAGGCGGCGTTGCAGCGCCAGATCGTTGACCTTGTAAACCACGCCGTCGATATCGTAGCCAAGGCTGGCGCGCTGCGCCTCGATCCTGCGGTAGTGTGCCAGCAACGCGTCTGGCCCGGTGCAGAGCACGGTCAGCGGGTTGACCTGAAAGCCAAGCGCGCGCAGGCGGTCCATCGCGCCGATCTGGGTTCCGGCCAGGGGTGCCGTGACCTGCCCCCAGGAATAGGCGAAAAAGCGCAGCGGCCGGGCGGCGGTGATGTCGGCATCAAGCTGGCGCAGCGACCCGGCGGCGGCATTGCGCGGGTTGGCAAAGGTTTTTTCGCCGGAGGCCGCCTGCCGCGTATTCAGCGCGGCAAAATCGGCGTGGCTCATGTAAACCTCGCCGCGCACTTCCAGCACTTCGGGCGCGCCGGAAAGGTGCCGCGGAATGTCGGCGATGGTGCGGGCGTTGGCGGTGACATTCTCGCCGACCTCGCCGTCGCCGCGCGTCGCCGCCTGCACCAGATTGCCGCCCTCGTAGCGCAAGCTCAGCGACAACCCGTCGATCTTGGGCTCGGCGGTGAAGTGCAGCACACCGTCGTGGCCCAGATACTTGCGGATGCGCTCAAGGAAATCGACCACATCGCCATCCTCGAACGCATTCTCGAGGCTGAACATCGGAACCGCGTGGCGCAGCTTGGCAAAGCCCTCGGCCAGCGCGCCGCCAACCTTGCGGGTCGGGCTGTCGGCCACCGCGAGGTCGGGAAACCGCGCCTCGAGGGCGATCAGGCGGCGCTTGAGCGCGTCATAGTCGGCATCCGTGATCTGCGGCGCGTCGTCGCGGTGATAGGCGATATTGGCAGCTTCGATGGCGCGCGCCAACTCGTGCCATTCGGCCACCACCTCGGCGCTGGTCAGCCCTTCAATCGCCTTGCGGTCCTGCATCGACCCATCCCCGGTTGCCGTCGCTCCGGTTTAAGAGACCGCTCCCGTCAGGTCCAGTGCGTGCAGCGTCGCGTCGGGTTTCAGGCCCCGATTGCCAGCCGCCGTTCCAGCTCGGCCGGGGCCGGGTCGCGCAGCACATAGCCGCGACCCCAGACGGTTTCGATGTAGTTCTGCCCGCCCGTCGCCTCGGCCAGCTTCTTGCGCAACTTGCAGATGAAGACATCGATGATCTTGAGTTCCGGCTCGTCCATGCCGCCGTAAAGATGGTTGAGAAACATCTCCTTGGTCAGGGTGGTGCCCTTGCGCAGGCTGAGCAGTTCCAGCATCTGGTATTCCTTGCCGGTCAGATGCACCGTCTTGCCCTCGACCTCGACGGTCTTGGCATCGAGGTTGACCGCCACCTTGCCGGTGCGGATCATCGACTGCGCGTGCCCCTTGGAGCGCCGGATGATCGCGTGAATCCGCGCCACCAGTTCCTCGCGGTGGAACGGCTTGGTCATGTAGTCGTCAGCCCCGAAGCCGAAGCCCTTGATCTTGTTGTCAGTATCATCGGCACCCGACAGGATCAGGATCGGCGTGTCGATCCGCGCCAGGCGCAACTGACGCAGCACCTCGTGCCCGCTCATGTCGGGCAGGTTGAGGTCGAGCAGGATCAGATCGTAATCGTAGAGCTTGGCAAGATCGATCCCATCCTCGCCCAGGTCGGTGCAATAGACATTCAGATTGGCATGCGTCAGCATCAACTCGATGCTGCGCGAGGTTGTCGGGTCGTCCTCGACCAGCAGGATCCGCATCTTCCATCCTCCGCATCAGTCTCTTGTTCGTTAACGATACTGCGGTGCAATGGTTAATCGTCGGTTACCTTGACAGAGGCGCAAGAAAATACAATCTAAAGTTGTCTATATTTCTGGATGGCGGTCACTTTCAACGCCTTTTCGCCATGCTGCTCGACCGCCTTGCGCCACAGCGCAAATTCCTCGTCGGAAAGCGCATAGCGTTCGAGCGCGTCCTTTTCGCTGATCAGGCCGTAGATCACGGCCTTGACCACCACCGCCTTGCGGCTGGCGACCCAGCGCCTGGTGTCCTTGTCGGGCAGATCGGCCCGGCTGAGGATACTGCCATCCGGCAAAGTCACCTGTCGCGGCCCGTCAACGCGTTTGAGATACATCACACCACCCTCATACCTTGCCGCCAGCCTGACCGATCAGCCTTAAGCATCCGTGAAACGCGGGGTTGAGAGTGCGCAGCATTTTCCTATATTGCGCAGGTATCTTCCCCGACAGGTTACCCGATGCCCCTTGATCAACCGCTGAACTCGCTTGGCCTGGCCAAACCCCCGCATGAGACGCGGGTGGTGGTGGCGATGTCGGGCGGGGTTGACAGTTCGGTGGTGGCGGCGCACCTGGCCGAGCAAGGCTATGATGTGGTCGGCGTCACCCTTCAGCTTTACGATCACGGGGCGGCGCTGGCCAAAAAGGGGGCCTGCTGTGCCGGGCGCGACATTCACGATGCCCGCCGGGTGGCCGAGACGATGGGTTTTCCGCATTACGTGCTCGACTATGAAAACACCTTCCGCGACGCGGTGATCGAGGAATTCGCCGACGCCTATCTGGCCGGTGCCACCCCGGTGCCCTGCATCCGCTGCAACCAGCGCGTCAAGTTCAAGGATCTGCTGGCCACCGCCCGCGATCTTGACGCCGACTGCATGGCGACCGGCCACTACATCCAGCGCAAGTTGGGCCCCCTTGGGCCCGAGTTGCACCGCGCCACCGACCCGGCCCGCGATCAAAGCTATTTCCTGTTTGCCACCACCCATGATCAGCTTGCCTACCTGCGGTTTCCGCTGGGGCATCTGGCCTCCAAGGCGGAAACCCGGGCGCTGGCGGCGCGTTATGGCCTGGCGGTGGCTGACAAGCCCGACAGTCAGGACATCTGCTTTGTGCCCAACGGCGACTATGCCGCAGTGATCGAAAAGCTGCGACCGGGGTCAGCCGCGCCGGGCGAGATCGTCGATCTGGCCGGGCGGGTGCTGGGCCAGCATCGCGGCGTCATCCACTATACCATCGGCCAGCGCCGGGGGCTGGGGATCGGCGGTCTGAATGACCCGATTTATGTGGTCCGCCTCGACCCCGGCTTGCGCCGCGTGGTGGTGGGGCCGAAGGCCGCCCTTTCCACCCGGGTCATTCCGCTGGCCGAGATCAACTGGCTTGGCGATGCGCCGTTTGCATCGCGCTCCGAGTGGCACCTTGATGTCAAGGTCCGCTCCACCCGGCCACCGCGCCCGGCGCTGGTGCGCCCGCTGACGTCGAGCACCGCCGAAGTCGAACTGCTGGCCCCCGAAGACGGGGTCTCGGCGGGCCAGGCCTGCGTGTTCTACGCGCCCGACGGCAGTCGGGTGTTTGGCGGTGGCTGGATCGGGCGAGGGCGTTAGGCCGCGCGATACAGGACGAGGCCGCAGTTGGCGAGGAACCCGCCCCAGCGCCTTCCGGGATGCGGCTTCTAACGCCGCTCGGCAAAGAACGCCTGCAACAGCGCCGCCGACTCGATCGCGCTGATACCGTCATAAACCTCGGGCACATGGTGGCACTGGCGGTGCGAGAACACCCGCGCCCCCTGCGCCACCCCGCCCGACTTGGGGTCCGCCGCGCCATAGTAAAGCCGCGCGATCCGTGCCGCCGCAATCGCCGCCGCGCACATCGGGCAGGGCTCCAGCGTCACGTAAAGGTCATGCCCGGCCAGCCGCTCGCTGCACAGCCCCGCGCAGGCCTCTCTTATCGCCAGCAGCTCGGCGTGCGCGGTCGGGTCGAACATCTCCCGCACCCGGTTGCCCGCCACCGCCACCACGACACCGTCCGGCGATACCACCACCGCGCCCACCGGAACCTCGCCGCGCAAGCCCGCCGCCCGCGCCTCGTCCAGCGCCACATCCATGAAGCTGCGAAAACCGCTCATCACCCCCTGATGCCCTGCCACCCCGGCCATGACAAGCCCGCTTGCCCCTTCTCCTTTGCTCAAATATCCTGCGGGGGTCCGGGGGTGCAAAACCCCCGGCGGTTGCCGCCCCCGCGCCAACCCCTCAGCGCGCAGGAATAGCCATGACCGAACCCCCCAAGCCCGGCGAACGCATTGCCAAAGTCCTGTCGCGCGCCGGCGTCGCTTCGCGGCGCGAGGCCGAGCGGATGATCGAGCTTGGTCAGGTCGCGGTCAATGGCAAGGTGATCGACAGCCCGGCGCTGAATGTGCTGCCCACCGACCGTATCACGGTCGATGGCAAGCCGGTCGCCGCCCCCGAACCGGCCCGGCTGTGGCTTTACTACAAGCCCGAAGGGCTGGTGACTTCGGCCTCGGATGAAAAGGGCCGCCCCACGGTGTTCGACCAGTTGCCGCCCGAGCTGCCGCGGGTGATGTCGATCGGGCGGCTTGACCTCAACTCCGAGGGCCTGTTGCTGCTGACCAACGACGGCGCGCTGAAACGGCGGCTGGAACTGCCCGCCACCGGCTGGATGCGCAAATACCGGGTGCGCATCAAGGGCAACCCGACCGACGCCGATCTTGAACCGCTGCGCGCCGGGCTGACCGTCGAGGGCGACCGTTTTCAGCCGATGGTGGTGGTGCTCGACCGCATCCAGGGCGCCAATGCCTGGCTGACGGTCGGCCTGCGCGAGGGCAAGAACCGCGAGATCAGGCGCGCGATGTTCGCGCTTGGCCTGACCGTGAACCGGCTGATCCGCATCTCTTACGGCCCGTTCCGGCTGGGTGATCTGCAACCCGGCGAGGTGTCCGAGGTCAAGGGCCGCGTGTTGCGCGATCAGTTGGGGTTCGATCCCGCCAGCGACGACGAACCGCCCGCAGCCACCCGCCCAGGCACCCGGCGGCTCAGGCCCAAACCTGCCCGCAACGCTGACGCCACCCCGGATGCACCCGGCCCCACCAAACCGGGCCCCACCAGACCGCGCCCCACCAAACCAGCGGCCGGCTGGGCCAAGGCAAGCCCCCGCCCGTCCGCCCCGCGATCCACTCCAAGCGTCGGCAGACCCACCCCGCGCCCGCCACGGGGTGATGGCAAGGGCGGTGGCAAAGGGCAATAGCTGCGACATTGGCGTTGCCGCGGGCACTGGCAAGAAAGCCCGACCTCGCCTATAGTCTGCGCCAGAAATGGCATTCCCAAGGCGCGCGCATGTCCGGACCCACCCTGCAAAACCTGGCCTTTGTTCTGCTGCTGGCGCTGGTCGTCTACGTCAGCACCCTCGGGGGGGCATGATGGCCGAGCGATTTGGAGGCAAATTCAGCCCGGATGGCTCGGTCGGCAAAGACCACCCCGCTGCGGCACCGGCGACCGACGGCAAGCACCCTAAGCGCGCCGGGCTGCGCTCGAACCTCATGTTCCTCGCCGCCCTGCCGTTTGCCGCCCGCGCCTTTCGCGGCGATCCGTCCGATCTGGTGCTGGGCCTGGTCGCCACCGCCGTGATGGTGCTGGCCGCCTGGCTGACGCGCGAGGGCATTCTGGCGCAGCAAGCTTACGCCGCCCGCGCCGTCGCCCGCCGCCCGGCCCTGCCGCGCAAGATCGCCGGGTCGGTGCTGACCGGGGCCGCGCTTGCCCTTGGCGGCATGATGGCCGGGGTCGGCCTGATCTACCCGATCCTGTTCGGCGTGATCGGCGCGGGGCTGCACCTTTTCGCCTTTGGCCCCGATCCGCTGGCCGACAAGGGCATGGCCGGGGTTGACCCCTTTCAGACCGAGCGCGTGGCGCGCGCGGTGATTGAGGCCGAGAAATTTCTGGCCGCCATGGCCGACGCGATCAGTCGCGCCGGGGACCCTGGCCTTGAAGGCCGGGTTGCGCGTTTTGCCGCCACCGCCCGCAGCCTGTTTCGCACCGTCGAGGGTGACCCACGCGATCTGACCGCGGCGCGCAAGTATCTGTCGGTTTACCTGATGGGGGCGCGCGACGCGACGATCAAGTTTGCCGACCTCTACGCCCAGACCCGCAGCCCCGCCACCCGCGCCGACTATGAGGCGCTGCTGGCCGATCTGGAAACCAACTTCGCCGCCCGCACCCAGGCCCTGCTCAGCGACAACCACGTCGATCTCGACGTCGAAATCCAGGTGCTGCGTGAGCGGCTTCAGTTCGAGACCCCGACCCCCGTGACCCCACAGCCGATGAAAGAGTAACCGCCATGACCGAGACCACCCGCACCGCCGCCGCCGCCGCTTTGGCCGAGATTGCAAAGGTCACCGCCACCATTCTGCCCGAGCCGGGGCGCGAAATCGTGCCGCTGGCCACCGCCCCCGCCCCGCTTGCCGCCGACATCCGCAAGCGCATGGCCGAGATTGATCTGACCAACACCCAGTCGATCATCTCGTTCGGGTCATCGGCGCAGGCCGAGTTGCAGGTGATCAGCGCAGCGATGTTGGCCGATGTGAAGAACAAGGATGTCGGCCCGGCGGGCGACAGCCTGCGCCGCATCGTCACCACCATCCGCGGCTTTTCGGTCAGCGAGCTTGACGTGCGCCGCAGCCAAAGCTGGTGGGAAAAGCTCATCGGTCGCGCCGCCCCGTTTGCCAATTTCGTGGCCCGCTTTGAAGAGGTGCAGACCCAGATCGACAAGGTGACAGGCGATCTCGACATGCACCAGCACAAGTTGCTGATCGACATCAAGGCGCTCGACGGGCTTTATGGCAAGACCCTTGAATTCTACAATGAACTGGCACTCTACATCGCCGCGGGCGAGGCCCGGCTGGCCGAGGTCGATGCCACCGACATTCCGGCCAAAGAGGCGGCCGTGGCGGCAGCACCCGAAGCGGATCAGGTGATGAAGGCGCAGGAACTGCGCGATCTGCGATCGGCGCGCGACGATCTTGAACGCCGGGTGCATGATCTGAAACTGACGCGGCAGGTTACCATGCAGTCGCTGCCCTCGATCCGGCTGGTGCAGGAAAACGACAAGTCGCTGGTGACCAAGATCAACTCGACCCTGGTCAACACGGTGCCGCTGTGGGAAACCCAACTGGCGCAGGCCGTCACCATCCAGCGCTCGCGCGAGGCCGCCGAGGCGGTGCGCGCCGCCAATGATCTGACCAACGAACTGCTGACCGCCAACGCCGAGAACCTGCAACAGACCAACCGGGTCGTGCGCCAGGAAATGGAGCGCGGCGTGTTCGACATCGAGGCGGTGAAAAAGGCCAACGCCACGCTGGTGGCCACGATCAACGAAAGTCTGGCGATTGCCGACGAAGGCAAGGCCCGGCGCGCCAGTGCCGAGGTCGAATTGCAGAAGATGGAGACCGAGCTGCGCGACACCCTGGCCGCCGCCAAGGCCCGGCCGACAGCGCTTGGGGCCAGCCTCGGCACCGCGGCCCCGGCCTGAGGTGCAGACGCCCGACCGCCAGCGCTGCCGATGCACACCGACCGGCATTGTGGCCGCGCTGGTGCTGGCGGCACTGGCGGGATGCACGCCAACCCCGGTGACGCAACGCCCGCCACCCGGTGCCGTGGCGCTGCTCGCCGTGCCGCCGATACCTTCGGCCGACAGCGAAGCGATCCGGGTCTATTTTGCCAAGGTGCAGGCCGATCTGCTGGCGCAGGGCCTGATGCGCACCGATGGCGGCGGGGCGGATGCCCCGTTCAGCGACCGGATGCTGGCGGAAAACTTTATCCGCATCGCCCTGTTCGACGAATATCAGCGCGGCCTCGCGGGCGGTCTGGTGCAGCGCGAGACCATCAGCCGCCTGCGGCGCTGGCAGCAGCCGGTGCGGGTCGGCCTGCATTTCGGCGCCTCGGTGCCGCCGGCACAGCAGGCTACCGACACCGCCCGGGTGGCCTCGTATCTGGCGCGGCTGGCGCAGATCACCGGCCACCCGATCGCGCTGTCCGACACCGCCCCCAACTTTCACGTCCACATCGTGAACGAAGACGAGCGCCGCGCCCTTGGCCCGGTGATCCGCGCCACCCTGCCTGACCTTGCCCCTGCCGATGTGGCGGGCCTGACCGACCTGCCGCGCTCGACCTACTGCATCGTCTTTGCCCTGTCGCAGGGCAACTCCAGCACCTACACCCGCGCCTTTGCGGTGATCCGGGCCGAGCACCCCGACCTGCTGCGCCTGTCATGCATCCACGAGGAAATCGCACAAGGGCTGGGGCTGGCCAACGACAGCCCGACCGCGCGGCCCTCGATCTTCAACGACGACGAGGAATACGCCCTGCTGACAGTGCAGGACGAGCTGATGCTTAGGATGCTCTACAACCCCGCCCTGCGTCCCGGCATGACCGAGGCCGAGGCCCGCCCGATCATCTTCACCCTTGCCAGCGCCCTGCACGGCGGGGCAAGTTAAGGTCAGATTGCACAAAGGACTCGGGCCATGGCACTGTTCGATTTTCTCAAAGGTCAATTCATCGATGTCATTCACTGGG
The DNA here is from genome assembly GCA_964419305.1 of uncultured Rhodobacter sp. GTDB lineage: Bacteria > Pseudomonadota > Alphaproteobacteria > Rhodobacterales > Rhodobacteraceae > CAYQPD01. The sequence goes on from CAYQPD010000064.1 coordinate 9,056, forward strand.
TCGATGACACCCGCGACACCATGGTCTGGCGGTTCGAGCGTCAGGGCCACGAGATCAAGTATGGTGCCAAGCTGACGGTGCGCGAAGGCCAGTCGGCAGTGTTCGTACATGAGGGGCAACTGGCCGACGTGTTCGGCCCCGGCCTTTACCAGTTGGAAACCAACAACCTGCCGATCATGACCAGCCTGCAACACTGGGATCACGGCTTTCAGTCGCCGTTCAAATCGGAAATCTACTTCATCAACACCACCCGTTTCAACGATCTGAAATGGGGCACCAAGAACCCGATCATGTGCCGCGACCCCGAGTTCGGCCCGGTCAGGTTGCGCGCCTTCGGCACCTACGCGATGCGGGTTGCCGATCCAGCGGTGTTCATGCGTGAAATCGTCGGCACCGATGGCGAATTCACCGCCGACGAGATCAGCGACCAGATCCGCAACGTCATTTTGCAGGAAATGAGCCGGGTGCTGGCCGGATCCGGCATTCCGGTGCTGGACATGGCCGCCAATACCGCCGACCTCGGCAAGCTGGTGATCACCGCGATCAGCCCCAAGATCGGCGAATACGGCCTGACCCTGCCGGAATTCTACATCGAGAACATCTCGCTGCCGGAAGAGGTGGAAAAGGTGCTCGACAAGCGCACCTCGGTCGGACTGGCAGGGGATCTGGGCAAATATACCCAGTTCAACGCCGCCGAAGCGCTGGCCAATCCGGCCTCGGGCGCGGGGGCGGCGATGAGCGCAGGCATGGGGGCCGCGATGGGGCTGGGGCTGGCGCAGCAGATGCAGCCGGGGCCGTGGGGCGCGACCGCTGCCGCGCCACCCCCGCCGCCACCTGCTGCCCGCGCGTGGCATGTGGCCGACAATGGGGCGACCAAGGGGCCGTTCAGCACCGCCGAGTTGGCGCAGATGGTGGCCGCAGGCAGCCTGACCCGCGCCACCCAGGTCTGGGCCGCCGGGCAGGACGGCTGGAAACCCGCCGCCGACACCGAGCTTGCCAACCTGTTCGCAGCGGTCCCGCCGCCCCCGCCGCCCGGAGCCTGAGCCATGGCCGAAGACGCCCAACAGCGCTGGCCGTGCGAGGAATGCGGAGCCGATCTGCGCTACGTGCCCGGCCAGACCGAGCTTAGGTGCGACCATTGCGGCCACGTCCAGGCCATCCCCGAAGCGCCGCAAGCGCGCACCCGCGCCTTGGGGGAACTGGATCTCGACCAGGCGCTGCGCCATGATCTGCCCGCCGCCAATATCGAGGAAACCCGTTCGACCCCCTGCCCGTCCTGCGGCGCGCTGGTGGAGTTTTCTGGGGCGACCCATGCCACCGAATGCCCGTTCTGTGGCACCCCGGTGGCGATCGGCACCGGCAGCCACCGCCAGATCAAACCACAAGCGCTGATCCCGTTCGCGCTGGACGAAGAGACCGCCCGAAGCGCCATGACCAAATGGCTGGGCAAGCTGTGGTTCGCCCCCGGCGGGCTGGTCGAATACGCCCGCAAGGGCCGCGCCATGAGCGGCATCTATGTGCCCTACTGGACTTTTGATGCCGCCACCCGCTCGCGCTACCACGGCCAGCGCGGCGACTATTACTACGAGACCCGGACGGTGACGGTCAACGTCAACGGCAAGTCCGAGCAGCGCGAGGAACAGGTGCGTCACACCCGCTGGACCCCGGTAACAGGCTGGGTCAGCCGGGTGTTCGACGATGTGCTGGTGCTGGCCAGCCAGTCGCTGCCGCGCAGCCATACCGACGCGCTGGCGCCTTGGGATCTGTCGGCGCTGACCGCCTACAACCCCGATTTCCTGGCCGGTTTCAGCGCCGAGGGTTACACCGTTGGCCTCGCCGACGGCCAGACCATCGCACGCGAGGAAATGGCGGCGCGGATCGAGCGCGACGTGCGCGCCGATATCGGCGGCGACGAACAGCAGGTCGATCAGGTCAACACGGCGTATTCGGCGGAAACCTTCAAGCATGTGCTGCTGCCGGTGTGGCTGGCGGCCTACAAATACGGCGGCAAAAGCTATCGCTTCGTCGTCAACGGCCAGACCGGCAAGGTGAAAGGCGAACGCCCGTGGTCGAAATGGAAGATCGCGGTCACGGTGGTGGTGGTGGCTGTGGTGGTGGCGGTGGTGGTCTATTTCATCCAGACCCAGCAATAGCGCCGCTCATCCGCCCTTGGCGGGCGTCTTCGCTTGCCGTGCCCCCGGTCGCCAGCGAAGAAAGCCCGCAAGGGCTTGATGAGCGCGCCGGTTGACTTGGGCGCCCACCCGCCCGATAGAGCGCCATCCCAACCCCGAGGCCCCGATGCGCATCCTTGACCAAGCCCATATCCCCGAACTGCCGAACCCCTACTACGGCAAGGTCCGTGACTGCTACGATCTGCCCGACGGCAGCCGCATCCTGATCGCCTCGGATCGCATCTCGGCGTTTGATCGCATCCTTGCCACCATCCCGTGGAAAGGCCAGGTGCTGACCCAGACCGCCCGGTTCTGGTTTGATCACACCGCCGACCTCTGCCCCAACCACGTGATCAGCTATCCCGACCCCAACGTGGTGATCGGCCAGCGCCTGACCATCCTGCCGGTCGAGATCGTGGTGCGCGGCTATCTGGCGGGCACCACCGGCACCTCGGTGCTGACGCTTTACAAGCAGGGTCTGCGCCAGATGTATGGCCACACCCTGCCCGACGGGCTGGCCGACAATCAGGCCCTGCCCGCGCCGATCATCACCCCCACCTCGAAAGCCTTTGACGGTGGCCATGACGAGCCGCTGACGGCGACCGGGATCGTGGCGCGTGGCCTGCTGAGCCAGACCCAATGGGACGAGATTGCCGCACGGTCGCTGGCGCTGTTCGCCCGTGGCCAGCAGATCGCCGCCACGCGCGGCCTGATCCTGGTCGATACCAAATACGAATTCGGCACTGACGCCGCAGGCAGCATCATCCTGGCCGACGAGATTCACACCCCCGACAGCTCGCGCTACTGGATCGCCGCCGGATACCATCGCGCCTTCGCCGACGGCACCCGTCCGCCCAGCTTTGACAAGGATGTGATCCGATCCTGGGTGGCGGCACGTTGCGACCCCTACCACGACCCGATCCCGGAAATTCCCGCCGCGATGATCGAGGCCACCTCGCAAGTCTATATCAGCGCCTTCGAGGCCATCACCGGCCAGACCTTTGTGCCCGACACCAGCGGGGAAACCCCGCTGGCGCGGGTGCGTGCCAACTTGACACCCTGGTTCAACCGCTGACGCGCGTCAGCCGCGCGAAATCGGAACCGAGGTAGGCTTTGGTGCCGCCGCGGGGGCTTTTTGCGGCACCACAACCGTCAGCACGCCGTCCTTGAGTTCGGCCTTCACCGCAGCCTCATCGGCATCTGCGGGCAGCCGGAAACTGCGGCTGAAACTGCCGAACTGACGTTCGCTGAAATACCAGTCCTCGCCGCTTTCCTCGCGGCTGGACTTCTTCTCGCCCCGCACGGTGACCACCCCGTCATCGGCAGTCACCTGAATATCGCCCTCGGCCACCCCCGGCAGCTCGACCGCGATGCGGTAGGCGTTGTCCACCACCGAAGCCTCGGACGCCGGGGCCAGCCAATCGGTCAGCCGCGTTCCGGCCTGCCGCAAGGGCTCGTAGAGCGATGGCCAGAAGCCGCTTGTCGGGAATTTCTCGATCATCATGCACCTCCTTTTGCCCTGATTTCCGAACGCCACGATTCTGCTGCATGGCAGCAACACGCGCCATGACCTGTATCAAGATCGCCCGGATGGCGAACAAAATAACCGGGTCCGCTGGCCGTGATTGCGCCCACGGCCCGTCCTCCGCTAGAACGCGGCAACCGTTCTGGACAGGACCCTTGCGATGATTCTCTGCTGTGGCGAAGCCCTGATCGACATGCTGCCCCGCACCACGACCCTGGGCGAGCCCGCCTTTGCCCCCCATGCCGGCGGGGCGGTGTTCAACACTGCCATCGCCCTTGGCCGCCTCGGCGCGCCGACCGGCTTTTTCTCCGGCCTCTCGACCGATCTGATGGGCGAGATTCTGACCACCACCCTGACGGCATCAAAGGTCGATACCAGCCTGGCCGCCCGCTCAAACCGCCCCACCACGCTCGCCTTCGTGAAACTGGTCAACGGTCAGGCGACTTACGCCTTCTATGACGAGAACACCGCCGGGCGCCTGCTGTCGCCCGCCGACCTGCCGACCCTGCCCGCCCGCGTCAACACCCTGTTCTTCGGCGGCATCTCGCTGGTCAACGACCCCGCCGCCGCCACCTACGAGGCGCTTCAGGCGCGCGAGGCCGCCACCCGCGTGACCATGATCGACCCCAACATCCGCCCCGGCTTCATCACCGATCAGGCCCCCTACCGCGCCCGCATCAGCCGCATGATGGCCCGCGCCGATATCGTCAAGCTGTCGGATGAAGACCTGCACTGGCTGATGGGCGCAGGCGATCTGACCCGCCTCGCGCGCCAGATCATCGCCACCGGGCCAAGCCTGGTGTTCCTGACCGAAGGGGCCAAAGGCGCGCGCGCCGTGACCGCGACCCAGGATCGCTTTGTCGCCGCCCAAAAGGTGACGGTGGCCGATACCGTGGGCGCGGGGGATACCTTCAACGCGGGCGTCCTTGCCGCCCTGCACCGCGCCAAAGCGCTGCACAAGCCCGCGCTGGCCACCCTGCCCGACGCCACCCTTGACGCCGCCCTGACCCTTGGCACCCGCGCCGCCGCCGTGACCGTCAGCCGCGCCGGGGCCAACCCACCCTGGGCCGACGAGTTGTGACATGCGCGCCCTGATCCAGCGGGTCAGCCGCGCCTCGGTCACGGTCGAAGCGCAAATCGTG
>CAYQPD010000065.1:0-13690 GCA_964419305.1 uncultured Rhodobacter sp.
GGCGCGGGCGCTGGCGGGCGACTGGGTGGCGCAGGCGGCGGCGGATGTGGCGGCCCTGCCGCTGGTGCCGTTTCAGGCCGCAGTGGCGCGGCTGGGGCCCGAGGAAGCGCCCGACCCGGCGGCGCTGGCGGCAGAGTTCGGCGCGTCGATCCCGGCGGTGATGCGGCGGCTGGCGACCTTGCCGGGGGCTGCGGTCGGGCTGGTGATCTGCGACGGCGCGGGCACCCTGACCTTTCGCAAGCCGGTGCCGGGTTTCATGCCGCCGCGATTTGGCGCGGCCTGTGCGTTGTGGCCGCTTTACGCGGCCCTGGGGCGACCGATGACGCCGATCACCGCCCGCATTGCGACCGGAGGGCGCGGCGGGCAGCGGTTTCGGGTGCAGGCGTTCTGTCAGCCGCGCTATCCGCAGGGCTTTGGCGGACCCGAATTGCGCGAGGCGGCGATGCTGGTCTGGCCTGATCCGGGCACCGCGGCGGGCGCGGCGCTGGCGGTCGGCAGCACCTGCCGGATCTGCCCGCAGGCCGCCTGCCCGGCACGGCGCGAGCCCTCGATCATCTTGAGTGTGGCGTAACCGGCAATCCGGTTTTGACAGACCGGGTGGAATTGCCGATAGTCGGGGCGGCGCAGGCCACCGCCCGGGTGGACTCGACGCGCGGGGGAGGCGGCAGCGGCGTGGCACGGCATGTCTTGCTGATCGAGGACGAGACCAACATCGCCGAGGCGCTGCGCTTTATCCTGGAGCGCGACGGCTGGCAGGTCAGCGCGTTGGGCGACGGGGCGCAGGCGGTGGCCATGGTGCGCGGGCTGCGGCCCGATCTGGTGATCCTCGATCTGATGCTGCCGGGGGCCGACGGGCTGGAGATTTTGGCGGCGTTGCGGGCCGATCCGGCCACCGCAGCGCTGCCGGTCTTGATGCTGACCGCCAAGGGCCAGGCGCGCGACCGTGCGGCGGCCGAGGCGGCCGGAGTCAGCCGGTTCATGGCCAAGCCCTTCGCCAACGCCGAGATCGTGGCGGCGGCCAGCGCGCTGGTGCCAGGGTGAGGCCGTCGCGCACGCCGCTGTTTCTGGCCCGCCGCAGCTACCGGGTGCGGCGGTTGCGTGATTTCGCGCGGTTGCTGCCGGTACTTGGCACGTTCCTGGTGCTGTTGCCGGTGCTCTGGGCCCCCGCCGCCACTTCGGCACCCGACACCGCCCCTGACGGCATCTATCTGTTCGTGGTCTGGGCCGGGCTGGTGGTGGCGGCGGCGCTGATGGCGCGCGGCCTTGGCAGCGAAGCCAACAAGACCGAAACCGGGGCCGGAGCCGCAGCCGAGGGCGAGGACTGATGCCGTTCAACATCCTGGTGCTGGCCTGCCTGGCCTATGTGATCTTCCTGTTTCTGGTGGCTTTTCTGGTCGAGCGCCGGGCGGCGCAGGGCGAGGCAGGCTGGCTGCGCTCGCCGCTGGTCTATACCCTGTCGCTCAGCATCTATTGCTCGGCCTGGACGTTTTACGGCGCGGTCGGCTATGCCGCGCGCTCGGGGCTCGAGTTCCTGACAATCTATCTCGGGCCAAGTCTGGTGTTCGTGGGCTGGTGGTGGGTATTGCGCAAGCTGGTGCGGATCGGGCGCCAGCAGCACGTCACCTCGATTGCCGACCTGATTTCCAGCCGCTACGGCAAGTCGAACCTGCTTGGCGTGATCGTCACGGTGATCGCGGTGGTCGCCGCCACGCCCTACATTGCGCTGCAACTGCAATCGGTCACGCTGTCGTTCGGGGTGTTTGCCACGGCGGCGTCGGAGGGGCTGACCCCGCCCGACAAGGACAGCACCGCGATCTGGGTGGCGGCGGGGTTGGCGTTGTTCACCATCCTGTTCGGCACCCGCAAGCTTGACGCCAACGAGCAGCACACCGGCATCGTGACCGCGATTGCGGTCGAGGCGGTGGTCAAGCTGGTGGCGTTTCTGGCGGTCGGGGTGTTCGTGGTCTGGGGGCTGGCGGGCGGGCCGGGCGATATTGTTGCCCGGATCAATGCCTCGCCGATTGCCGACTGGCAGTTGCAACCGGGGCGCTGGGTCGGGCTGATGGCGCTGTCGGCGGCGGCGGTGATCTGCCTGCCGCGGATGTTTCAGGTGCTGGTGGTGGAAAATGCCGACGAGCGCCACCTCGCCACCGCCAGTTGGGCGTTTCCGCTTTACCTGATGGGGATGAGCCTGTTCGTGGTGCCGATCGCGGTGGTCGGGCTGGCGCTGCTGCCGGCCGGCTCGAACCCCGATCTGTTCGTGCTGACGCTGCCGCTCAGCCAGGGCCGGGGCGGGCTGGCGATGCTGGCCTTTCTGGGCGGGTTCAGTTCGGCAACCTCGATGGTGATCGTGGCGGCGATTGCGCTGGCGACGATGGTGTCGAACCACGTGGTGATGCCGTTGTGGCTGCATCTGCGCCCGGCCCATGCGGTCTCGGGCGACGTGCGCCGCATCGTGCTGCGCGCGCGGCGGCTGTCGATCGCCGGGGTGCTGGCACTGGGCTACGCCTATTTTGCGGTGTCGGGCGGCTCGGCGGCGCTGGCGGCAATCGGGCTGATCTCGTTCGTGGGCGTGGCGCAGATTCTGCCGCCCATGCTGGGTGGCCTGTTCTGGCGCGGATCAACCCGGGTGGGGGCGACGCTGGGGCTGTGCCTCGGCTTTGCGGTCTGGGCCTATACCCTGTTCCTGCCGTCGTTCGGGCCGGATGCGGTGATCCCGGCACAGGTTCTGGCCGAGGGTCCGCTGGGGATCGGCTGGCTCAGACCGCAGGCGCTGTTCGGGGTGACCGGCATGGACCCCTTGCTGCACGCGATGTTCTGGTCGCTGGTGCTGAACACGGCGGCGTTCACGTTCGGCTCGATCCTGACCTTCCCCAGCCCGATGGAGCGGATGCAGGGCGCGGCTTTCGTCAATGTGTTCGAGGCCGATCAGACCGGGCCGCGGGGCTGGGCGCAGGGCCGGGCCGAACCCGAGGCGCTGTTGGTGATGGCGCAGCGCATCCTGGGTGACGAGGCCGCGCAGAGCCTGTTCGAGGGCGCGGCGCGGGGTCAGGGCAAGGTGGGCTATCTGCCTGACGCGACGCCGAAATTCGTCGAAGACCTGGAACGGCGGCTGGCCGGATCGGTGGGGGCGGCCACCTCGCATGCGATGATCAGCCAGTTGGTGGGCCGGGCCCGGGTTTCGGTCGAAGACCTGATGGCGGTGGCCAACGAGACCGCCCAGATCAAGGAATATTCGACCCGCCTCGAGGCCCAGCAGGACGAGCTGACCCGCACCGCCCGCGCCCTGCGCGAGGCTAATGAGAAGCTGACCCAGCTTTCGGTGCAGAAGGACGCGTTCCTGAGCCAGATCAGCCACGAGCTGCGCACCCCGATGACCTCGATCCGGGCGTTTTCCGAGATTCTGATGGAGGCCGATCTGCCGCCCGAAATGGTGGTGAACTATGCCCGCATCATCCATGACGAGGCGATCCGGCTGACCCGGCTGCTGGACGATCTGCTGGATCTGAGCGTGCTGGAAAACGGTTCGGTGCAGCTCAATCTTGGCCTTGCCAGCTTGCCCGAGATGATCGACAAGGCGCTGCGCACGGCGGGCAATACCCGGCCCGAGCGGGTGTTCGCGGTGCAGCGTGACAGCGCCGCCGAGGCGATCTTTCTGCACACCGATGCCGACCGGCTGACCCAGGTTTTCATCAATCTGATCTCGAACGCGCGCAAGTATTGCGGCGCCGAGCGCCCCGAGTTGCGCATCGCGGTGCGCCAGAAGGGCGGTCGGGTGACGGTTGATTTCATCGACAACGGGGCCGGGATCGCCAAGGAGGCGCAGGCGCTGGTGTTCGAGAAATTCGCCCGCCTGACCGATGAGACCCGGGCCGGCGGGGCTGGGCTGGGGCTGGCGATCTGCCGCGAGGTGATGGCCAATCTGGGCGGCACCATCACCTATCTGCCGGGGCAGGGCGGGGCGGCGTTCCGCGTCACCGTGCCGCTGCGGCTGGAAAAAGCCGCCTGAGGCGACTGCCGCTAACCCTTTGGCAACAAAGTTCTGGCAGGCCTTGAAGGGCGGCGTTCGGGCGCGGCACGGCGGGGTTTCAAGGTGGCAAAGGGCGTTCTCAGGCGAAAGGTGGAAGCCAGCGCGGTCGAGCCCCCGTGCGACGGGGTGGACAAGGCCTGGCCGCTGGCGCTGGCACGCGCGGCGCGCGATGGCATGGCGCTGCGGCTGGATGTGGCGCAGATCGCGGTGCAGCGCCTGTCGCTGACCGAATTGCTGGAACTGCCGCCCGAGCAGGCGCTGATCGCGGTGCTGGAAGGGCCGGGTGACGGGCTGGGGGTGATCATGCTGGCGCCGCCGGTGCTGGCCGGGCTGATCGAGGCGCAGACCACGGGCAAGGTGACCACCGGCGCTTTGGCGGCGCGCAAACCGACCCGCACCGATGGGGCGATGGTGGCCGAATTTCTCGACCGCGCCCTTGAAGGGCTGGAGACGGCGTTGCTGGCGGCGGACGATCTGATCTGGGCCGGCGGCTTTCGCTATGCCTCGTTTCTGGATGACCCGCGCCCGCTGGGGCTGCTGCTGGAGGATGTGCCCTACCGGCTGGTGCAGGCCGAGGTCAGCCTTGGCGGTGGTGCCAAAACCGGCCCGGTGCTGCTGGCGCTGCCCGCCGACGGGCGTGGGCGGCGGCCGCAGAAGGCGGCACAGGCGGTGCCCGAAGCGGCGGCAGGGATGGTGTTTTCCGCCGCTCTCGGCGCGCAGGTGATGGCCTCAAGCTGCGCCCTGGAGGCGGTGCTTTACCGCATGACGATCCCGCTGTCGGCGGTGATGGGGCTGAAGCCGGGCGAGGTGGTGCCGCTGCCACGGGCCGCGCTTGACCAGATCCGTCTGGAAGGTATTGGCGGACGGCGGTTGGGCGCAGGCAAGCTGGGGCAGAATCGCGGCATGCGGGCGGTGCGGCTGACCGCCGAGGCGGCGGCGGCAGTGCCCCTTCCGGCGGCGGGTGGGGTGCGCGCACCAGCCCCGGCTCCGGCGGTCGCTGCGGCGGTCGAGACCCCGCGCCTGACCGGCACCTGACCTTGTATCCGCCCGGCCGGGATCAGCGGTGCGGCTGACCGCCGAGGCGGCGGCGGAGGGTGGGGCTCAGCTCTTGCCTGCCAGCGCGTCAAGCTGGCCGCGCAGGCCCTCGAGCTGATAGCCGAAGCGCGCCGGGATCGCGATCAGCTCGTCGGTCGGGCGCTGCCCCGCCAGCGCCAGCGCCCAGACGAGCGAACAGCGGTTGCCCGAGGCGCAATAGGCCAGCACCGGGCCACTTGCGGTGGCGATGGCGGCGCGTTGGGCGGCAACGTTGGCCGCCGTCAGCGCGCCGCCGATCACCGGGTTGACCACGAAATGCAGGCCCAGAGCCTCGGCTGCGGCCTGCATCACCGCGGTGTGCAGGGCGGGCGGGATTTCGCCGTCGGGGCGGTTGTCGATCACCACGCCGTAGCCCGCCGCCTTGATCGCGGGCAAGTCTTCGGGGGTGATCTGGGGCGACACGGCGTAGCTCGGGGTCAGGGCGCGGATGTCCATCGGGGTCTCCTCAGGGGTGGGCAGGGGCAAAACGGGCGCGCAGGGCGGGGGTGGCGATCATGCCGGCCAGCATCGCCGCCACAAACACCAGCCCGCCCCAGCCGCCGAAGGTGAGCGAGGCCAGCGCCGGGCCGGGGCAGAACCCGGCCAGCGCCCAACCCGCCCCGAACAGCAGCGACCCGATCACCAGCGCGGGGTCAAGGCGGGGGTCGTGGCGCGCGGGGATCGGGGTGCCAAGGGCCGCGACCTTGCGCCGCTCGGCCAGCCGCCAGGCCAGCGCCATCGGCAGGATCGCGCCGCCCAGCACGAAGGCCAGCGTCGGGTCCCAGTCGCCGAACACATCGAGCCAGCCCTGCACCTTGACGGTATCGACCATGTTTGAGACCAGCAGCCCCGCCCCGAACAGCCCGCCCGCGAGCGCCGCCATGATCAGCCGTTGCATCAGATCATCCCCCCGAGGTGGCGCGCCAGAAACATCACCAGCCCGCCCGCCAGCAGGTAGAGGGCGGTCGCGGCAATGCCGCGCGGTGACAGCCGCGCGATGCCGCACACCCCGTGCCCCGAGGTGCAGCCATTGGCCAGTCTGGTGCCGACGCCGACCAGCAGGCCGGCGGCAATGATCACCCACAGCTTGTCTGTGATATGGGTATCGACCACGTGGGTTAGCGGCACCATGAGCGGCGGCACCGCGATCAGCCCGACCAGAAACGCCAGCCGCTCGGGCGCGGTGGCGCGGCCCGAGCCATCGACCAGATCGCCCACGATCCCCGAGGCCCCCATGATGCGGCCATTGACCAGCAGGTAAAGCGAAGCGGCAGCGCCGATCATCAACCCGCCGACAAAACCCCAGACCCAGTCCGGCTCGATCATGCTGCGGCCCCTTTCGCGTTCGCACCCGTGCAACCACAAGCGCGCGGCGCTGTAAAGGGGCTGGCGATCAAAGCTGGTTGAGCGGCAGTTTGAGGTAGCTGGTGCCGTTGGCCTCGGGTTCCGGCATCTGCCCGGCGCGCATGTTGACCTGCAGCGACGGCAAGATCAGCCGCGGCATCGCCAGGGTGGCGTCACGCGCCTGCCGCAGGGCGACGAAATCGGCTTTGCTGCGCCCCGCCCCGATGTGGATGTTGCGCGCTTTCTGTTCGGCCACCGTGCTTTCCCAGGCAAAGACCTCGCGCCCCGGGGCCTTGTAGTCGTGGCCGACGAAAATCCGGGTGGCATCGGGCAGGGCCAGAATCTTCTGCACCGAATCGAACATCGCATCGGCCGATCCGCCGGGAAAGTCGCAGCGCGCGGTGCCGAAATCGGGCATGAACAGGGTGTCGCCGACAAAGGCCGCGTCGCCGATGACGTAGGTCAGGCAGGCCGGGGTGTGGCCGGGGGTGTGCAGCACCGTGGCACGCACCTGCCCGACCGACAGGCTGTCGCCATCGCCAAACAACCGGTCGAACTGCGAGCCGTCGCGCTGAAACCTTGTGCCCTCGTTGAAGATATTGCCGAAGGTCTGCTGCACCACGGTGATGCGCTCGCCGATCCCGATCTGCCCCCCCAGTTGTTCTTGAATGTAGGGCGCGGCGGACAGGTGGTCGGCGTGGACGTGGGTCTCGAGGATCCAGTGCAGATCAAGGTCGCGCGCGCGGATGGCCGCGATCACCGCATCGGCCGAGCGTGTAAAGGTGCGCCCCGAGGCCTGATCAAAATCCAGCACCGAATCGATCACCGCGCAGGCGCGCCCGGCGGGATCCTGCACCAGATAGGTAATGGTATTGGTGGCGGGGTCGAAAAAGGCGGTCACATCGGGGTGCATGGCGGTCTCGCGGCAATCCGGATCAGGCTGGCAGGCAAATTTGACGCGGCGGGGTTGACTTGCATCAAAGGCAAATGGGGCGCATCGGTTTATCCTGCCATGTGATCAGACAGGAGGCAACCATGACCCCCATTTCCAGACGCAAGGCCGCGCTGCAGGCGCGCCACGCCGACTTGACCGCCCGCTTGGCGCAGGTCGAGGAAGGTCTTGATCAGCACGGCGAACAGGATTGGGAAGAACTGGCGGTCGAGCGCTCGGACGATGAAGTCTGGGAAACCATGGGGGTTTCGGCCCAGCAAGAGATTCGCATGATCGAGTCGGCGCTCGAGCGGGTAGCGGCGGGCGACTATGGGGTCTGCACCAAATGCGGCGGCCCGATCAGTGGCGCGCGGCTGGATGTTCTGCCCTACACGCCGTTCTGCCGCAAATGTGCCACCTGAACCAAGGGAGCAATTGCCATGCCCATGACTGCCACATCTGACCGCTGCCCCAAGATGCCACCGGCTGACGGTGTCGCCGAGGCGCAGGCCCGGCTGGCCGCCCTGCTGGAAGACATGCAGGCGTTGATCGGGATTGTGCCGGTCCATCCCGCCCGCAAACCGGTGCCGGACGACGACGCCGACGCCGAAGATTGCTTCGATAACCTGCCGGTGTAGGTCGGCCAGGCTCGGCCGGGCGAACAGTCCTTGCCAACTTCGGTGCCAGCTTGTCTAGTGCAGGCGGGGCGAGGCCATGCGCCCGGCGGCAGACGGGGGGTCGATGATGGCGCAACCACAGCGCGAGGTCGTGATCGAGCACCGCGCCGGGGCCGTGCTGGAACTGATCATCGACAATCCGCCGGTCAATGCCCTGAATCACGCGGTGCGCACAGGGCTGATGGCGGGAATTGACCGCGCCGAGGCCGACCCGAGCATCGCGGCGGTGGTGATCCGGGCGTCGGGGCGCATATTTTCCGCCGGGGCCGATCTGGCCGAGTTTGGCAAGCCGACCCTTGCGCCCGCGCTGCCCGAGGTCTGCAACCGGGTCGAGGCTTGCGGCAAGCCGGTGGTGGTGGCGCTGCATGGTGCCGTGCTGGGTGGCGGGCTGGCGCTGGCGCTGGCGGCGCATCTGCGGCTGGCCATGGCCGGGGCGCGGCTGGGGTTTCCCGAGGTCGGTCTGGGTCTGCTGCCCGGGGCCGGGGGCACGCAGCGCGTGGCGCGCCTGATCGGGGCGGAAGCGGCGCTGCGCCTGCTGCTGAGCGGGCGCGCGATCCCGGCCGCCGAGGCGCTGGCGCTGGGGTTGCTCGACCGGGTGGTGGCGCAGGATGGCGAGGCCGTGGCTCTGGCCATGGCGCAGGCGGCGGCGGCGGCGGGGGCTCCGGTGCCGACCCGCGCGCGGCGCGACGGGATGCGTGATCCGGTAGCCTACCTTGCGGCCGTGCGGGCGGCGCGGGCGGCGCTGCGCGACACCCGGCTGCGCGCGCCGGGGCGGATCATCGACTGCGTCGAGGCGGCGCAGCTATTGCCAATTGATCAGGGGCTCGATTTCGAGGCGGCGGCGCTCAGCGAACTGGCGGCCTCGCCCAAGGCGGCGGCGCTGCGCCATGCCTTCCTGGCCGAGCGCCGGCTGGCGCGGATGCCCGAGGCCCGGGTTGCCCCGCGCGCCGTGCAGCGGCTGGGGGTGATGGGGGCGGGTGCCGACCCGGCGCTGGTGCTGGCGCTGTTGCAGGCGGGCTATCCGGTGGTGCTGGTCGATGCCGACCGCGCGGCCCTGGTGGCGGCGCTGGAACAGATTGCCGCATCGCAAGAGCAGGCGGTGCAGGCCGGCACCCTGTCGCCCGCCACCCGTGATGCCGACTGGGCGCGGCTGACGCCGGCGCTGGAGGTGGCGGCGCTGGCCGAGGTCGATCTGGTGCTGGTGGCCGATGCGGTGGCGCTGGCGACCTTGTGCGACGCCACCCGGTCCGGCGCGGTGCTGGTGCTGCTGGGGCCGGGCGAGGCGGCGCCTGGGCCGCGGGCAGCCGACATGCTGGGGCTGCTGCTGGTCGCGCCTGGCGGGCGGCTGGCCGAAGTGGTGGTCTGGCCCGCCACCGCGCCCGAGGCGGTGGCCACCGTGCTGGCGCTGCTGCACCGCCTCGGCCTGAGCGCGCTGCGGGTGCAGGGGGCGGGCGGGGTTGGCGCGCGGTTGCTGGCGGCGGGGCGGGCGGCGGCGGCGCATCTGGCGGCGGGCGGGCAGGATGTCGCGGCGGCGTTGGCAGGCTTTGGCTGGCCGCAACTTCTGCCCGAGCCGACCGGTGCGGCGGCAGTTTCGCCCGGGGCGGCGCTGGCTAATCTGACGCCGGTGCTGGCGGCCCTGGCCAACGCGGGCGCGCGGCTGGTCGGGCAGGGCGTGGTGCAGCGCCCGTCGGACATTGATGCCGCGCTGATCGTGGGGCACGGATTTCCCCGCGATGTTGGCGGGCCGATGCATTGGGCCGATCAGCGCGGCCTGTTGATCCTGCGCCACGATCTGCACGCCCTGGCGGCTACGGCCCCGGAGATCTGGGGCGTGGCCCCGCTGATCGACGATCTGATCAGCATCGGGCGCGGTTTTGACGCGCTGAATGCGGATTGAAACTTGCCAGACGACCTGGCGCCGGATGCCGACCCTTGCGCCGATCCGAAGCCGCTGGCAGAAAAATCCGAACCAGCCGCTTGTCAATCCCTTGCGGTCTTTCCGCGCTGGTGCCAGCGAAGAAAGACCGCAAGGGATTGATGAGCGGGCATTGGCCGGGTCAAATCAAAGGTGACGGCTTTGGCGCTAGCCCAGCAATATGCCGATCACCACCAGCATCAGGCCAAGCGCCGAGACCCCGAGCGCGCCCAGGTTCACTGCCACCAGCCGTTGCAGGCGGGCGCGCAGGTCGGCGTCGGCCAGTCCGGCGCGGCGCGCCTGCACCGCTCGCACGATGCACCAGATCAGCCCGGCCACCCCCGCCAGCGACAAGGCGGCTCCGATCGGGATCAGAAACGGCATGGCTTTGCCCCCATGGCAGCGGTGGTTGCGGCTGCCCCGGCCTAGCGCAGCCGTGCCGGGCTGGCAAGGGTGCGGCTGGTCTTGCTCTGGCGCGGCGGCGGGGTTAGGACGGCGGCAGTTTTCACCCCCCTGCGAGGCCCCCGATGAGCGACCCCACCGACAGCTATAATGTCACCGCCGATGAGCTGCGCCAGTTCGTCGAGCGCTACGAGCAACTCGAGGCCGAAAAGAAGGATGTCGCGGATCAGCAGAAAGAAGTGATGGCCGAGGCCAAGGGTCGGGGCTACGACACCAAGGTGTTGCGCAAGGTGGTGGCGCTGCGCAAGCGCACCCCCGACGATATCGCCGAAGAGGAAACCATCCTCGAGCTTTACAAGACCGCGCTCGGCATGGCCTGAGCGCGGCGCTCAGGGTGCCAGAAAGGTGACACCCGGCATCCGGGCGATCAGCGCCGCGTCCTGTTCGTATTGCCGGGTCAGGGCCTCGACCAGGTCGGCGCTCCAGCCGGGCAGATCAATCTCGGTCTCGATCTGCTCGGGGCGGGCGAACTTGTCGAGAAACGCCGTGACGATCCGCCGCCGCTGCGTCACATCCTGGGGCGGATGGCTGCCAAGGTAGTCGTTCATCCGGCGAAAGCCTTCCGGGGTCATGATCGCGGCCAGCAGGGCGTCGCTGTCTTCCAGCGCTGTGCCGGGGGCGTGGCCCGACACCGCCTGCAGCACTTCGGGCCAGATCAGCGGGGTATCCTCGTCGCACCACACCGTCAGGGCCACGCCGGGGTTATGGCTGAGGATGTTCTCGATCAGGTCCGACCAGCGCAGGGCGATCGGGCTGGTGCCCTCGATGAAGGCCTCATAGCTTTTGCCGCGCTGTTTTTGCAGCAGGGCGGGCAGGAAGGTGGCGGGGTTGCGGATGGCAAGGTGAAACTCGGCCTCGATCTCGGGAAAGATCTGGGTGATGGCACGCAGCCGGTCACCGCCGGTCGGATAAAGCGCGCCACGCAGCACCCATTGCGGAAAGGCCAGAAAGCAATCCCACGACAGGATCAGGCGCGCGGCCACGTCTTCGTCCATGATCTGATCCAGCACCAGC
Organism: uncultured Rhodobacter sp.; assembly: GCA_964419305.1. Taxonomy (GTDB): domain Bacteria; phylum Pseudomonadota; class Alphaproteobacteria; order Rhodobacterales; family Rhodobacteraceae; genus CAYQPD01. The sequence goes on from CAYQPD010000065.1 coordinate 11,448, forward strand.
GCCTGGGTGTCGCGGCTGGCGGCAGCACCGTTGAGGCTGATCGAGGTGTCGCGGATCAGGTTGCGATAGCGCGCCGGGCCGGGCACCACGATGCCTTCGGCCGCCAGCAGGCTGCGGTTCTTGAGCAGGCATTTGAGTAGCCGCTCGTCATCGGTGCAATGGGCGCCGAGATGATAGACGATGCGCATCGGGGATATCGGTCCGGCTGGGCTGAAGGGTTCGGGGTCGCGGGCCGACTATACCGGCTTTTCTGGACAGTTAAACCGCTTTCCTGTAACCCCTGCGGGCATGACCGAGCAAAACACTCAAGTTCCCCGGGCGGCGAGTCGGTGGCTGCCGCGCTGGCGTCCCGACCCGTGGTCGCTGGGGGCGCTGGTGCTGGCGGCGCTGGTGGCGGCACCGATCGTCGCGGTGGTGTGGATCGCCTTTCACCCGGTCGAGAACATCTGGCCGCATCTGATCGCCACCGTGCTGCCGCGCTATCTCGCCAACACCGCGGTGCTGATGGCGGGGGTCGGGTTGCTGACCGCTGCGATCGGCACCGGGGCTGCCTGGCTGGTGACGATGTATCGCTTTCCCGCCAGCCGGGCGCTGGACATTGCGCTGCTGTTCCCGCTGGCGGTGCCGGCCTATGTCGGCGCTTATGCGCTGGTTGATTTCTTCGACTATTCCGGCGTGGTGCAGGGCGGGCTGCGCGCGGTGATGGGCTGGACTTCGGCGCGCGACTACTGGTTTCCCGAAGTGCGCTCGCGCGCCGGGGCGGTGGTGGTGCTGGCGCTGGCGTTCTATCCTTACGTCTATCTGCTGGCCCGCGCCGCCTTTCGCGAGCAATCGGGCGATTTCTACGAGGTGGCGCGGGCGCTTGGCACCGGCCCCTGGGGGCTGTTCTGGCGGGTCGGTCTGCCGCTGGCGCGCCCGGCGATTGCGGTGGGCGTGGCGCTGGCGCTGATGGAGACGGTGGCCGACTATGGCACGGTGGCGCATTTCGGGGTGCAGACCCTGACCTCGGGCATCTTTGCGGTGTGGCTGACCGGCGGCAATGCCGGCGGCGCGGCGCAGATTGCCGGGGTGATGCTGGCGGTGATCGTGGTGCTGCTGACCCTGGAACGGATCAGTCGCCGCCATGCGCGGTTTCACCGCCCGACCCGCAGCAGCCGTCCGGTAGCACCGGCCGCGCTGCACGGGGCGCGCGCCTGGCTGGCCACCGTTCTGTGCCTCGCGCCCTTTGCCGCAGGCTTTGTGCTGCCGGTGGCGGTGATGGCCAGCCATGGCCTGCGCAATCCTGGGGCCTGGGTGTCGCCGGGGCTGGCGCAGGCGCTGGCCAATACCCTGCTGGTGGGCGGGGTGGCGGCGGCGCTGACGGTGGCGGGGGCGGTGTTTCTGGTTTACGGGGTGCGGCTGTCGGGCCGGACCCTGCCGCGCCTGGTGCTGCCGGTGACCAGCCTGGGCTATGCCGCGCCGGGGGCGGTGCTGGCGGTGGGGTTGCTGATCCCGCTGGCGGCGCTTGATCACCGGCTGGCGGATGTGGTCCTTGGCTTGACTGGCCATGACCCTGGACTGCTGCTGACCGGCACCGCGACGGCGATCGTGCTGGCCTATGTGGTGCGCTTTTTCGCCATTGGCCAAGGGGCGGTGGACGCGGCTTTCGGGCGCATCTCGCCCAACCTGCCGCTGGCGGCGCGATCCCTGGGGCGCGGCGCGGGCGGCACCCTGACGGCGGTCTATCTGCCGCTGATGCGCGGCTCGGTGGCGACGGCGCTGCTGATGGTGTTTGTCGATTGCGTCAAGGAGCTGCCCGCGACCCTGCTGCTGCGCCCCTTCAACTTCAACACCCTGGCCACCCGGGTTTACGAGCAGGCCAGCCTCGAGCGGCTGGACGATGCCGCCCCCGCTGCGCTGCTGGTGATGCTGGTCGGCCTGGCCGCGGTGGCGCTGCTGGCCCTGCCGCGCCGCGCCGACAGGGCCGGCTGAGCCCGGTTGCCAAACCCGCCCGGTTGCGCGCGCGGCGGCGCTATCCGAAGCGGTTTGCCTTTGATTTGACTCGGCCAATGCCCGCTCATCACTCCCTTGCGGTCGTTTCTCGCTGGTGCCCGCGAAGAACGACCGCAAGGGAGTGATGAGCGCTTGGTTCGGATTTTTTGCAGACGGTTTGCTACACCATCATCTCCTTGGTCGCCGTCAGCCTGACTTCGGGGTGATCGCGCCCAACCCGGTCGATATCCCATTGCAGGCGGGTCAGGAAC
>CAYQPD010000066.1:0-13597 GCA_964419305.1 uncultured Rhodobacter sp.
AGGGCCAGCCCGGCGGTCGAGTTGTAAAGGCCAAGCGATAGTGTCAGGTCGCGCACCGGCACCATCAGAATCTGGAACGGCACGAAATTGCCTGCCACGAACAAGAAGAACACCAGCAGGTTCGAGCGGAAGCGGTAGATGCCAAGGGCAAAGCCGGTCATGCAGGACAGCGCCACCGCGCCGATCACGGTGGGGACGGTGACCTTGAACGAATTCAGGATGTAATGCGCGATCGGCGAGTTGCGAAACACGTCGGCGTAGTTCTCGAACGCCAGGTAGCTCGGCATGCCGAAGTAGTTGCCCTGCGCCAGATCCGAGGCCGGGCGCACCGAGGTGATCGCAACCCCGATCAGCGGCAGCAGCCAAAGGATCAGCGCGATGGGAAGCGCAATCTGGTAGGCGCGTTGGGTGGTGCGCGAGGTTTGCTGGATCGGGCGGGGGAACATCGCTAACGCTCCGTCTCGTCGCGCCACATCTTCCAGATGAAGCCCGAGATGAAAACCATCATGATCGCGAACAGCACCACCGCAATCGCGGCACCGTAACCCATGCGGTAGCCGTATTCCGACAGCGCCTGTTCATACATGTAGAACGACAGCACGCGGGATGACCCATAGGGGCCGCCGTCGGTCATGATCGACACCAGATCGAACGACCGCAGCGCGCCGATCACGGTGACCACCACCGCGATGAAGGTGGCGGGGCGAAGTTGCGGCAGCACCACATACCACAGCATTTTCCAGCCCTTGGCACCATCCAGCCGCGCCGCCTCGATCTGGTCGGGGGCGACGTTGTTGAGGCCGGTCAGATAGAGGATCATCACATAGGCGATCTGCGGCCAGAGCCCCGCCACGATGATGCCGTAGGTCACCCAGTCTTCATCGGCCAGCACCGCCACGCCGGTGCCGGTGATCGCCTCGATCAGCTTGTAGAACAGGCCGAAATTCGGGGCGTAGAACCACGAAAACATCAGCCCGACCACGACCTGGGAAATCACGAAGGGAAAGAAGAACAGCGATTTGTAGGCACGGATGCCCCAGACCGTCTGGTTAAGGAAAATCGCGATGAACAGCCCCGCGGGAACCGCCAGCAGGTAAAGCAGCAGCCAGATCACGTTGTTTTTCAGCGATGTATAGAAAGCGTCGTCGTCGAGCAACTCGACATAATTGGCGGTGCCGATCCAGACTTTTTCACCCAGGCCATCCCAGTCGTAAAACGAAATCGCCATCGACTGAAAGATCGGGATGATCACGTAAAGCGCGAACATCGCCATGCCGGGGGCCAGAAACAGCCATGGCGCAAGGCGGCGTTGGTTGCGTTTCCAGTAGGCGGACATCGGGGCCTCGTGAAGGGGCGGGAAAAACCCCGGAGTTGCCTCCGGGGCCAGGTGTCGGGCGCGGCTGTGACCGCGCCCGCCGGGAGATCAGTAGGCCTTGGCGCGCACCTTTTCGAGCCGCGCAAGGATGGCGTCAAGACGATCCGGGTTCACCATGAACTCCTGGAACCCTTCCATCCCCGCCTTGGCCATTTCGGCCGGCGCGTCACGGTCGAAGAACTGCGCCAGCGCGTAGGACGACGACAGCATCTCGAACCCCGCCGACAGGAACGGATCGGAAGCGTCCACCGTCGAGCCCTTGTTGGTGGGCAACTGGCCAAGGGTGCCATTCATCTGGGTCTGCACATCAGCCCGCGCCAGGAAGGCGAGGAACAGCTTGGCGTCGGCCACGTTCCTGGCACCAGCCGGAATATGGATGGTGTCGGTGGGCGCATCTTCGGCGCGCGGGATGCCGGGGGTGATTTCAGGGAACGGCATGAAGCCGAGGGTATCGTTGGTCATGCCGCCTTCCTTGAAGGTGGCCACGGCAAAGTTGCCCATCACGTAGTTCGCCGCCTTGCCCTGCACCAGCAGCGCCGCCGCATCCTGCCAGTCGATCGCCGCATGGTTGGCGGTGATGTAGCCCGGTGCCGCCAGCTTGCCCAGTTCGGCAAAAGCCGCTTTCACCCGGTCATCGGTCCAGGCGATCTTGCCTGCCGTCAGATCCATGTGGAATTCGTAGCCGTTGGTGCGCAGGTCGATGTAGTCGAAAATCCCGGCTGCCGGCCACAGCGCCTTGGTGCCGGTGGTCAGGCAGTCAACTCCGGCGGCCTTGAACACGGCGCAGTTGGCGATGAACTGATCCCAGGTGGTGGGAACTTCCACGCCCGCCGCTTTGTAGACGTCCTTGTTATAGTAGATGCCCCATTGGTAGTAGGTGTAGGGCACGCCCCACTGCTTGCCGTCGATGGTCATCGAGGCTTTGGCGGACGCCAGGCTGTCGGAAAGGCCGTTGGCCGCCCAGACATCCGAAACATCCTGGAACTGGCCGCCGTTGACAAACGGCGCCATGCGGTTGCCGGCATACCAGTTGGCCAGATCCGGGCTGTCGGCGGTCAGAAAGTTGCGGATCGCGGTCTTGTAGCCTTCATGGTCAAACATGTTGACCGTGACCTTGATATCGGGGTTTTCGGCCTCGAACGCGGCAATCAACTGATCGAACGCCGCCTTGGGGGCCGGGTCGGACGCATCGGTGTTCAGCACCAGCGAGCGTTGCTCGGCAAAGGCCGATCCCGACATCAGCAAGCCCGCCAGCAGCACGAGCGCGCCCCGTTTCATCTGAACCATGGTTTCCTCCCTAGTGGTTCCATTATTTGAAACTAAGTCTTGAATATTGATACTATGCGGCGCATCATCTAAGCTGTCAACAACAACCACGGGAAGCACGGATGGGCGCGGGTGATGGCACGGTAGGCAAGGCACTGGATGTGCTTGACAGGGTGGCTGCAATCGCTCGCCCGGTGCGGTTTGGCGAAGTGCTGGCGCAAAGCACCTTGCCCAAGGCCACCCTTTACCGCCTCATGCAAACCCTGACCAATCAGGGCATGCTGGCCTACGACCCCGACCGGCAGACCTATTCGCTGGGGGTTCGGCTGGTCCGGCTGGCCCATGCCGCCTGGGCGCAATCAAGCCTGGCACCGATCGCAAGGCCTTGGCTTGACAGGCTTTCCCATGACACCGGCGAGACCATCCATCTGGCGCAACTGGACCTTGGGCAGGTGCTTTACGTCGACAAGCGCAACGCGGCCCGCCCGGTCGAGATGTTTGCCCAAGCGGGCAAGGTGGGCCCGGCCTATTGCACCGGGGTGGGCAAGGCGATGCTGGCCTGGCTGGACCCCGACGCCTTGCATGATGCCTTGCAGCGCCAGGCATTCCACCGCTTTACCGCCCAGACCCTGGCCAACCGCGACCAGCTTCTGGCCGAGCTCAAGGTGATTCGCGCCCGCGGCTTTGCCTTTGACCGTGAAGAACACGAGCCCGGAATCATCTGCATCGCCGCCCCGATTCTGACCCGCACCGGGCGGGTGATGGGGGCCTTGTCGATTACCTCGACCACCGCCAATACCACCTTGGCGGCGCTGGCCGAGCGCGCGCCGCAGATCACCAAGACCGCCGCCGAGATTGCCGCCGAAGCCGAAAGCTGGCGCTTTCCGGAACAGATGAAGGATCAGGGGGAAACATGTCCGGAGTCACACTGAAAGGTGTCGTCAAGAAATACGGCGATGTGCAAGTGATCCATGGGGTCGATCTGACGGTGGATGACGGCGAGTTCTGCGTCTTTGTCGGCCCTTCGGGCTGCGGCAAATCCACCCTGCTGCGGATGGTGGCCGGGCTGGAAGAAATCACCAGCGGCGCGATTGCCATCGGGGCGCGTGATGTCACCCGCGATGATCCCGCCGAGCGCGGGGTGGCGATGGTGTTTCAGACCTATGCCCTTTACCCGCACATGACGGTGGCGCAAAACATGGGGTTCGGCCTGAAAATGACCGGCCACCCCAAAGCCGAAGTGGCGGCCAAGGTCGCCGAGGCCAGCCGGATTCTGAAGCTTGACGATTACCTTGCGCGCAAGCCCAAGGCGCTGTCGGGCGGCCAGCGTCAGCGGGTGGCGATCGGGCGCGCCATCGTGCGCGGGCCCGAGGTGTTTCTGTTCGACGAGCCGCTGTCCAACCTCGACGCCGAGTTGCGGGTGGAAATGCGGGTGGAAATCGCCCGCCTGCACCGCGAGCTGGGGGTCACAATGATCTATGTCACCCACGATCAGGTCGAGGCGATGACGCTGGCCGACAAGATCGTGGTGCTGCGGGCCGGGCGGGTCGAGCAGGTGGGCAAGCCGCTGGAGCTATACCACAACCCCGACAACCGCTTTGTCGCGGGCTTCATCGGCAGCCCGGCGATGAATTTCATCGCAGCCACCGCCAGCCGTAACGGGGTTGCTGCCAAGGGGCTGGGTGCCGAGCTGCCCGCCACCGTGGCGCTGCCAACGGGCGATGTGGTGGTGGGGCTGCGCCCACAGCATCTGCACCTCAAAGACGGCACCACCCACCGGGTCGAGATGACCGAGGCGCTGGGCGGCGTGGCCTTTGTCCACCTGACCGCCCCCAGCGGCGAAAAGCTGGTGATCGAGGCCCATGACGACCCGCATGTGTCGGCCGGGGCGATGGTGGGGGTGGGGTTTGACGCCGCTCAGGCGCTGTTCTTTGCCTCCGACGCGGCGGGGCGGCGGCTGCGTTAGCGCCGATTTGCGCCAAGCCCATTGACGCTGGCGCGGTCGGGTCTTACCCAAAGTCTTACAGACGAGAGGAAAACCCGGATGCGCCCAGCCTCGCAAGCCCTGCTCGTGATCGACATGCAGAACGATTTCTGCCCCGGTGGTGCTCTGGCGGTGGCGCGGGGCGACGAAATCATTCCCCGGATCAATGCGTTGCTGGCCGAGTATGCGGTCAGGGTGCTGACCCAGGACTGGCACCCCTTGGGTCACGCCTCGTTTGCCGCAAACCATCCCGGCGCGGCACCGTTCAGCACCATCCCGATGCCCTACGGCGCGCAGGTGCTGTGGCCCAGCCATTGCGTGCAGGGCACCGATGGCGCGGCCTTCCATCCGGCCCTCAATACCGACGCCGCCGATCTGGTGCTGCGCAAAGGGTTTCGCGCCGCAATCGACAGCTATTCGGCGTTTTTCGACAATGACCGCGCCACCCCGACCGGGCTGGAAGGTTATCTGCGCGCGCGGGGGGTGAGGGATCTGGTGCTGGTCGGCCTTGCCACCGATTTCTGTGTCGCCTGGTCGGCGCTGGATGCGGCGCGGCTGGGATTTTCGGTCACGGTGCTGGAAGGTGCCTGCCGCGCAATCGACCTGAACGGCAGTCTGGCGGCGGCGCGCGACCAGATGGTGGCCGCTGGCGTGCGGTTGGTGGCCTGACATGGCCGACATCGCCACCCGCGTCTATAATCACAACTGGAAGATCGACCCGATCGTGCGCTCGCTGATCGACACCGATTTTTACAAGCTGCTGATGTGCCAGTCGGTTCTGCGCAATCGGCCAGATACCGAGGTGACCTTCAGCCTGATCAACCGCAGCAAAAGCATCCGTCTGGCCGAGTTGGTGGATGAAGGCGAGTTGCGCGAGCAGTTGGATTATATCCGCACCCTGCGGCTGACGCGGGGCGAGCAGACCTTTCTGCGCGGCAACACCTTTTACGGCAAGCGCCAGATGTTCCGCCCCGATTTCATGGACTGGTTCGAGGCGCTGCAACTGCCGCCCTACCAGTTGGACAAGCGTGACGGCCAATATGAACTGACGTTCAGGGGTGCCTGGCCTGAAGTGATGATGTGGGAAATTCCAGCGCTGGCGGTGCTGATGGAGCTGCGCTCGCGTGCCGTGCTGAAACGCCTGGGCAAGTTCGAGTTGCAGGTGCTTTACGCCCGCGCCATGACCAAGCTGTGGGAAAAGATCGAGCGCCTGCGCCAACTTGACGGCCTCAAGATCGCCGATTTCGGCACAAGGCGGCGGCACTCGTTCCTGTGGCAGGATTGGGCGGTGCAGGCGATGAGCGAGGGGTTGGGCGAGGCCTTCATCGGCACCTCGAACTGCCGCATCGCGATGCGCCGCGACCTTGAAGCAATCGGAACGAATGCTCATGAATTGCCGATGGTCTATGCTGCACTTGCCGACAGCGACGCCGAACTGGCGCAAGCCCCCTACCAGGTTCTGGCCGAGTGGCAGGAAGAACACGACGGCAATCTGCGCATCATCCTGCCCGATACCTATGGCACCGAAGGCTTTTTGCGCCACGCCCCCGACTGGCTTTCAACCTGGACCGGCATCCGCATCGACAGCGGTGATCCGGTGGCGGGGGCGGAAACGGCGATCCGCTGGTGGCGCGAACGGGGTGAAGACCCGACCCAGAAACTGGTGATTTTTTCCGACGGGCTGGATGTGCCGAAGATCGAGGAATTGCACCGCCACTTTGCCGGACGGGTCAAGGTCTCGTTCGGCTGGGGAACACTTATGACCAATGATTTTCGTGGCTTGGTCGACAATGACGCGCTGGCACCGTTCAGTCTGGTGTGCAAGGCGGTTTCGGCCAACGGGCGGCCCACGGTCAAACTGTCCGACAATCCCAGCAAGGCGGTCGGGCCGGCTGATCAGATCGCGCGTTACAAGCGGGTGTTCGAGGTCGGTGATCAAGTGGCGACCGAGGTTGTGGTGTAAGCTGGCGTCACAGGCGCATGACCCGCGCCGCACAGCGCAGCGCCCGCGCAATGTGGCTGCGGTGAATCGGGTCATCCGGGGCCAGACGCGGCGCGGTCCAGCCGACCGAGGCCAGGGTGCGCGCAAGCGTGAACACCTGCACCATCGCGGCATCAACCGGGCGCAGGCTACCGTAGCCTTCGATCAAGGCAGCCTCAAGGGCGGCAAAACCCGGCTCGCCGAGGTCTTGCGACAGCACCGTGCCCAGATCGTAAAGGCGAAAGCCGATGCCGCAGTCGTCAAAGTCGATCAGGGAAAGCGAATCATCGTTCACTAATACGTTTTCACGCAGCACATCGGCATGAATCAGCCCGGTATCGCCACCGCGTGCCAGATGCTCGGTCAGCCGCACGCGGGTGAAATCGCGTGCCTCGCGCATCAGCTTGGCCTCAAAGGGGGTCAGCGCGGGATGCTCCCAGAACCGGCCCCAGAACGGGTGTTCGCCGGTCAGACCGTCAAGATCCCAGTGCGGGCGGGTAAAATCGGCGGGCAGGCTCAGCGCATCGGTGGCGCTGTGCACCTGCGCGATCAGGCGGCCCAGCGCGCGGTGACGGCGCGCCTGATCAGTGGTGCTACCGGCAAGTGGCTGCCCGGCCTCGCCCAGCGGTGCACCCTCGACCCAGGCAATGGCCGAAGCCAACCGACTGCCCTCAAGCTGCACCAGCACTTCACCCCCGGCTGCGGGCAACGGCGCTGGCACCGGCAGAGCGGCGCGGGCCAGCGCCGCGCACCACCACAACTCTGACCGGATCGCGAGCGCCGACTGATAGCCCTGCCGGTGCAACCGCAGCGCCGCGCGCCCGCCACCGGGCAGACGCATGGCATAAACCGCGTTCTCGCGGTTGCGCAGCAAGCGCAGATCAAAGCCACCCCAGGCGGCAGCGGCTTCGTCGGCCTCGGTCACGCCGGAACCGGGGTGTCGCGCAGCGCGCGCTCGATCGCATCCATCGCGAGGTCGGCGTGTTCCAGCGAAAACGGCAGCGGTGGGCGAATCTTCAGCACGTGCTGCGCCCGCCCGGCGCGGTTGAGGATGAACCCGGCCGCCACCAATGCCTCGACCAGATCACCCGCAAAGTCGCTGGCCGGGGTCACCCCGTCGGCCTGCACGAACTCGGCCGCAAAGAACAGGCCCGCGCCGCGCACATCCGCCAGCAGCGGATGGCGCAGGGCGCGCAGGCGCGCCAGCAGGTGGGCCGAAACCGTGGCGGCATTTTCCTGCAAGCCCTCGTCGTCGATCACATCCAGCACCGCCATGCAGGCCGCAGCAGATACCGGATTGCCGCCGAAGGTGTTGAAATATCCGAATGAATTGCGAAATGCCGCCATCACGTCGGGCCGCGCCAGCACCGCACCGACCGGGTGGCCATTGGCCATCGGCTTGCCCACCGTCACCACGTCGGGGGCAAAGCCCAAGGCATCGTGGCCCCAGAAATGGCTGCCCATGCGACCGAAACCGGGCTGCACCTCGTCGGCAATGATCAGCCCTCCGGCGGCCCGGATCACCGCCACCGTGGGGTCAAGAAATCCGTGCGGCACCGAAGGCAAACCTTCGTTCGCAAAGACCGGGCACAGCATCATGCCGGAAAAGCCGAACCCCGCCGCTTCAAGCTCGGCAATTGCGCGGGCCACGTGGTCGGCAAAGGCCTGCGCCTGCCCGGCGCGGGTGCCGCCCACCGGGTGCAGGTTGTCGGGCGCGGGCACCAGCCGCACATTGGGCGCATAGCCCCCGATCGGCGGGCGCCGGGTCGAAAGCTGGCTGACCAGGGCGGTATTGCCGTGATAGGTGTTGTCGGTGGCGATGATCCCGGTCTTGCCGGTCACCGCCTGCGCCATCCGCAGCGCCACGTCGTTGGCCTCGGACCCGGTGCAGGTCATGATCGCCTGACTGATGCCGTGGCCCAGCCGCGCGCCCAGACGCTCGATGTAATCCAGCACCAGATCATGCAGATAGCGGGTATGGGTGTTCAGCACCGCCGCCTGCTGACAGATCGCCTGCACCACCCGCGGGTGACAATGGCCGACATGGGGCACGTTGTTGTAGCAATCGAGATAGCGCTTGCCCGCCGCATCCCACAACCATACCCCCTGCCCTTTGACGATGTGAACGGGCGTTCGGTAAAAGGTCGAGACATTCGGCCCCATCAGCCGCGCGCGGCGCGCGATGATCTCGTCTGTCCGGTTTTCGGTCATTCGTCCTCTGCCACCTTTCCTCGCATCGCCTTGACTTCGCCCCGTACCGCCTTGGCCACCATCCTGCGGCGCTGGCTGCCGAGCGTCGGCCGCGTTGCCACCCGGCGCTTGGGGGCCACCAATGCTGCCAGGATCATCTCGACCAGCCGCGCCTCGGCCAGTTCGCGGTTGCGCGCCTGACTGCGGGTTTCCTCGGCCCGGATCACGATCGCGCCCTCGTTGGTCCAGCGCCGCCCGGCCAGCCGCTTCAGTCGCGCCTTGACCGCCGCCGTCAGGCTTGGCGAGCGTTCCGCCTCGAACCGCAGCTCAACCGCCGTGGAAACCTTGTTGACGTTCTGCCCGCCGGGGCCGGAGGCGCGCGAAAAGCTTTCCGACAGTTCCCAATCCTCCAGACTGATCCGATCATTGATCCGCAACATCGCGGCCCGCGCCCCTTCCGGCTTCTTCTTTGCCCAAATACTCCCGCCGGAGGCGCCAGCGCAACCACCCGTGCGGTGGTGGCACAAAAGAGAAAGGGCCGCCACATACGGCGACCCTTTCCGAGCTTCAAGGAGATGGGCCAGTTAGGAGAATAGCCCAATCAGCGGTCTGTGATCCGAAGGGTTGCCTTCAGAAAACACCACCTCCGACTGTCCCGACACGTCTCTCCAACATCACTCTAGACACTGGATCCCCTCCTTTCAATTGGTTGCCGATAGGCCAAGATTGCCACAGATTTTGTGATTGTCAAAAGGTTTTACGCAACCCTTGTCATCAACTTTGCGATGATCAGGCGGAACGGCACCAGTGCCACCACCGCCAGCCCCAGTTTCACGCCCCAGTCAGCCACCGCCAGCGACACCCAGAGCGGCACGCCGGGCCCGAAACCCAGCAGCGGCAGCACCTCGCCCGCCCAGCTCACATCGTTGCCGGGTTCGAGAAATATCAGCGTCGCCGAGAAGGCGGTGGTGAAAAAGATTGCGGTGTCCAGCGTCGATCCAAACAGCGTCGAAATCAGCGGTGCGCGCCACCAGGCTGCCGTCCGCATCCGGTTGAACACCGTGATATCCAGCATCTGCGCGGCCAGGAACGCCGCACCTGAACCGATCGCCACGCGCAGGCTTACCAGGGGCCCGAAGCTGCCGACGATCTGGGTGCCGATCAGCGAGCAGAGCGCACCAACCACAAACCCCACCAACACAACCCGGCGGGCGGCGGCGGCACCGTAAAGGCGATTGGTCAGGTCGGTTACCAGAAAGGCAAAGGGGTAGGTGAAGGCGCCCCAGGTCAGCCACTGACCATAAAGGAACTGCACCAGAATGTTCGAGGCCACCACGATGGCGGCCATGGCAAGAATGCCGGGGATCAGGTTTCGCGTCATGTCATTTTCCGTTTTTGCAAGGTGGCGGAGACTTGGCCCCCGATGCGGGGACGGCGCGCAGTATGCCGCGCAGGCACGCCTGTCAATCGGCGACGCGGTATTCGACGATTTCCGTGCGCTGGAAAAAGCTGAAGTTGTCGTCGGCAATCATGGTCAGGCGCAGCGCGCCGCCCGCGTCGCGCCAGACTGACAGCCCTTCAAGGTTGTCGTGCAGCCCGACCGCCGTTTCCAGCAGGGTTTCCTCGGCCAGCAGGCGATCCATCCCGAGCCGGAACCGCCGCACCCGGCTGGCGAAACCCATCAGACCGCGAAACTGGCGCTCAAGCACATAAAGCCGCCCGTCAGGGCCGAAATCGGCCGCCACCGGCAGGAATGACCCCTCGCGCGGCAGCGCAAACGGCTGGTCCCAGACCCCGTTGCGAAAGCGGTAGACCGGAAACGGCCGGTGAAGGTGGCCCGAGCGTTCGGGCAGGGTGTAAAGCCAGCCGTTGGCGTCGATCGCCAGGGCTTCAAGGGCGGCGTTGTCCTGCATGCCCGCGAAATCGGGGTGGGTCGGCAGGTTTTCGCCAGCGCCGCCGATGCGGCCATAGCGCACCACCCGGGCCCACCCCTCGAACGACACATAGGCGGTGCCGTCGCGCCCGATCGCCAGCCCTTCGCTGTCCTTGCGGCCAGCGGCCAGCGGCTGGCCTTTCTTGCCCAGCAAGGGGTGAACCCGTCCGGCGCTGATCCCGACGATCCGTCCGGCGGCGTCGCGGTGCAGGGTGCCAGCGACCCAGCCGCCACGGTCCGAGAGGGTGGTGAACGTCACGCCGTCAGCCGCAAGCTCGAGCGCCGAAAACCCGCCGAAGCGGGCGGTGTCACTGGTCCAGGTAAAGCTCGCGACATAGCCGGGCTGCGGGCTGACGCTGGCGCTGCCCTGCAACGTCAGCACGATGCCCGCGACTACTCCGAGGAAAGAACGGCGGCGCATTGGGCGGGCAGATCGGCCATGGTGAATTCGCGCGCGGTCTTGACGTGCGGTTTGGGTTTTGGGGGCTTGGTGCCGGGCCTGGGCTTGGGCGGATCGAGATAGTCGGTGACCCACCAGGTCAGCGTGTCATCGCAGCCATTGCCATTGTTGGAAAGCTTGGCCACGCTGGGCGCTTGGGTCTGGCACAGGCTTGCCCCTTTGGGGCATTTCAGGCGGACATGAAAATGGGTGTCGTGACCCGCGATCGGGCGGATTTTCTGCAACCACGCCTTGTCGCGGCGGGTGGCGGTCTTGCACATCTCGATCTTGACGGCGGCGGCAACGAAGATGCGATCGACCCGCGGGTCCGAGGCGGCGGCGCGCAGCAGGGCGTGATGCGCCGGGGTCCAGTTTGCCGTGACCGAGCGCTGATCGGCCGAGCGCACCGGGATCGAGCTGAGGCTTTCGCGCTCGGCCCGCGTCAGGTTCAGCCGACGCGGTGGCAGCATCCAGACATCGGCGTCCAGCCCGATCTGGTGGCTGGCGTGACTCGATGTCGCAGGCCCGCCGCGCGGCTGGCTGATGTCGCCGATGTAAAGCCCGGCCCAGCCAACTTGGGTCGCCGCCACCGAGAGCTGTTCCAGAAACGCGATCATCGCGGGTTGGCCCCAGTTGCGGTTGCGCGACAGCCGCATCGCCTGCCAGGTTGGGCCGGATTCGGGCAATTGCACCATGCCCGCGCCACAGCCGCGCGCATAGCTGCCGACCGGCATCGGGTCTTGCAGCGACGCAGCGGCCATGGCGCCGAACAACTGGTTGGCCAGCGGCTCGGTTGTAGCCAGCGCGGGTGCCGCCAGGCCAAGGCCAAGGATCAGGGCGAGGGTGCGGATCATGCCGGTGCCACCTGCTCGCCGTAAGGTTTGACCCAGATCAGCAGCACCAGCCCGACCACGAACAGCCCGATCAGCGGTGAAATCCCGATCCGCTGCGAGCCGCTGATCGTGGTCGCCAGCGCGATCAGCGCCGGGGCCATGAACGACGCCACCTTGCCCGACAGCGCGAACAGGCCGAATGCTTCGGTGGCGTGCTCGGGCGTGGTGTGGCGCACCATCATGGTGCGGCTGGCGGCCTGCACCGTGCCCCCCGCCCCGCCGATCAGCGCGCCGCAGAGGAAAAAGATCTGGTCGGGCAGGCCACCCGCCGGGTCGAGGGCGATGCCGAACAGGCTGTCGCGCGACATGCCGACGATGATGATGCAGACCAGGATCAGCACCAGGATCGAGGCGGTGATCACCGGCTTGGCGCCAAAGCGGTTGTCGGCCTTGCCACCGATCCAGCTTGCCACGCTGGCCGAAATTGCCCCGACGATGCCGAAAATGCCGATCTGGGTGATGCTCCAGCCCAGCACGCCCGAGGCATAAACCCCGCCAAAGCCGTAAAGCGCATTCAGCGCATCGCGGTAGAACAGCGACGAGGCCAGATAGGCGGCAAGGCTGCGCCGCCGGGTCAGGCTGGCCAGCAGCGCCATCAGGCTGTGGAAGGCAGCGGGAATATCCAGGCGGCGGCGGTCGGCGGCGGGCTCCCTGACCCACAGAAAGAACGGGATCATGAAAACCGCATACCAGAGCGCGGTAAAGGGGCCGACGGCGCGGGTGCCTTCGCGCGCGGCGGCGTCAAGGCCAAGGATGGGATCAAGCCCGATCAGGGTCTTGCCGGTGCTGCTGCTTTCGACGAACAGCAGCAGCATGATCACCAGCGACAGGATGCCGCCGAGATAGCCGAAGGCAAAGCCCGAGCCGGAAATGCCGCCGATCTTGTCGTGATCATCGAGGCCGGGCAGCAGGGCGTTGGTAAAGATGGTGGCGAATTCCATCCCGATGAAGCCGACACCGAAGAACAGCACTGCCCAGAACATGCCATCACCGCCCGGCACCAGCCCCCATAGCGCGGCCGAGCCCAGAACGTAAAACCCCGAGAACACCCAGACCCAGACCAGCCTGCGCCCGGTGCCATCGGCAATCGCGCCAAGAAACGGCGCCAGCACGGCAATCGCGGCGCTGGCAATCGCCAGCCCCCAGCCCCAGTAGGCCTGCGCGGCGGCGGCGCTTGCATCGGGATCAAGCCCGAGGCCGATGTAATGGGCGCGGGCGACCTCGGCGAAGTAGGGGCCGAAGATGAAGGTCAAGAGCAGGGTGTTGTAGGGCTGGCTGGCCCAATCGAAGAAATACCAGCCCCAGATGCGTTTCCTTGGCGATATCATCCGCCGCTCCCCTGTTTGGCGCGATCAAGCCCGAAAAGGCGGCGCGGCGCAAGCCTTGATGGGCGCGGGGCTGGGTTATCCCTCGATGGAGATTAGCCGCCACTTCTTTGCAACGTTGCACAAGACGGGGGCGCGGCCGACCGAGGCGGGGGCGGAACGCGCCCGCCGTGGGGGCGGTCGGGCGCGTCCCCGTCGCTGGCGCGACGGG
>CAYQPD010000067.1:0-13568 GCA_964419305.1 uncultured Rhodobacter sp.
CGGGTCGCAGGCCGACCAGTTGTTCGCGCGCGGGGCCCGAAAGGCCGGGGCGCGCCGCTGCCGATTTGCCGATGCAATCCTTGCCTGCGCTGACCATCCGGCTCATTCCGATGTCATCAGCGGTGATGCGACCGTGGATCTCGGCGTGGGTCAGAAAGCCCTTCTCGATCCGCAGCACGTTCAGCGCTTCCATGCCGTAGGGGCCGCCGCCCAGGGTCTCGGCGCGCGCCAGCAGGTCGCGAAACAGCGCCTCGCCATAGCGCGCCGGCACCGCGAGCTCATAGCCTTCCTCGCCGGAATACGAGATCCGGAACAGCCGCGCCGGGGTGCCGTGAACGCTGACTGCGGCGCAGGCCATGAAGGGGAAATCGCCTAAACGAGCGTCAAGCAGGCTGGCCAGCAGCGCCCGCGCCTGCGGTCCGGCGATGGCGAATTGTGCCCAAGCCTCGGTGACCGAGATCAGCCGCAGGTCCCAACCGGCGCAGAATGCCTGGCTCACGAAATCGAGGTGGCGCATCACCAGACCGGCGGCGGCGGTGGTGGTGGTCATCAGGTAGTGGTTTGCGCTCAGCCTTGCGGTGGTGCCGTCGTCCAGCACAAAGCCGTCCTCGCGCAGCATGATGCCGTAACGCACCCGCCCGACCGGCAGGGTGGAAAAGGTGTTGGCATAGACCAGATCAAGAAACCGCGCCGCGTCCGCGCCCTGAATGTCGATCTTGCCCAGGGTCGAGACATCGACCACCCCGACCGATGTGCGCACCATCGCCACTTCGCGGTCGCAGGTTTCGCGCCAGGTGGTCTCACCCGCGCGGGGGAAGTAACTGGGGCGATACCAGAACCCGGCCTCGATCATCGGGGCGGCGCGCTCAAGTGACGCCGCGTGCGAGGTCATGAAGCGCTGCGGCGCGAAGCCCATGCCGCGCCCCCCCGCCCCCATGGCGGCGATCGACACCGGGCTGTAGGGCGGGCGGAACGTGGTGGTGCCGGTTTCCGGAATACCGCGCCCGGTGGCGTCGGCCAGCACCGCGAGGGCGCCGATATTCGAGTTCTTGCCCTGATCGGGGGCCATGCCCTGGGTGGTGTAGCGCTTCATGTGCTCGACCGAGGCATAGTTTTCGCGCGCCGCCAGTTGCACGTCCTTGACCGTCACATCATTGGCAAAATCAAGCCAGGCGCGGCGCTTTCCGGGCACTGCCCACAGGGCGCGGATGGCATAGGCGTCGTCGTCGGCCTTGGGCAGCGACGCGGCGGTGGCGGTTCGGTCCAGTGTTTGCAGGGCAGCAAGCGCGGCGGCCTGACCCTGCGCCAGACATTCAGCGGTGGCAAAAGCACCGTTGGCGGCCCCGGCGGCGGCAAGGTTGGGCACTGCGCCGGAGCGCGGCACGAAAGCCGCGATGGCCTCATTCCAGACCGGGCGGCCGTTCATGTGGCAGCTCAGGTGCAGCGCCGGGTTCCAGCCGCCCGACACCGCCAGACAATCGGTTTGCAGCCGCAATTCGCCCGCGCTGTGGGCCACGATGACCTCGCGCAGGGCGCGGCGGCCAACCGTGCCGGTGACGGTGGCACCCAGATAGACCGGGCAATCCTCGGCGGCGCGGGCGTCTTCGCGGCTGTCAAGGATGGCGGCCACGTTCACCCCGGCGGCGATCAGATCGCGGGCGGTGCGGCGGGCGTCGTCGTTGTTGGCAAAGATCGTGACGCGCTGGCCGGGGGCCACGCCGTAACGGTTGAGATAGCTGCGCACCGCGCCCGCCGTCATGATGCCGGGGCGGTCATTGTCGGCAAAGGCAATGGTGCGTTCCAGCGCGCCCGAGGCCAGGATTGCCTGCCGCGCAACAATCCGCCAGAAGCATTCACGCGGCAGATCGGGCGTGGCGGCAAGGTGCAGCCCGACCCGTTCAAGCGCGCCATAAGTGCCGCCGTCATAGGCCCCGGTCACGGTGGTGCGCGGCATCAGCCGCACGTTGGGCAGGGCGGCCAGTTCGGCCAGCACCGCCTCGGCCCATTCAACGCCCGGCAGGCCGTCGAGCGTCACGGTCTCGGCCAGCAGCCGCCCGCCCATGCGCGCGTCTTCGTCGGCCAGAATCACGTCGGCCCCGGCCCGCGCCGCCGTAAGCGCCGCCATCAGCCCGGTCGGCCCCGCGCCGATCACCAGCAGATCGCAAAAGGCCCAGGCCTTTTCGTAAACCGCTTCGTCATGGCGGCGCGACAGGCTGCCAAGCCCTGCGGCGCGGCGGATGATCGGCTCGTAAAGCTTGTCCCAAAGGGCATGCGGCCACATGAAGGTCTTGTAGTAGAACCCGGCGCTGAAGAACGGCGACGCCAGATCGTTGACCGCCAGCAGATCGTGCGCCAGCGACGGCCAGCGGTTCTGGCTGCGCGCGACCAAGCCGGGATAGATTTCCTGCATCGTGGCGCGCACGTTGGGGGTCTGCTGGCCGGGGTCAAGGATCTCGACCAGGGCGTTCGGCTCTTCCGACCCGGCGGTCAGCACGCCGCGCGGGCGGTGATACTTGAAGCTGCGCCCGACCAGTTTCACGTCATGGGCCAGCAGCGCCGAGGCCAACGTATCGCCCGCAAAGCCGCCGTATTCGACCCCGTCGAAGGTAAAGCGCAGCGGGGAAAGGCGGTCGATCAGGCCCTTGCCGGGGAGTCTCATTTCGCGCCCCCTTTCCGGTCGGCCACCAGTTCAGCCGCCAGCACCTCGTGCGTCACGGTGTTGCGCGTCACCACCAGCCACGCGCTGCAACCGCTTTCGTGATACCACAGATCGCGCGTCACCCCGGCCGGGTTGTCGCGCAGATGCAGGTAGTCGTCCCAGGCGGCAGGCGGGGCATCGGGGACGGGGCGGTTCAGATAGTCTTCGGCACCGTAGTAGAAGAATTCGCGCCGGTCGCGGGGGCCACAAAGCGGGCAGGGGATGCGCATGATCTGGCCTAATGCAGGTTATGTTGGCTGCCGGTGCCTTCTTCGTCAAGAAGGTGGCCGGTGGCAAAGCGGTCAAGGCGGAAACGGCGGGCGACCTCGTGGCTCTCATTGGTGGCCATCAGATGGGCCATGCACCAGCCACTGGCCGGCACCGCCTTGAAGCCGCCGTAGTTCCAGCCGGTGTCGATATAAAGCCCCTCGACCGGGGTGCGGTCGATGATCGGGCTGCCGTCGGGGGTCATGTCCATGATCCCGCCCCAACTGCGCAGCACCTTGGCGCGCCCGATCATCGGCATCAGGGTCATCCCGGCCTCCATCACATGCTCGGTCATCGGCAGGTTGCCGCGGCTGGCGTAGCTGGCGTAGAAATCGAGATCACCCCCGAACACCAGCCCGCCCTTGTCGGACTGGCTGATGTAGAAATGCCCCATGCCAAAGCTGATGACATGGTCGATCACCGGCTTCAGCCCTTCGGTGACGTAGGCTTGCAGGATGTGACTTTCGACCGGCAGGCGCATCCCGGCCATGGCCGCCACCTGACCCGAGCGCCCGGCCACCACCATGCCGACCTTGGCCGCGCGGATCGCGCCGCGGGTGGTCTGCACGCCGGTGACCTTGCCGTTTTCAATATCAATTCCAGTGACTTCGCAGTTCTGGATCAGATCGACCCCACGGCGGTCGGCCCCGCGCGCATAGCCCCAGGCCACCGCGTCGTGCCGCGCCGTGCCGCCGCGTGGGTGCAACAGGCCGCCGTAGATCGGAAAGCGGGTCTGCTCGAAATCGAGGTAAGGCAGGTGCTTGCGCACCCCGTCACGGTCGAGCAGCACGGCATCGTCGCCTTGATTGATCATGGCGTTGCCGCGCCGGGCAAAGGCGTCGCGCTGGCCGTCGGAATGGAACAGGTTGATCAGCCCGCGCTGGCTGTGCATGACGTTGAAGTTGAGGTCGGCCGACAGCCCTTCCCACAGCTTCAGCGAGTGGCTGTAGAATTCCGAATTGCCCGGCAGAAAGTAGTTGGCCCGCACGATGGTGGTATTGCGCCCGACGTTGCCGCCGCCAAGATAGCCCTTTTCCAGCACTGCAATGTTGGTCAGGCCGTGATTTTTCGCCAGATAATAGGCGGTGGCCAGCCCATGCCCGCCGCCGCCGATGATGATCGCGTCATAGGCGGGCTTAGGCTCGGGGTCGCGCCAGGCGGGTTTCCAGCCGTGGTTGCCGAACAGGCCCTCGGTGATGACTTTCAGCCCGGAATAGTGCATCTGCCCGCCCCATGCAGCCCCCGGCCATTGAACCGGGTTCAGGCGCACATTTCAATGTTTCGCAGGCGAAACCTTGCCTGCCCGCGACAATTGGCGTCGCTCATCCACCCTGGCGGGTGTCTTCGCTGCGATTGTTCAGCGAAGACACCCGCCAGGGTGGATGAGCGCGCGGGTTACAGCCCCTTCGAGCGATAGGTCGCGGCGACCCGGCTGATCGAGACGATATAGGCCGCCAGCCGCAGGTCCTCGACATCGCTGCGGCCATGCCAGACCTCGCGCATCGACTGGTAGGCGGTGCGCATGGTGTCATCCAGCCCCGAGCGCACCAGCGCCAGCTCGTCCGAGCCCGGCAGGAACTTGTCCTTGAAGCCGGGGGCCAGCTCCCAGCCCAGATGCTGATCGTTCGACAGCCGCTCGAGTTCCTCGACCAGCACGCGCGAGCGCGCTTCCTCGGCCCGGCGCTGCATCCGACCAAAGCGGATGTGC
Organism: uncultured Rhodobacter sp.; assembly: GCA_964419305.1. GTDB lineage: Bacteria > Pseudomonadota > Alphaproteobacteria > Rhodobacterales > Rhodobacteraceae > CAYQPD01. The sequence continues at coordinate 4,674 of CAYQPD010000067.1, forward strand.
GACAGGTTCTTGACCCACTCAAAATAGGAAACCGTAACACCGCCGGCATTGGCATACATGTCGGGAATGATCACCGTGCCCTTCTGGCGCAGAATCTCGTCGCCGCCGAAGGTGGTCGGGCCGTTGGCGGCCTCAAGGATCAGCGGGGCCTTGATGCGACCGGCATTGCCCTTGTGGATCACCCCTTCCATCGCCGCCGGGATCAGGATGTCGCAGTCCTGCTCCAGCACGGCGGCCCCATCGGCCACATAGGTCGCCCCCGGATAGCCCTTGATGGTGCCTTGCTTGGCGATCCACTGGCGCACCTCCTCGACCGCCAGCCCCTTGTCGTCGAGCAGTGCGCCGTCACGCTCGATGATCGCGATGATCTTCGCACCGTCTTCTTCCGACAGGAACTTGGCAGCGTGATAGCCGACGTTGCCAAGGCCCTGAATGATCACCCGCTTGCCGTCCAGCCCGCCCGACAGATGCGCCAGTGCCACGTCTTCCTTGTGGCGGAAGAATTCGCGCAAGGCGTATTGCACGCCGCGCCCGGTGGCCTCGACCCGGCCCTGGATGCCGCCGCTCGACAAGGGTTTGCCGGTGACGCAGGCCTTGGCGTTGATGTCGGTGGTGTTCATCCGCGAATACTGATCGGCGATCCACGCCATCTCGCGCTCGCCGGTGCCCATGTCGGGGGCGGGCACGTTCTGGGCCGGGTTGATCAGGTCGCGCTTGATCAGCTCGAAGGCATAGCGCCGGGTGATCTGTTCCATCTCGTGTTCGTCCCAGGCGCGCGGGTCGATGCACAACCCGCCCTTGGCACCGCCGAACGGGGTTTCCACCAGCGCGCATTTGTAGGTCATCAGCGCCGCCAGCGCCTCGACCTCGTTCTGGTTCACCGACAGCGCATAGCGGATGCCGCCCTTGACCGGCTCCATGTGTTCCGAATGCACCGAGCGGTAGCCGGTGAAGGTTTCGATCTTGCCGCGCAAGCGCACCCCGAAGCGCACCGTGTAGGTCGAGTTGCATACCCGGATTTTCTGCTCGAGGCCCGGGCTGAGGTCCATCAGCGCCACCGCGCGGTTGAACATCAGATCGACGGATTCACGAAAACTCGGCTCGCCAGAGACGTGCATGGTATCCCTTTCCATTGCCTTGCGCGCCGCCCTGGGCGCGCGGGTCTGTGGCCGCAGCCTAGACCCGGCGGCCCGTCATTTCACCCCCCTATTTCGCGGTCGCTTCAGGGCGCGATTCATTTGCTCGTGGTCAGAGCGCCGGGGGTCGGCAGGCAGGCATTGTTGCCGTCCGGACGACAGTCTTGCGGCACAGGCCACACTGTTGCGAGCCTGCGATCGGCTCCACAATCTGAACCGCATCGCGCCACATTTCTGCCTCAGCCCACCCGTTAACTAAGCGCTGAAATCCAGGTTCGCAGGTCGCCTGATGCCTGCGAGGGAGCGCGCGCGATGATCAAGTGGAATACTGTTCGGCCCCTGTCTGCCCGGGCGCTGCTGCGCCGTTTCGGGCAGCGGGAAGATGGTGCGCTTTATCCCTTCGGGCTGTCGCTCCTGATGCTGATGCTGATGCTGGGTGGCCTTGCGGTCGATCTGATGCGGTTCGAGGAACGCCGCACCGTGATGCAACAGACCCTTGATCGTTCGGTGCTGGCCGCCGCCAACATGAACCAGACCCTCAACCCCGAGGCGGTGGTGCGCGATTATTTTGCCAAGGTCGATCTGACGGAATCCCTGAAAAGCGTGACCGTCAGCGAGGTCGCGGGCAACCGTTCGGTCAGCGCCGACGTGGTTTCCGACACGGCGCCGTTCTTCATGCATCTGCTCGGCATCGACAGCCTTGATGTCAACGCCGCTGCCACCGCCGCGCAGACCATCTCAAACGTCGAGGTCTCGCTGGTACTTGATGTTTCGGGCTCGATGGCGGGCGAACGGATCAACAACCTGCGCCCGGCGGCGCGCGAATTCATCGACGCCGTGCTGGCGTCATCCAATGCCGGCAGTGCCACGATCTCGATCGTGCCCTACAACTCGCAGGTCAACCTTGGCGAGCCGCTGTTCGCGCAGTTCAACGTTTCGCCGCTGCACAGCTATTCCTATTGCATCGAGCTGCCCGACATTGAATTCAACTCGATCTCGTTGTCGCGCACCACGTCCTTCGTGCACAACGGCCATTTCGATGCCGTCAAGGCCGGCCCGGCCCCATCGTGGTTCAACTGCCCGCCGCAGCCCGGCAATATCGTGACCCCGCTCAGTGACGACGCCGCTTACCTGAAAGGTCGCATCGATGCGCTGGTGGCGGGCGGCTACACCTCGGTCGATATCGGCATGAAATGGGGCGCGCTGCTGCTTGATCCCGACGCCCAGCCGGTGGTGGCCGGGTTGATCGACCGCGGCGTCGTCAAGGCCGATTATTCCGATCGTCCGCAGGCCGCAGGCGCGGTGCTGAAGGTGCTGGTACTGATGAGCGATGGCGAGAACACCGTCGAATGGAAGGTGAACCCGCCCTACCGCGATGGCTTGTCGCCGATCTACCGGCGCAACGAAGACATCAGCCAGTTTTCGGTTTACCGCGACGTCACCGGCACCAATGACTATTACTGGACCAGCGACCGGGGCTGGCACAGCGCCCCGCATGGCGGCACCACCGGCAGCACCCAACTGACCTGGCAGCAGGTCTGGGCCAGCCTGAGCGTGCCCTATGTCGCCGCCAACCTTTACAGCCCGGCGATGGGGGGCGCTGCCAGCGCCTGGAAAAGCGCGTTCGTGGCCACGATCAGCGCGGTCAAGAACAGCCGCTTGCAGAAAGTCTGCACCGCCGCCAAAGATGCCGGAATCACGGTCTTCACCATCGGTTTCGAAGGCTCGGCCAGCGGTCGAAGCCAGTTGCGCAGCTGCGCCAGCAACTCGGCCAATTACTTCGAGGCCGAAGGCGCGTCGATCAGCGAAGCCTTCCGCTCGGTTTCGGGCCAGCTTAGCCATCTGAGGTTGACCCAATGAAAAATCTGGCAAAACACCTGCGCACCCTGTGGCGGCGCGAGGATGGCACCGCCACGATGGAATTCACCCTGATGATTCCGGCCTTCATGCTGATCTTCATGGCATCGTTCGAATCGGGCCTGCTGATGGTGCGTCACACCATGCTGGAACGCGCCGTCGATATGACCATGCGCGAGCTGCGGCTGGGTCACTTCGTCAACCCCGACCATGCCATGCTCAAGGCCGAGATCTGCGCGCGCACGCTGATCATCGCGAACTGCGCCGAGGTGCTCAAGGTCAGCCTCGAGCCGATCGATACCGCCACCTGGGTGCTGCCCGACAGCACGCCGACCTGTGTTGACCGCGCCGCCGCGATCCAGCCGGTGACCGAAGTGAACCCCGGCGGGGCCGAAGAGATCATGCTGGTGCGGGTCTGCGCGATCGCCGACGCGCTGTTTCCGACCACCGGCATCGGGCTTGATCTCGCGATCGACGGGCAGGGTGGCTACGGCATCTACACCGAGTCGGCTTTTGTCAACGAACCGGCATGACAGGGGACAAGACCATGAAGCGACTGAAAACCCTGCTGCATTCATTCAACCGTGATCAGGACGGCACGGTGATCATCGAGGCGGTGCTGATGCTGCCGCTGATGATCTGGGTCGGGCTCGGGATGTATGCCTACTGGGATGGCTACCAGACCACCAACACCAGCCAGAAGGGGGCCTACGTCATTGCCGATCTGGTTTCGCGCCAGAACGAGCCGATGTCGCGAAGCGATCTCGAAGGGCTGAACCAGGTGATGAACTTCATGCTCAGCACCGGCGAAACCGCCAAGCTGCGCGTCACCAGCATCGGCCGCAAGATCTCGCACGACGATGGCGACCACGAGGGCGAGAATGATGACGAGCACGAGCACGCCCCGGCCCCGGCCCCGGTGGCTGATGATGCCGAATTTGAAGTGCTGTGGTCAAAGTCGCCCTATCTGGCCATGCCCGCGCTGACAACCGCCGATCTGGCCGCTTACAGCAACCGCATTCCGATGATGGCCGAGGGCGACACCGTGATCATGGTCGAAACCGAAGTCGGGTTCATTCCGGTGTTCGATGTCGGCCTTGACCCGTTGACCATCAAGGATCTGATCGTCACCCGGCCGCGCTTCCTGCCGCAAGTGTGCTATCACGATTGCGACGAGCACAACGGCCACGAGCACGACGACGACTGACACTGGCCACAAGCCGTCAGCGCGGCAGCGCCAGCAGCGCCGTCAGGGTGTCGGCCAGGGCGCGCGCATCGTGGCGCGCCGTGGCACCCCCGACGCCCAGATGATGCCCGAGCCGCCACCACAGCCCCGGCGCAAAGCCGCGCGGGGCGGGGGTGGCAAGGGTGATCACAAAGCCGCTTGATGGCTTGAAGGCAAACACCCCGTTCCCCACCGCGCGCATGTCGGCCACCAGCGCGAGGCACCGCCCGTCGCGCTCGCGCAGGGCGTGCCCGGTCAGCTCGAGCGTGGCGGCGGTGGCGCGCCAGAACCGCCAGCCCAGCCAGGCCGCCCCCACCCCCAGCGTCAGCACGAACAGTTGCAGGATCAGCGCGGCGGGCGGATGCGCCAGCCCGAGGTCAAGCAGCATTGCCGCAAGGGCGGCCAGCATACCAGCCCCCGCCACACGGCGCAGCGGCGAGGGCGTCAGCACCGCCAGCACCTCGTCGCGCTCAAAGGATGGGATCGCGGTCATGATGTCTCCAATGGCGGGTGCTGCCGTCTGTTTTCTGGCGCACACTGGCTCTGCACCGGGGGCGCGTTGCCGCGGGCCGCCGGGCACCCTATCTTTCCATGGCACGGGGGGGTGCGCAACCGCCCCTTACCCGGCGCGAAAGGAAACCGCATGTCGATCCGCCCTGTCAGCTATCAGGCCGAGGCTCAGCCCACCATGGAAGGGGCGGGGGTGCATCTGCACCGCGCCTTCGGCTTTGCCAACCCCGACCAGATGGACCCGTTCCTGCTGTTCGACGATTTTCGCAACGAGCACCCCGAAGATTATCTGCGTGGCTTTCCCTGGCACCCGCATCGCGGCATCGAAACCATCACCTACGTTCTGGCGGGCACGGTGGAACATGGCGACAGTCTGGGCAACAGCGGCAGGCTGGGCGCGGGCGATGTGCAGTGGATGACCGCCGGGTCGGGGATCATGCACCAGGAAATGCCGCAGGGCAACGCGCGCGGCCAGATGCACGGCTTTCAGTTGTGGGCCAACCTGCCGTCGGCGCTGAAGATGACGGCGCCGCGTTATCAGGACGTGGGGCACGGCGACATCCCCGAAGTGGTCGAGGATGACGGCACCCGCATCAAGGTGATCGTCGGCAGCTTTGCCGGGCAGCGCGGCCCGGTCGATGGCATCGCCGCCGACCCGCAGTATCTTGACATTTCGGTGCCCGCCGGGCGGCGCAAAAGCTTTCGCGTCGATACCTGGCGGCGCGCCTTCGCCTATGTGTTCGAGGGCGCGGGGCAGTTTCGCGATGCCAGTGCGCCGCGCGGGGTGCTGTTGGAAAAGGCGGTGCGGGGGCGCGATGTCAACATCCGCGATCTGTCGGGCAACCGCACCCTGGTGCAGTTCGGCAGCGGCGACGAGGTGACGGTGACGGCCGGGCCGCAGGGGGTGCGCTTTTTGCTGATCTCGGGCGCGCCGATTGCCGAGCCGATCGCCTGGCACGGCCCGATCGTGATGAATACCCAAGCCGAACTCAGGCAGGCGATGGCCGATCTGCGCAACGGCACCTTCATCCGCCCGGCGCACTGAAGGGGAAGGTGCGGTCAAGTGGAACGGCCAACCTTTCTTGCCCGATTTTCAACCGACAGCCCTTGCTCAACTGCTGTTGTTCAACGGCCTTCGGCCTTATGAACATTGGGCCGGAAAACTCTCCCCCGGAGAGTTTTCTTGCGGCCCAAAAGCCTGCCCCGACCGCCGCGACGATGGCGATGGCGTTCCTGACAAACCGCATCGAGTTCTACTGCGGCTTGCGTTCATCCTGAATCACAAACCGCCGTTGCCCCGAGCCAAGGCAATTTGGCACCCCGGTCAGTCGGTGCTGGCGGGGGCACCCCCTTCAAAGCGGTTGCCGTTGCGGTAGTCGCAGGGCGCTTCCTGCATTTGCAGGTGCAACGCGCTGCCGGTGTAGGGGTGGGCGCGCGCCAGATCCTCGTCAAAGTCGATGCCAAGTCCGGGGCCCTCGGGCGGCAGGATGTAGCCGTCTTCCCACTTGATCGAGTTGCGGATCAGGCGCTGGTGGAAGGCCCCGCCGGTCTCGATGGTTTCCGCCATCAAGAGGTTGGGGATCGAGGCCGCAAGGTGGATGTTGGCCGCCCATTCAACCGGGCCAGCGTAAAGATGCGGGGCCATTTCGGCGTTATAGACTTCGGCCAGGGCGGCAATCTTCTTGGCCTCCCAGATGCCGCCGACCCGACCAAGGGCGGGTTGCAGGATCTTCACCCCGCCATGGCGCAGCAGCGCGCCGAATTCGGCCTTGGTGGTCATGCGCTCGCCGGTGGCCAGCGGCACGCCCACCGATCTTGCGACTTCGGCGAATTCCAGCAGGTTGTCGGGCGGCACCGGCTCTTCATACCACAGCGGGTTCCAGGGCTCGAGCGCGCGCCCCAGCCGGATCGCACCCGGCGTGGTGAACTGGCCGTGGGTGCCGAACAACAGATCGGCGCGATCACCGATGGCTTCGCGGATCGCCTTGCAGAACGCCACCGAGCGGGTGATGTCGGACATCGCCGGTTCGTGCCCGCCGCGGATGGTGTAGGGCCCGGCGGGGTCGAACTTGACCGCCGTGAAACCCATGTCCACAAAGCGCAGCGCGGCCTCGGCGGCCATGTCGGGCGAGACCCAGAAATCGGCGCTGATCTTCTGGCCCGGGGCCGGGTAGAGGTAGGTATAGCTGCGGATGCGGTCGTTCATCCGGCCCCCGAGCAGCGCCCAGACCGGGCGACCGCGGGCCTTGCCGAGAATATCCCAGCAGGCGATCTCCAGCCCGGAAAAGGCCCCCATCACCGTCAGATCGGGGCGTTGGGTGAAGCCTGACGAATAGGCGCGGCGAAACATCAGTTCGATGTTCTCGGCGGATTCACCCTGCATGTGGCGGGTGAACACATCTTCGATTACCGCCTTCATCGCTTTCGGTCCGACCGACGAGGCGTAGCATTCGCCGTAGCCCACGATGCCGCTGCTGGTGGTGATCCTGGGGATGATCCAGTAGCGCCCGCCCCAGCCGGGGGCAGGCGGGGCGATGATGAAAATCTCGAGGTCTTGCAGACGCATGGCAGGGGCTTTCGCAATTTGGCAGGCGCCGGGGGTTTTGCACCCCCGGACCCCCGCAGAGTATTTGTGCAAAGGTGAAGGTCAGGGGCAGGCTAGGAGGTGGGAGGGGAGGAGTGCTTGGGGATTTGCGACATCAATCCGGCGCAAACGACCATCATGGCGGCGGCCAGCAGGAAGGGGGCACCGGGGGCGAAGATCGGGGCGGCGGCGGCGGTGAAGGCGGCAAAGGTGGTGGTCATCAGCGGTGGGGCGGTAATCATGGCGAGGGCGCTGAGCGACGACAGCACGCCCTGCAATTCGCCCTGGGCGTTTTCGGGGGTGTCGCGCGACAAAATCGCCTGCAGCGCGGGGGTGGTGACGCCGCTCAGCGCGGTGATCGGGGTCAGCACCAGCGCCAGCGGACCCGAGGTGACAAGGCCGAGCGCGGTCAGGCTGGCGATATCGACGGTCATGCCCCAGAACGCGGCGCGATGCTCGCCGAAGCGCCGGATCAGCGGGCCGACCAGCAGCGCCTGCCCCAGGGCATAGCTGACGCCATAGATCGCCAGCGAGACCCCGACCATGGTGGTATTCCAGCCGAACCGGGCCTGGCCGTAATAGGCCCAGATCGCGGGATAGACGTTCATCGCGACCGCCAGGATCAGGAACACCAGCAGCGGGCGGCGCGCCTGTGCCAGACGGGTGACGGCGCGCAGCGCGCCAGCCGGGTTGGCACGGGCAAGGCTGAAACGGCGGCGGCTGTGAGCGGTCACGGTCTCGGGCAGGACAAGCAGGCCAAGGATCAGGTTGGCGCTGGCCATGGCTGCTGCGGCGTAGAACGGGGCGCGGGTATCGATCCCTGCCAGCACCCCGCCGATCAGCGGACCCAGCACGAAACCCACCCCGAAGCCCGCGCCGATCAGCCCGAAGCGGCGACCGCGATCCGCGGCTGGGGTGATGTCGGCGATGAAGGCGGTGGCGGTGGAATAGGTCGCCGCAGTGATGCCCGCGACGATCCGCGCGGCCAGCAGCAGCCAGATGCTGGCCGCAGTTGCCAGCACCAGGTAATCGGCGGCCATCACCGCCAGCGAGACCAGCAGCACCGGGCGGCGTCCAAAGCTGTCGGACAGGCTGCCGACCGCCGGGCCGAACAGGAACTGCATCACTGCAAACGCGGCGGCAAGCACCCCGCCCCACAGCGCCGCCTGGCTAAGGTTGCCGCCGGTGACCGCCCTGATCAGGTCGGGCATGACCGGAAAGATCAGGCCGATGCCGATGGCATCAAGCGCCACCGTGATCAGGATGAAGGTCAGGGCAAGACGGGGGGCGGGATGGGTCATGACTGCCCGGCAATCGCGATCAGGCGGCGGGCGAGGGCCTCGGGTGCTGCGAAGAAGGGCGAGTGCGAGGTGGCCAGGGTGGTGACGCAGGCGGCGGGCCAAGCGGCGGTCATGGCGGCCTGATACTCTGGCGGTATGGCGCGGTCTTCGGTGCAGCGGATGTAGTGGCGCGGCAGGCTGGCCGAGCGGAAGGTCAGGGCAAGCGCGGTTTCCTGTGGTGCGATCGGCTCGGGGCAAAGGTTGCGGCGGGCCATTGCCACCGCCTCGGGCGGGCAGTCGTGG
>CAYQPD010000068.1:0-13126 GCA_964419305.1 uncultured Rhodobacter sp.
GATCAACAGCTACATGACCGGCCCCGACGAGCAGGGTCGGTTCGGCATTTACGGCGGGCGCTTTGTCAGTGAAACCCTGATGCCGCTGATCCTCGATCTTGAGGCGCGCTACGAATTTGCCAAGACCGACCCCAGCTTCTGGGCGGAAATGGATGATCTGTGGAAACACTACGTCGGCCGCCCCAGCCCGCTTTACTTTGCCCCACGGCTGACCGCGCATCTGGGCGGGGCCAAGGTTTACATGAAACGCGACGAGCTCAATCACACCGGCGCGCACAAGATCAACAACGTGCTGGGTCAGATCATTCTGGCGCGGCGGATGGGCAAGACCCGGATCATCGCGGAAACCGGGGCCGGCCAGCACGGCGTGGCCACCGCCACGGTCTGCGCCAAGTTCGGGCTGCAATGCGTGGTTTACATGGGCGCGCATGACGTGCAGCGCCAGGCGCCCAACGTGTTCCGCATGCGCCTGCTGGGGGCGGAAGTGATTCCCGTGACCTCGGGGCGCGGCACCCTGAAGGACGCGATGAACGACGCGCTGCGCGACTGGGTGACCAATGTCCGCGACACCTTCTACTGCATCGGCACGGTGGCCGGGCCGCATCCCTACCCGGCGATGGTGCGCGATTTTCAAAGCATCATCGGCAAGGAAGTGCGTTGGCAACTGGCTGAGCAGGAGGGCGCGGGCCGTCTGCCCGACACGCTGGTGGCGGCGATCGGTGGCGGCTCGAACGCGATGGGGCTGTTCTACCCGTTCCTTGACGACAAGTCGGTTGCGCTGATCGGGGTCGAGGCCGGCGGCAAGGGGGTGGACAGCCGGATGCAGCACTGCGCCAGCCTGACCGGCGGTCGCCCCGGCGTGCTGCACGGCAACCGCACCTATCTGTTGCAGGACGGTGACGGCCAGATTCAGGAAGGGTTCAGCATTTCGGCCGGGCTCGATTACCCCGGCGTCGGGCCCGAACATTCCTGGCTGCACGACACCGGGCGGGCGAGCTACGTCTCCATCACCGATACCGAGGCGCTGGCGGCGTTTCAGCTTTCCTGTCAGTTGGAAGGCATCATTCCGGCGCTGGAGCCCAGCCATGCGCTGGCGCATGTGATCAAGATCGCGCCCAAGCTGCCGCATGACCATATCATCGTGATGAACATGTGCGGCCGCGGCGACAAGGATATCTTCACGGTGGCCAAGCACCTCGGCTTTGACATGAAGATCTGAGCGGGCGCGGATTTTTCGCGCCGTTTGCGAAAAGACCGAGCGGATTCACCTGCGGTTAACCTTCCCTGCGCCATGATCACGGCGAATGCAGCGAGGGCGTGATGTCTGCGGGCTTGTTTTCACCGATCTATCCCCCTGACCGCGACGCCGAAGCGGTGGCAACGCTGCGGCTGGTGCGGTCACGGCGGGTCGGGGCGGTGACCTATCACCGTCTGATCGCCGAACATGGCAGCGCGCAGGCGGCGCTGCTGGCCTTGCCGGAAATCGCCTGTGCCGCCGGGGTGGAAAATTATTCCATCTGCCCGGTCGAGGTCGTGCTGCACGAGATGACGCAGGCCCGGCTGGCCGGGGCGCGGCTGCTGTGCTTTGGCGCGCCGGGCTACCCGGCGGCGCTGGCCGATCTGCCGGATGCGCCGCCGATCCTTTGGGTGCAGGGCGATGCCGGTTTTCTGGCGCGGCCGATGGTGGCGCTGGTGGGGGCACGCAATGCGTCATCGCTCGGGCTGCGGATGGCGCGCAGGCTGGCCGAAAAGCTGGGTGAGGCGGGGTTTGTGGTGGTGTCGGGTCTGGCCCGCGGCATTGACGCCGAAGCCCACGCGGCAGCGCTGGCCAGCGGCACGGTGGCGGTGCAGGCGGGTGGGGTGGACGTGGTCTATCCGGTTGAAAATGCAGGCCTTGCCGCCGAAATAGCGGCACAAGGCTGCCGCATTTCGGAACAGCCGATCGGGCTGGTGCCACAGGCGCGGCATTTCCCGCAACGCAACCGCATCATCTCGGGGCTGGCGCGGGCGGTGATTGTGGTCGAGGCGGCGGCGCGCTCGGGCAGTCTGATCACCGCGCGCACCGCGCTTGATCAGGGGCGCGAGGTGCTGGCGGTGCCGGGCCACCCGTTCGATGCCCGTGCCGCGGGCTGCAACATGCTGATCCGCGACGGGGCGGTGCTGATTCGCAGCGCCGCCGACGTGATCGAGGCCCTGGGACTGGAACCGGTCGGGGGCGCGCACCCCGAGCCCGAGCTTGCGGCACTGCCCGGCCCGGTGCCCGCACCGCGCCCGCTGGCCGAACTGGCGGCGCTGCATAACCGGATACTGGAACGTCTTGGCCCCAGCCCGCTGGCCGAGGATCAGTTGATCCGCGATCTGGCGGTGCACCCTGCGCAGGTCGCCCCCGAGCTGCTGACGCTGGAACTTGAAGGCAAGATCATCCGCCAGGCGGGCGGGCTGTTGGCGCGGGCGGTGTGATCCGCGCCGCTGGTCAAGCCTTGCGGCTTTGCGCGCGAGAGGTCAGCGAAGAAAGGCCGCAAGGGCTTGATGAGCGGCGCGGTCGTGCGCGGGGTGGTTCAGGCGCTGGCGCTGCGCGGCGCGCGATTGCCGCCCTGACCTTGCCCCGATGGGCGGCGGTTCTGCCCCGGTTTGCTGGGGGCACCGTAACCGCCACCAGTGGCCGGACGCCCCGAATGGGCCGGTTTTGCCCCCGGCTTGGGGCTTGGCTTCGGACCGGCGCTGCGGCCTGCCGGTTTGCCGTTGCCGCCGCCTTGCGGGCGACCACCACGGCCCTGCACCGGCTTGGGCGCGGCGGCTTGCGCCGCCATCGACCAGGCCGCGCCACCCAGCACCGGAATGCGGGTTTTAAGCATCTTTTCAATCGCTTGAAACTCGTCCATCTCGGCCGGGGCGCAGAACGCCACGGCGGTGCCATCGGCCCCGGCGCGGGCGGTGCGACCGATCCGGTGAACATAGTTTTCCGGCACGTTCGGCATGTCGTAGTTATAGACGTGGCGCACCGCGCTGATGTCGATGCCGCGCGCCGCGACATCGGTCGCGACCAGCACCTCAAGCGTGCCCGCGCGGAAATCGGCCAGGGTGCGCTCGCGCTGGTTCTGGCTTTTGTTGCCATGGATCGAACCGGCCTTGAAGCCCCAGCTTGCCAGCAGTTTCATCAGCTTTTCCGAGCCATGCTTGGTGCGCCCGAACACCAGCGCCATCTGGCCGGGGTGGGTCTTGAGATAGGTCTCAAGCAGCTTGGCCTTGTCGCCCTGCGGGATGAAATGGACGCCCTGCTTGATCGCTTCGATCGGTTTGCCGGGCGGCGCCACCTGCACCTTGACCGGATCGCGCAGGTAGGTCTGGGCCAGATCCTCGATCAACTTGGGCATCGTGGCCGAGAACAGCAGGGTCTGGCGCTTGAGCGGGATATGGCGCGCGATCTTCTTCAGGGCATGGATGAAGCCCATGTCCAGCATCTGGTCGGCCTCGTCGAGCACCAGATAGCCGCAAGCCTCAAGGCTGAGGGCGTTGCGATCCAGCAGGTCGATCAGGCGGCCGGGGGTGGCCACCAGCACGTCGGCACCGCGCGCCAGCCGTTCGGTCTGGCGAAACAGCGAAGCGCCGCCGGTGACGGTCACGACCTTGACCGCAGTGCCCTTGGTAAAGACCTCAAGCGCTTCGGAAATCTGGTTCACCAGCTCGCGCGTCGGGGCCAGGATCAGGGCCCGGACGGTGCGCGGGGCAGGGGGGTGGCCGATCTCGAGCAGGCGGTGCAGCAGGGGCAGGCCGAAGGCGGCGGTCTTGCCGGTGCCGGTTTGCGCCAGCCCCATCAGATCGCGACCCTGCATGATGTAGGGAATCGCCTGCGCCTGAATCGGGGTGGGGGTGGTGTAGCCGGTTTTTTCCAGGCCTTTGGTCAGTTTCGGGCTGAGCCCGAGGTTCTCGAACGTGGTCATCTTGTTCTTTCAAATGGCGGATCAGACCGCCGGAATGGGGTTTGGGCCGCTTGCGCGGTCGCAGCAGAAGAGGCGACCAATCGCTGACAAGGGGGCCGGATGCCGCCCACGCCGTGCTGGTCGCGGTGCCCCTGCGTGACAATGGGAACCTTTGTGCACCGGCCCGGACCCTCGGGCTGAGGGACGGCTGCTCACGCGGCAGCGGGCTTGCGGTTGGGGGGCAGATGGGCGCTTTTGTCCGGCATGTCAAGCACCATCCTCGGAGTCGACCATCCGGCACCCTTCGCGCCGGTTCAGCAGCGCCAGTGGCTGAGGGTATCGGCACCGACCGTTTGTTGGGACAAAAGCTGCAGGCGGGGGGCTGCGGCGAGGGTGGCAAGGCCAAGGGGGCCAAGTGCGGGGTGGCCTTCGGAACCGATCACCGCGCCAGCGCTGAACAGCGCCAGCTCATCGACCAGTCCGGCGCGGATCAGGGCGGCGGCAAGGGTGGCGCCACCTTCGCACAGAATCCGGGTCAGGCCGCGCGCGGCAAGCTGTGGCATGGCATCGCGAAGATCGACCCGGCTGTCGGGGCTGGCGGCGCATTTGATCGTGCGCGCCCCGGTGGCCGCCCAGGCGGCGCGGGCCGCGTCGGGGGCGGCGTCGGTGTGGCACAGCCAGACCGGGGTGGCGCGTGCGCTTTGGCCCAGGCGGCTGTCGGGGCGGTGGCTCAGGCGGGAATCAATCACGATGCGGACCGGCTGCTGCGCCGCGCCCAGATCGCGCACGCCAAGATCGGGGTCGTCGGCGCGCGCGGTGCCTGCGCCCACCAGCACCGCGTCATGGTTCAGGCGTAGAGCGTGGACCGCGCGCCTCGCCTGCGCCCCGGTGATCCAGCGCGACTCGCCGCTGGCAGTGGCGGTGCGACCGTCAAGGCTGGCGGCAAGTTTAAGGGTGACAAAGGGCAATCCCTGCGTCACGCGTTTGACAAAGCCCGCATTCAGCGCGGCGGCTTCGGCTTGCAGCACGCCTTCGGTCACCGCGATGCCCGCGCTGCGCAGCCGGGCGTGGCCCTGACCGCTGACGCGCGGATCGGGGTCGGTCAGCGCCGACACCACCCGCACCACCCCGGCGGCGATCAGGGCGTCAGCGCAGGGCGGGGTCTGGCCGAAATGGGCGCAGGGCTCGAGCGTGACATAGGCGGTGGCCCCGCGCGCCGCCGCACCCGCCTGCGCCAGCGCCATGGTTTCGGCATGGGGTCGCCCGCCGGGCTGGGTCCAGCCGCGCCCGACCATCCGGCCCTGCGCCACGATCACGCACCCCACCGCCGGGTTGGGCCAGCAGCGCCCGAGGCCGCGCTGCGCCAGCGCCAGGGCGTGGGTCATGGCGCGCTGGTCGGCCTCGTTCACTCTTCGGCAGCGCCGTTGGGGCGCAGTTCCGAGACGAATTTGTCGAAATCGTCGGCGGCCTGGAAATTCTTGTAAACACTGGCAAAGCGCACGTAGGCCACGGTGTCGATCCGGGCCAGGCTTTCCATCACGATGTCACCGATGGTGCGTGACGGGATATCGGTTTCGCCCAGCGATTCCAGCCGCCGCACGATACCCGAGATCATCTGGTCGATGCGTTCCGGGTCGATCGGGCGTTTCTGCATCGCGATGCGGATTGCGCGTTCCAGTTTCGAGCGGTCGAAATCCTCGCGTTTGCCGCTGGATTTGATCACCACCAGATCGCGCAACTGCACCCGCTCGTAGGTCGTGAAGCGACCGCCGCAGGCCGGACAAAAGCGGCGGCGGCGGATCGCCACGTGATCTTCGGCGGGGCGGCTGTCTTTGACCTGGCTGTCGATATTGCCACAGAATGGGCAGCGCATGGCTTCCCCCTTTCAGGTGTTTTCTGAATCCTGCCTCAAGCCCGGGGGTTTGCCCCCGCTATTATCCGCTGACTATAGCGGGCGGTGGCAGGTTTCGGGTAGCGCTATTTTGCCGCTACCCGATATGGGGGAAAAGGTGTGGCGGCGCGGACTCAGACCGGCACTGATCGGGCATTAACCGCGTGTTAACCAGATCGCGCCAGCATGGGGGCATGCGCGCCCTGATCCTTGCCCTTCTGCTTGCCGCCTGTGGGGCCCAGCCCAACCCCCTGCTGCGCGGGGCCAGCCGCACCGAGGTCAGCCGGGACGGACGGCAGTATGTGGTGTTTGCCACCGACAAGCTGGTCGAGGTGATCCGCCTTGGCTATGCCCACCGGGGCGAGCACGAAGCGATCCGCGCCACCATGATCTCGCTGATTTCCGAAGTGACCGGCTGCCGGGTGGCGCCGTCGTCGCTGCAAGGCGACAGTGGCGAAATGCACGGACGTCTGACCGCCTGCCCCGGATAAAATGCGTGTGTTCCGGGGCGATCCGTCCTATGCTGCGTCGCAGCAAAAAGGGGATTCGCATGCCCGGCACCGTCATCACCATCGCCCAGCAAAAGGGTGGCTCTGGCAAGACCACGCTGGCGGTCAATCTGGCGGTGGCCTTTGCCCGGCGCGGGCTGCGGGTGGCGCTGCTTGATACCGATCCGCAGGGCAGTCTGGGGCGCTGGTTCCTGCTGCGCCGGGCGCGGCTGGGCGAGGCGGGGATGGAGCTTTCCACCGCCTCGGCCTGGGGGGTGTCGTATGAATGCGAAAAGCTGCGCCAGAACAATGATTTCGTGATCGTCGATACGCCGCCCAAGGTGGACGCCGATCTGCGCCCGGCGCTGCGCGAGGCCGATCTGGTGCTGATTCCGGTGGCGGCAAGCCACGTCGATCTGTGGGCTACGGACGGGGTTCTGGATCTGGCCGAACGCGAGGGCAAGCGCGCCACCATCGTGCTCAACCGCACCAGGGCGGGCACAAGGCTGGGCGACGAGGTGGCGCAGGCGGCGGCGGCGCTGAATGCCGGTGTGGCGCGGGCAGGCTTTGGCCAGCGCGTGGTTTACGCCGAAACGCTGGGGCTTGGGCTGGCCGCGCAAGAGGCCGGAAAATCCACCGCCAGCGCCGAGGTCGAGGCCTTGGCCGACGAGATTCTGGCGCTACTCTGAGCCCCCGGCCGGGCCCTTGAGGATCAGCATCCAGAACGCGTAAACCCCAGCCGCGATGAACAGAACCCCCCAGCCGGGGTCACCCGCCCAGACCTCGAACCCGCCCCAGGCCAGCGGCAACAGGGCGGTGGCCCAGCGGCTGGCGGGGCGGCGAAAGAACGGGTGGTCTGGGTCAAGGAACTGCATCAGGGCAGGTTAGCCGGGCTGCGCCGGGATTTCGAGGCCAATCGTCGCCGCGCCGCCTTGGCGCGTGATCTTTGCCGCAAGCTGTGGCAGGATGCCCGAAAGGAGGATCACATCATGCCGGAAATCACCCGCAGCTTCGACGGCCAGACCGTCGTCACCACCTTCGAGATGTCGCCGGGCACCGCCGCCGATCTGATGGAGGCGTTGCAGGCGGCCTATGCCGAATTCATCTGCCACCAGCCCGGCTTCATGGGGGCGGCGCTGCACATGAACGACGCCCAGACCCGGATCGCCAACTATTCGAAATGGAAGCACCGCGAGGATTTTCTGGCGATGCTGCGCACCCCCGAGATGCGCGAGCGCAACCGTGTGATCGGGCAACTGTGCTCGCATTTCGAGCCGGTGATGTATGAGGTGATGGGGGTTTACTAGGCGGGTGCGATGGCCCCGACCGCCCGCAGCGCCATCTCGGCATAGATCGCCGCGACCTCGGCTCGCGTCAGACGACCGCTGGCGCGATACCAGTTGGTGACCCCGGTCAGCATCGCAATCAGGGCCAGGGTGGCAAGGCGGGTGTCGGGCAGGTGGAACTGCCCGGATACCACCCCGTCGCGCAGGATCGCCTGAAGCGCGTCCTCGTAGCGGTGGCGCAGCGCTTCGATGCGGGCAAAGTTTTCCGGCGCAAGGTTGCGCAATTCCATGTAGGCGATGAACACCGCGTCCGGACGATCAAGGTGAAAGCCAATGTGAAAGCGGGCGAACTGGTCCAGCCGGGCGCGCGGGTCGGGCAGATGCGGCAGGGCGGCAAGGGCAGCCAGCAGATCATCCATGTGGCCCTGCATCAGGTCGAACAGCAGGCTTTGCTTGCCCTCGGTGTAAAGGTAAAGCGCGCCCGCCTGCACGCCCACCTCGGCGGCAATCTGGCGCATCGAGACGGCGGCGTAGCCTGCGTGCGCAAACAGCCGCAGCGCTGCCGCCCGAACCCGGGGGCCGGTGATATCGGAATGCGAGCCGGTCTTGCGTGCCATGGCCGCAGGGTATCTGAACGGCTGTTCAATTCAAGGGGGTGCGATGCGCTCTTGCCGCCAGTCGGGGCGGGGCGATATGGTTACGGCTGTTGTTGCAGCCAGGTTCATGATGCTCCGTCGCGCGCGCTTTTTCCTGACTTCGGTGCTGTGTCTGACGCTGAGCGGTTGTGCTACGGTTCCCGATCTTGGCCCGCTGCCCGCGGCGGCCGGCCCCACCCCGCAGATTATGCCGCTTGATCAACTGATCGCGGCGGCGCAGGGCGGGCGGCTGACGGCCGGGGTGGGCGAGGCTCTGGTGGCCCGCGCCAACCGGCTGCGGGCACGCGCGGCGGCCATGCGCGGCCCGGTGCATGACCCCGCCACCCGGGCACGGCTGGCGGCGGCGATCGCGCGCGGGGTGGGCAGCTAGCCGTTCGGTGCGCCGCTCGCGCGTTGCAAGCCTGCGTTGAAACCGCTAACAGAGCCCGGCTGCCTTTGCCCTTGGCCAAGGCGGGGGAATTGTCGAGTGGAGATCGGGATGGTTGCGCCGTTGCGTCTGGGGGTTGCCGGTCTGGGCACGGTTGGCATCGGGGTGGTGCAGATCGTGCAGCGCCACGCCGATCTGATTGCCGCGCGGGCCGGGCGGGCGGTGGTGATCACCGCCGTTTCGGCGCGCGACCGTTCGCGCAACCGCGACGCCGATCTGTCGGGCTACGCCTGGGAAGCCGATCCGGTGGCGCTGGCGCAGCGCGACGATATCGACGTTTTCGTCGAGCTGATGGGCGGATCAGAAGGCCCGGCGCGCGACGCCACCGAGGCCGCGATCGCGGCGGGCAAGGATGTCGTCACCGCCAACAAGGCGCTGCTGGCGCATCATGGCCACGCTTTGGCGCTGGCTTCTGAGGCCGCAGGCCGGGTGATCCGGTTCGAGGCGGCGGTGGCGGGCGGGATTCCGGTGATCAAGGCGCTGACCGAGGGGCTGGCGGGCAACGCCCTGCGCCGGGTGATGGGGGTGATGAACGGCACCTGCAACTATATCCTGACCCGGATGCAAAGCGCAGGCCTGCCCTACGATCAGGTGTTCGAGGAGGCGCGGCAGTTGGGCTATCTCGAGGCCGATCCCAACCTTGATGTCGGCGGCATCGACGCGGGCCACAAGCTGGCCCTGCTGGCCGCAATAGCGTTTGGCACCAAGGTATCGTTCGATGCCGTGGAACTGGAAGGCATCGGCGCGATCTCGATCGACGATATCCGCCGCGCCGCCGACATGGGTTTCCGCATCAAGTTGCTGGGGGTGGCGCAGATGACCGGGCGCGGGCTCGAGCAGCGCATGACGCCGTGCCTGGTGCCGGAAGGCCACCCTTTGGGGCAGTTGCAGGGCGGCACCAACATGGTGGTGCTGGAAGGCGACGCGGTGGGCCAGATCGTGCTGCGCGGCCCCGGCGCGGGATCGGGCCCGACCGCCAGCGCCGTGCTGGCCGACGTGATCGACATCGCGCGCGGCATCCGCACCCCGACCTTCGGGGTGCCCGCCGCCGCACTTGTGGTGCCGACACCGGCCCGCACCTCGACCCCCGCGCCGTGGTATCTGCGCATGACCCTGCTCGACAAGCCCGGCGCCCTGGCCAGGATCGCCACCGCCCTGGGCGAGGCCGGGATCTCGATCGACCGGATGCGCCAGTATGGCCACCAGGGGGTGCAGGCCCCGGTGCTGATCGTCACCCACAAGGCCACCCGCGATGATGTCGATACCGCCATGGCGCGCTTTGCCGCCACCGGCGTGCTGGTGGGCGAGCCGGTCGCGATTCGGATCGAAGAGGTCTGAGAGCGGCGCCCCGAAGGGTGCGACCAAAAAACCGCCCGGATGTTAGCGCACCCATCCTTGCCGCCTGCCCCTGCCCGGCGTTAGGCCTTGGATCAGACAGTCTGAGCCAAAGGAACCCGCCATGTCCGTCACTTGGAAATTTCAGGATCGCATGCTCTCATTGGGCCTTGCCCGGGTGACCGAGGCGGCCGCGCTGGCCTCGGCCAAGCTGGTCGGGCGCGGCGACGAGAAGGCGGCCGATCAGGCCGCAGTGAACGCGATGCGGGCGCAGTTGAACCGGCTTGATATCGCCGGGGTGGTGGTGATCGGCGAGGGCGAGCGCGACGAGGCCCCGATGCTGTTCATCGGCGAAGAGGTCGGCACCGGCAAAGGCCCGGCGGTGGATATCGCGCTTGACCCGCTGGAGGGCACCACCCTGACCGCCAAGGACATGCCCAATGCCCTGACCGTGATCGCGATGGCCCCGCGCGGCACCCTGCTGCACGCCCCTGACGTCTACATGGAAAAGCTGGCGATCGGGCCGGGCTATCCGACCGACACCGTGACCCTGGCGATGGCACCGGCCGAGCGGGTGCGCGCCCTGGCGGCGGCCAAGGGCTGTGCCCCCGGCGACATCACGGTGTGCGTGCTGGAACGGCCGCGCCATGACGCGCTGATTGCCGAGTTGCGCGCGAGCGGGGCGGCGATCCGGCTGATCACCGATGGCGATGTGGCCGGGGTGATCCACTGCGCCGAGGCCGCCACCACCGGGATCGACATGTATATGGGATCCGGCGGCGCGCCCGAGGGGGTGCTGGCGGCGGCGGCGCTGCGCTGCATGGGCGGGCAGATCTACGGCAAGCTGCTGTTTCGCAACGACGACGAGCGCGCGCGGGCGCGCCGCGCCGGGATCACCGACCTTGACCGCATCTACCAGTTGCACGATCTGGTGCGCGCCGATGTGATCTTTGCCGCCACCGGCGTCACTTCGGGGTCGATCCTGAAAGGCATCCAGCGCGAACCCGGCTGGGTGACCACCGAAACCCTGCTGATGCGCTCGAAAACCGGCTCGGTGCGGCGGATGCTGTATCGCAGCGCGGTGAAATGACCCCGGGCCGGAGTGGCGCGGGGGGATTCGAGTATTTGGGCAAAGAAGAAGCCGCAGTCTGGTGCCAAGGCGATGAAAGCCCGGTCAGGGCTTGAAGAGCGCCGCCGCCTGCGCCATCAGGGGGCATGGGTGCGCGCGCGTTTCTGAATGTCGAAGCCTCGATCCTTGGCCGCCGCTGGGTCGGGCCTTCGGTCGAGCAGGATCGCTTGGCCGAGGCGATGGCGCAGGCCACGCCGCTGCCGCTGGCGCTGTGTCATACCCTGGTCCGGCGCGGGGTTGCACCTGCCGACACCGCCGCCTATCTGGCGCCGTCGTTGCGCGATCTGTTGCCCGATCCGCTGGTGCTGAAGGACATGGATCTTGCTTCGGCGCGTCTGGTGGCGGCGCTGCGCGCGCGCCAGCGGATTGCGGTCTTTGCCGACTATGATGTCGATGGCGGGGCCTCGGCGGCGCTGCTGCTGATCTGGCTGCGCGCGCTGGGGCACCGCGCCACGCTTTATATCCCCGACCGCATTGACGAAGGCTATGGCCCGAACCCGCCGGCCATGGCGGCGCTGGCCGCAAATCACGATCTGATCGTCTGCGTCGATTGCGGCACCCTGTCGCATGTGGCAATCGCGGCGGCTGCCGGCTGCGATGTGGTGGTGCTGGATCACCACCTTGGCGGCGAGACCCTGCCCCCGGCGCTGGCGGTGGTGAACCCCAACCGACAGGACGAGGACGGCGCGCTTGGCCATCTGTGTGCCGCCGGGGTGGTGTTTCTGGTGCTGGTCGCGGCCAACCGGCAATTGCGCACCGAGGCCATCAACGGCCCCGATCTGATGGCGCTGCTTGATCTGGTGGCGCTGGCGACGGTGGCCGATGTGGCACCGCTGATCGGGGTCAACCGGGCTTTCGTGCGTCAGGGTCTGCGGGTGATGGCGCGGCGCGAGCGGGTCGGGCTGGCGGCGCTGGCCGATGTGGCGCGGCTGGATCACGCCCCGACCGCCTATGCTCTGGGCTTTGTGCTGGGGCCGCGCATCAATGCCGGGGGGCGGATCGGGGCGGCCGATCTGGGGGCGCGGCTGCTGGCCAGCGAAGACGCGCACGAGGCCGCCGCGCTGGCCGAGCGGCTGGATGTTCTCAACACCGAGCGCCGCGAGATCGAGGCCGCGGTGCGCGCCAGTGCGCTGGCGCAGGCCGAGGCGCGGGGCTTGGGTGGCCCGCTGGTCTGGGCGGCAGGCGAAGGCTGGCATCCGGGTGTGGTGGGGATTGTCGCGGCACGGCTGAAAGAGGCGACCGGGCGGCCTGCCGTGGTGATCGGGCTGGAGGGCGGGATCGGCAAGGGCTCGGGGCGCTCGGTCGCGGGGGTCGATCTTGGCGCGGCCGTGCACCGGTTGGCCACCGAGGGGCTGCTGCTGGCGGGGGGGGGCCACAAGATGGCCGCCGGGCTGAGTGTGGCGCAGGATCAGCTTGAGGCCGCAATGGCCCGGCTGGGGGACTTGCTGGCGCGGCAGGGGGCGGGCAGTGGCGGGCCTGCCGATCTGGCGCTGGACGGGCTGCTGATGCCGGGGGCGGCCACCCTGGCGCTGGTCGAGCAGCTTGAGGCGGCAGGGCCGTTCGGGGCGGCCGCACCCGCGCCGCGCTTTGCCTTTGCCGATCAGGCGGTGTTCGCGCGCCGGATCGGCGAAAACCACTTGCGCCTCAGCTTTGGCGAGCCGGGGGCGCGGCTTGAAGCGGTGGCCTTCGGCGCGTTCGATGGTCCGCTGGGGTCGGCGCTGGAAAACCCCGGCCATGCCCGCTTTCATCTGGCCGGGCGGCTGGAGATCAACACCTACGGCGGACGATCAAAGGTCCAGCTTCGGCTGGAAGACGCCGCCCGCGCCGGGACGTGAGCGCCGCTTTATCGCCGCCGCGCCCGCATTTTCCCCTTGCGAGTCAGCGCCGCTGCCACTAGACACCGCCGCACCGATGCGTGGCCCGTTCGTCTATCGGTTAGGACATCTGGTTTTCAACCAGGCAAGAGGGGTTCGACTCCCCTACGGGCTGCCACT
>CAYQPD010000069.1:0-12949 GCA_964419305.1 uncultured Rhodobacter sp.
TGCCATGAAAAACGCAGAACGCCGAGGGTCTATGTGATCATCCGGGATGGAACACCTACGGGCTGCCAACTTTTTATGTTTTTGGTTTCATTTCAATGGGTTGTGACATCGTTATGTCCAACCTTACGGGAAGGTTGGACAACTTTTGTTCTGCGTCTGTGCTGGACAGCCCGACAAAGCCGCTATCTGCAAGCCGCCAACGATCCGCCTTTTTGGCGTAGGTCGCGTCGGCCGTTTGCTCGATGCATCATGCCGCTCGATCTACTTTTTCCGGATGTTCGGTTTTCCCGAACCACATCTTCGCACCTCGACCGCGCGCAACGCCGACCTGCCGAGGTGGCTTGACTGCGTCAACCGATCAAGGTCACACTCCGAACCCAAAGGAATTTCCCGATCTCAGCGGTGAACAAGCCGATGAGACCTGACAGTTCGCTGCTGCGCGTGCGCCACTGTGCGACGCGCGGGACAAGAGGCGGAGCCGATCATGCCGAACCGATTGCAGATTTTTCGCGTGGCCGGGGTGCTGCTCTATGGTGGCCCGCTGCTGGCGGGGCTGGGCGGTTTTGGCTGGCCGGTGGTGCCGGTGTTCACCGCGATCTTCCTTTTGTGGCTGGTGGTTCTGCGCCCGCAGGAATGGCCCGCCAGTCTGGCCGACTGGCAGCGCCCCGAGGCGATGGTGGCGCTGGCCGCGCGGGCGGTGGTGCAGCTTTTGCTGGTGGCGCTGTGCTTTGGCATCGGTCGCGGCATTGGCGGGGTGCTGGGGGTTACGCTCGGGTTGCCGGTGCTGGCCCCGATCGCGGTGTCGCTGCTGGCGATCCCGCTGGCACGGCTGGTGTGGAACCCGGCCGAGGTGGCGCAGATTGACCTGGCGCTTGATGACGCGCTGCGGCAGGTGCAAGCCATCGCGGCCGAGGACGCAGCGCCGGACGACCAAGCCGCAACGGACCCGCAGAGGACGGATAGCTGACGGGCGTCAGCCCCGCCCTGGAGTGATGCGGTTGACGTGGCCCATCTTGCGGCCCGGACGCACTTCGGCCTTGCCGTAAAGATGGAGTGCGGTGTTGCGCTCGGCGGCCAGCGCCGGGACGCGCGCGATGTCTTCGCCGATCAGGTTTTCCATCGTGACATCGGCATGGCGGCCACCGTCACCCAGCGGCCAGCCGGTGATGGCGCGGATATGCTGCTCGAACTGATCGACCGCGCAGCCGTTCTGGGTCCAGTGCCCCGAGTTGTGCACCCTGGGCGCGATCTCGTTGACGATCAGGCCGGCGGGGGTGACGAACAGCTCGACCCCGAGCACCCCGACATAATCGAGCGCGTTCAGGATGCGCGCGGCCAGCAGCACCGCGTCGGTGCGCTGGCTGGGTGACAGGCGCGCGGGCACCGTGGTGGTGCGCAGGATGCCGTCGCGATGGACGTTTTCGCCGGGGTCAAAGCAGGCGACAGCGCCGTCAAGACCCCGCGCCGCAATCACTGAAACCTCGTGCGAAAAGGTTATGAAACCTTCCAGCACGCAAGCCGCGCCCTGCATTTCTGCCAGCGCCGGAGCGGCATCGGCGGCGGTGGCAATCCGCGCCTGCCCCTTGCCATCATAGCCCAGCCGGATGGTTTTCAGAATGGCCGGGGTGCCGATCCGGGCCAGCGCGGCAGTCAGATCGGCGGTGGTGGTGACGGCGGCGTAGGGGGCCGTGGCAAGGCCGAGGCCGCTGAGGAAATTCTTCTCGGCCAGCCGGTCCTGACTGATCGCCAGCGCGCGTCGGTTCGGGCGGATCGGGCGGGTGGCTTCCAGCAGGTCAAGCGCGGCGGTCGGGATGTTTTCGAATTCATAGGTGATCACCTCCACCCCGGCGGCAAAGGCGGCAAGGGCGGCGGCGTCATCGTAAGGCGCGCAGGTCACGGCATGGGCGACCTCGGCGGCGGGCGGGTTGGGGGCCGGGTCGTAGATATGGCTGCGAAAGCCAAGGCGGCTGGCCGCGACCGCCAGCATCCGCCCCAACTGGCCGCCGCCCAGAATGCCGATGGTGGCGCCCGCCGCCAGGGCCTTACTCATCAAGCGGCACCTCGGGGATCGAGGCCGACAGCGCCGCGCGCCAGGCCTCCAGCCGCGCCGCCAGCGCCACGTCCGACAGCGCGAGGATCGCGGCAGCCATCAGGCCCGCATTGGCCGCCCCGGCCGCCCCGATTGCCATGGTGGCAACCGGAAAGCCGCGCGGCATCTGGACGATCGAATAAAGGCTGTCGAGCCCGCCAAGCGCCTTGGTCTGGATCGGCACGCCGATCACCGGCAGCCGGGTTTTCGACGCCATCATGCCGGGCAGATGGGCCGCCCCCCCCGCGCCCGCGATGATCACCTTGAGCCCGCGCGCGGCGGCGGTCTTGCCATATTCCCACAGCCGATCCGGGGTGCGGTGGGCCGAGACGATGCTGGCTTGCCAGCCCACCCCCAGATCGTCGAGGATCAGGGATGCCTCTTTCATGGTCGGCCAGTCGGACTGGCTGCCCATGATGATGCCCACGTCCAGACGCATGTGGTTCCTTTCCCGATCGCGGGCGCACTATAGCTGCCGACGGCGGCGGGGCAAGGGCGCGCTCTTCAATCCCTTGCGGTCTTTCATCGCTTGCCGGTGGCAGGGCCAGCGAAGAGGGCGGGCACGCCCGATGAGGGCCCCGGTCAGGCGATGATGTCGGGGATCAGCTTGTCCTCGATCCTGGTGATCTGATCCTTCAGCACCAGCTTCTGCTTCTTGAGCCGCCGCAGCGTCAGCGGGTCGGGGCGGCCTGCGGTTGCCAGCACATGCACCGCCTCGTCGAGATCGCGGTGCTCGCGCTTCAGCACTTCCAGCCGGATGCGCATCATCTCTTCGGTGTTCAGTTCCGCTGGCGCATTCATCGGAGGCCATTCATGGTTGAGTCGCTGGATCAGTGCCGGGAAATATAGCGATTTTTCGCCGTAGCGGAAAAAAATCAACCAACCGGAAGGTGGTTTGCCGGGGCTTGCAGGGGCGCAGCGGCATTCCCATATCTGACTGACGGGTGCCCGATATGGGGCCCGGGATTGATCTGTCGCTTGGTGAAGGGCATGTCCGATGACGAAACTTGGCTTTGCGGCGAGTCCCTATCTTTTGGGTTTCGAGCAACTTGAGCGGATGGTCGAGCGCAGCGTCAAAAGTGGGGGCGATGGCTATCCGCCGTTCAACATTGAGGCCGTAACCGAAGATGCTTATCGCATCACCTTGGCGGTGGCCGGGTTTTGCGACGACGATCTGGCGATCACACTCGAGGATCGGCAACTGGTGATCCGGGGTCGCCACGCTGAAGATGACTCGGCGCGGGTGTTCCTGCACCGCGGCATTGCTGCGCGCGCCTTTCAGCGCACATTCGTGCTGGCGGACGGTGTCGAGGTGGCCGGGGCCGGGATCGAGAACGGGCTGCTGCATATCGACCTGCACCGTGACTTGCCTGATCCGGTGGTGCAGCGGATCGTGATCGGACGCAAGGATGGAGGCTGAGATGGATGTCAAATTCGAGGGTCTGCCCGAGGCAGGCAAGCGCATCGTCTATGTGCGGCCGGTGGCTGTGGCCGACTTGCCGGAAGAAATCCGCGACCAGGTGATCGGGATCGACACCCTTTATGCGGTGCACGATGCCGATGGCGCGCGGCTGGCGCTGGTGCGTGACCGCCCGATGGCATTTGCTCTGGCGCGGCAGAATGATCTGGCACCGGTAAGCGTGAATTGAAGCGGTCTGCGATGACGGCAGCGCCCGCCCATAACGGACGGGTGCTGCCGCCCCGCAGGGCTCAGCCCTTGATCAGCCCCATCGACTCGAGCTTCAGAACCACCTGGTGGGCGCAGTGATCGACATCGACGTTTTCGGTATCCACCACCAGTTCAGCCTTGGCGGGCACTTCATAGGGGTCTGAAATGCCGGTGAATTCCTTGATCTTGCCGGCCCGCGCCAGCTTGTAAAGACCCTTGCGGTCACGCCGTTCGCATTCTTCGACCGACGTTGCCACATGGACCTCGATGAACGCGCCATATTGTTCGATCATCTCGCGCACCGCGCGGCGGGTGGCGGTGTAGGGGGCGATCGGCGCGCACAGCGCAATGCCGCCGTTCTTGGTGATTTCCGACGCCACATAGCCGATGCGCTTGATGTTGATGTCGCGGTGTTCCTTGGAAAAACCCAGCTCGGATGACAGGTGTTTGCGCACCACGTCGCCGTCCAAAAGCGTCACCGGGCGGCCACCCATCTCCATCAGCTTGACCATCAGCGCGTTGGCGATGGTCGATTTGCCCGAGCCGCTGAGGCCGGTGAAGAACACCGTAAAGCCCTGCTGCGAGCGCGCGGGGCTGGTGCGGCGCAGTTCCGTCACCACGGCGGGAAAGCTGAACCATTCGGGAATGTCGAGCCCTTCGCGCAGGCGGCGGCGCAGTTCGGTGCCGGAAATATCCAGCACGGTGCTGCCTTCCGGCACCTCGTTCGCCGGGTAATACTGGGCCTTTTCCTGGACATAGACCATGTGTTTGAAATCGACCATCTCAAGGCCGATTTCGGCCTCGTGCTCCTTGAACAGGGTCTGCGCGTCGTAGGGACCGTAGAAATCCTGCCCGGCCGAGTTCTTGCCCGGCCCGGCATGGTCGCGCCCGACGATGAAATGGGTGCAGCCGTGGTTGCGCCGGATGATGCCGTGCCAGACCGCTTCGCGCGGGCCGGCCATGCGCATCGCAAGGTTCAGAAGGCTCATCGTGGTGGTTGAGGCCGGATACTGGTCAAGCACCGCCTCGTAGCAGCGCACCCGGGTGAAGTGATCGACGTCGCCCGGCTTGGTCATGCCGACCACCGGGTGGATCAGCAGGTTGGCCTGCGCCTCGCGCGCGGCGCGAAATGTCAGTTCCTGGTGCGCGCGGTGCAGCGGGTTGCGGGTCTGGAACGCCACCACGCGACGCCAGCCGACCTTGCGGAAAAAGGCGCGCAATTCGTTCGGGGTGTCGCGGCGGCCCTTGAAATCGTAATGCACCGGCGGCTGGATGCCGGTGATCGGACCGCCCAGATAGACCGGTCCCGCGACATGGTGCAGGTAGTTCACCGCCGGGTGCGCCAGATCGTCGGCCCCGAATACCTTTTCGGCCTCGCGCGGCTTGTTGGGCAGCCATTTGTCGCTGACCGACAGAATGGCAAGGATCACGCCTTCCGGGTCGCGCAGCGCAATGTCCTGCCCCGGCTCGACCGTGGCCGCAAACGCCTCGCTGACATCAAGGGTGATCGGCATCGGCCACAGCGTGCCATCGGCCAGCCGCATGTTCTCGACCACGCCGGTATAGTCGGCCTCGCTCAGAAAGCCCTTCAGCGGGGAAAAGCCGCCGTTCATCAAGAGTTCCAGATCGCAGATCTGGCGCGGCGTCAGATCCCACGACGGCAGATTGCCGGCCTCGTGCTTCAGCTTTTCGGCGGATTCATGCGAAACGTAAAGCTCGGGGATCGGGGCATGGTTGACAAGGGACATGGCAATACTCGCTTTTCTCTAATGGTGCGAAAAGGTGGGGTGCGGGCCAAGGCTCGCGCTTGCGCGCGCCATAGCCCTCAAACACGGCGTAATTCAAGGGAAAATCGCAATAGCCGCGGCAAACGCGACATAATTGCTGCGTCGCAGCAACTTATCACGTTACCTCGGCCAGCCAGCGCTCGGCATCAAGCGCCGCCATGCAGCCCATGCCGGCGCTGGTGACGGCCTGGCGGTAGTGCGGATCGGTCAGATCGCCCGCCGCAAACACCCCGGCGATCGAGGTGTGGGTGCTGCCGGGGGTGACCTTGACATAGCCGCCGGGCTGCATTTCAAGCTGGTTCTTGACCAGTTCCGAGGCCGGGGAATGGCCGATGGCCACGAAGAAGCCGGTGCAGGGCACCACCTGCTCGATCCCTGATTTCACTTCGCGCACCCGCACCCCGGTGACCCCGGGCGGGTTTTCATCGCCCAGCACTTCCTCGACCGTATGGTTCCAGATCACCTCGATCTTCGGGTGTTTGAACAGGCGATCCTGCATGATCTTTTCCGCCCGCAGGCTGTCGCGGCGGTGGATCAGGGTCACCTTGCTGGCGAAGTTGGTCAGGAACAGCGCCTCTTCCACCGCCGAGTTGCCCCCGCCCGTCACCACCACTTCCTTGCCGCGATAGAAGAAGCCGTCGCAGGTGGCGCAGGCCGAGACGCCGAAGCCCTTGAACTTTTCCTCGGACGGCAGACCCAGCCAGCGCGCCTGCGCGCCAGTGGCCAGGATCACCGCATCGGCGGTGTAGATGGTGCCGGAATCGGCGCTGGCGGTGAAGGGGCGGCGGGCAAGATCAAGGTGGGTGATGTAGTCGGCGATCACCTCGGCCCCCATCGCCTTGGCGTGCGCTTCCATCCGCAGCATCAGATCGGGGCCCTGCACCTCGGTGTCGCCGGGCCAGTTCTCGACCTCGGTGGTGATGGTCAACTGCCCGCCCGGTTGCAGCCCCTGCACCAGGATCGGGTTCAGCATGGCGCGGGCGGCGTAGATTGCGGCGGTATAACCGGCCGGCCCCGAGCCGATGATCAGAACGCGGCTGTGGTGTGGGTCAGGCATGGCATCCTCGCTTGTCTCGGTGATCGGCCTCATATAGGCCCTGCGGCGCAAGCCGGAAAGCCCCTGCGGCGGGTGCGATGGTCGCAGCGCGCACTTCAATCTTGCCAATAGTTGAAATAATATTGCGCAAAGCGGGCGGAAATCCTAATGTCCGCTCAAAACAGGAAAAACAACATGCCTGCGTCAAAGCTGGACCCGATTGATCGCCAGATTCTGGCCGAGTTGCAGGCCGATGGTCGCATGACCAATGTCGAACTCGCCAGGCGGGTGGGAATTTCGGCGCCGCCCTGCCTGCGCCGGGTGCGCACGCTGGAAGAAGCCGGCTTCATCACCGGCTATCACGCCAATATCAACCCGCGTCAGTTGGGCTTCGAGGTGCAGGTGTTCGCCATGGTGCGGCTGATGAGCCAGGCCGAGACCGATCTCGCGGCATTCGAGCAGCGCTGCCGCGACTGGTCGCTGGTGCGCGAGTGCCACATGCTGAACGGCGAGATCGACTTCATCCTGAAATGCGTGGCCCCCGATCTGTCAACCTTTCAGAACTTCCTGACCGAGCAGTTGACCGCTGCCGCCAATGTGGCATCGGTCAAGACCAGTCTGGTGATCCGCTGCGCCAAGGATCAGCCGGGGGTGCCGTTCGACGTGCTTGAGGCGCGGCTGCAACGGCAGGCCTGAGCCGCAAGCGAAAGGCGGCCCCTTGAGACACGCCAGAGCTGCGCATCAGGGCCGCCTTGCCGAGCATCAATCCCAGAGCCGACCACCAAGGTCGTTCCAGAGCGGTGTCAGGGCTGCCCGAAAGTCTTGCCGCGCCTGCCATCCGTGTTCACAGAGGGACATCTGTAGGGCAGGACATGGCCGAATTGCGGCGGTTTGTCAAAATATATGATCAATTGTGGCCACGGTGGAAACGAAACCGGGGCTGTGCCCGCGATTGTTGTCGCGCCTGCCCGGTATCGACTGCCCCAAGATGCCAGATCCGGCAAGTCTGCGCTTGGGTGATTCGGCGTGATCAATGACAAAGGGCCGCAGGGCATGGCCTGCGACCCTTGAAATTGCGCAAGGTCGGATCAGCGGGCGGCGACGGCGCGCGCGCGCCCCGGCACGGCGGCGGCCTTGAAGGCTTCGGGCTTGCGCCGGGTGCCGCGCTGCCACGGCATGGCGATCTGCGGCTCGGCGCTTGCGGCCAGCACCGATTTCAACCAGCGACGTTCCTTTTTCATGACCTGCTCCTTTTCCTGCTCGTGATGGTCCATTCGACCTTGGGATCACTATCGCCGCGCAATGCGGCAGGGTTTTGACCGTTCGGGGCTGAATATAAATTTACCCAAGGCCGAATTGTGGCGCGGCGGGAAACAGTGAATTTTCAATAATTCAAGGGGAAATGACCGCTGTCGGACGAAAGGTCGGGATGCGGAAGGCAGCGATTGCGGCAGCAGCTTGGCGGGGTCTGCCCAAGTGCTGCCGCGATCACAGCCGGATCACCGAAATCAGCCGCCCGTAGTCGGCCTCGCCCAGGTGAGTGGCGCGGCGGTAGGAATAGAATCGCTCGGGGTCGCGGTAGGTGCAGTGGCCGGTCCATTCGGCATGGCCAACGCCTGCGGCGCGCAACCGCGCCAGACTATAGCCGGGCAGATCGAACCGGGCGCGGTCGCCGCTGCCGCCGGCAAAGAAGCGGGCGCTGGCGGGGTCGTCGTCGATGAAGGCCTCGACGAACTCGGGGCCAACCTCGTAGGCGGCCAGGCTGATGGTGGGGCCGATCACGGCGGTGATGTCGGCCCGCCGCGCGCCAAGCCGTTCCATCGCGGCCAGCGTGGCCTCCAGCACCCCGTCACGGCTGCCGCGCCAGCCGGCATGGGCCGCCCCGATCACGCGCGCGCTGGCATCGGCGAACAGCACCGGCTGGCAGTCGGCGGTCAGCACCCCCAGCACCAGCCCCGGCGTGGCGGTCACCAGCGCATCGGCGCGGGGGCGGGGGGTGGCGGGATCGCCGGGCAGCGGGGCGGTAACCGTCAGCACCTCGGCGGAATGGATCTGATGCACGGTGATCAGGTGATCGGGCTCGGCCTCCATCGCGAGCGCCACCCGGGCGCGGTTGATCGCCACGGCTTCCGACAGATCGGATGAACCCGGACCGCAGTTGAGGCCGGAAAAGATGCCCGATGATGCCCCGCCCTTGCGGGTGAAAAAACCGTGGCGTAGCGGGGTCAGGGCATCGGAGGTCAGAATTTCCAGCATCAGTCGAATCCCGGCGGGGCCGGGCTGCCCGGTGGGTGCAGCGCCAGCGCCTTGAACAACGTTCCCATTTCCTGCGGGTCGGTCAAGCGCCGAGTCGCGGCGTGATGGTTTTCCAGCGCCGTGCCGGACAGGTTTTGCGCCAGCCGCGCGGCGCGGGCGACAATTCCCAGACGGGTCAGCAGGGTGCCCTGCGGGATCGGGCCCGCAGTGGCGCAGGGGGGGGCGGCTTGCGCCAGCGCCTCGAAATCGACATGCGCCGTCAGATCGGCCGCGCCGGGGGCGGCCAGAGGGTCGGCATAGGCATGGCCGCGCAGCGCTTGAAAAGTGTCCCCGCGTGAGTGCCAGCCGCCGTAGTCGATGATCAGTGCAGCACCCCCGTGGGCGGTGATAAGGCGCGCAATCGCGGCGATGATCGGCGGGGCGGCGGGGCAGACCTCGATCCTCTCGCCGGGGGCAGTATCGGCGAGGCGGGGCTCTAGGGCGGCAAGCGGTGTGGCGGGGGCAAGGCCGAAGGCCAGCGCGCCGCCCTTCAGCCCGACCATGGTTTCACACCACCCCGCCGGATCACGGGTGAACTGGCGGATCGGCAGCGCGTCGAAAAACTCGTTGGCGATCAGGAACAGCGGGGCCTCGGGCAGAGCATCCACCGTGTCCAGCCAGCGCGCCGGATGGCTGCCAAGGGCGGCGCGCTGACGGGCGCGTAAGCGGGGCGAGGCCTCGATCAGGGTCACTTGTGCGGCCGCATGAAACCCCGGCACCGCTGTGGTGGCGCGCAGCAGATCGGCCATCAGGGTGCCGCGACCGGGGCCAAGCTCGGCCAGGGTAAAGGGCGATGGCGCGCCCTGATCGAGCCAGCTTTGCGCGAGACAAAGCCCGATCAGCTCGCCGAACATCTGGCTGATTTCGGGCGCGGTGGTGAAATCGCCGCCCGCGCCGAACGGGTCATGGGTGGTGTAATAGCCGTGCTCGGGGTGCAGCAGACATTCGGCCATGTAATCGGCCAGACGGATCGGCCCGGCCGCTTTGACGCGGCGGATCAGCAGGGCCTCAAGCGGGGTCATGCGACCAGGCGCGCCAGATCAGGTAAAGCCCCACGGCGATCATCGGCAGCGACAGTGCCTGCCCCATGGTCAGGCCATAGCCGCCCACCTGCCAGGCCAGCCCCAGCGGGTTGCCATCCGTCACGAACTGGGCATCGGGCTGGCGCACAAACTCGACCGCAAAGCGCGCCGCGCCGTAGCCTGCAAAGAACAGCCCCGCCACCGCACCGGGCCGTGCCAGCCAGCCCCGGCGCCAGACTATGATCAGCAGCAGGCTGCCCAGCACCAGCCCCTCGAGCCCGGCCTCGTAAAGCTGCGACGGGTGGCGGGCACAGATGCCGACCACGCCGGGGCAGCTTTGCGCCGCCTCGGATGGAAAGGCCACGCCCCAGGGCAGGGCGGTCGGGCGGCCCCAAAGCTCGGCGTTGATGAAATTGGCGATGCGCCCCAGCAGCAGGCCGGGCGGGGTGGCCACCGCCATCAGATCGGCCGCCGACAGCATCGGGATGGCCTCGCGTCGGCAAAAGATCAGCGTCGCCACCACCACCCCCAGAAAGCCGCCATGAAACGACATCCCGCCTTCCCAGACCCGCAGGATCTGGCCCGGATTGGCAAGGTAATAGCCCGGCTGATAAAACAGCACGAAGCCGGTGCGTCCGCCGATGATCACCCCCAGGATGACCCAGGTCAGCAGCCGCTCTACCTGCTCGGCCTGCATCGGTGCCCCCTTGGGCCACAGCCGCGCGGTGGCGATCAGGCGCAGTATCAGCCGCCAGCCGATCAGCAGCCCGGCGATATAGGCCAGCGCATACCAGCGCAGCGCCAGCGTCAGGCCGAAGATCTCGAACGAATAAATTTCGGGCGAGATGTCGGGGAAGGGGATATAGGCCATGCGGTTTCCTTTGGGCGGTTTTCCAGTGCGGCTGCGGCGTTGTCAACCGCATGCTGACCGCGTGCCGGACTTGTGCAAAGCGCCGCGCCAGACCATATAGGGCCAAGTGTGAAAGGAACCCGCCATGCCGCAGCCCAACAAGTTCTTCGATGATGTCTCCAAGCTGATGACCAACGCCATGGGTGTGGCACAGGGTGCCAAGACCGAGGCCGAAACCGCGATGAAGGGCTTTGTCGACCGCTGGCTGGCCGACCGGAATTTCGTCACGCGTGAGGAATTCGACGCGGTGCGCGCCATGGCGGTGACGGCGCGCGAGGAAAACGCGGCGCTTGCCGCCCGGCTCGATGCGCTGGAAGCCAAGCCCAAGGCCGGCAAGAAGGTCTGAGCGGGCGGATTTGCGCAATTTACCGCGTATTCCGGTTGCAATCAGATCAAAGACCGTTCCCGTTCGGGCAATGCCCCGCTAGAACGGCAGGATGACGGTATTGTCGAGAGTATCGGTGTCGCCCAGCCTGCCCCACCCGCGCGACTGGTCGCTGGCCACGCAATTTGCGCTGGCCGGTGGCGTGGTCGTGCTGCTGGCGATGGTGATCATGGGCAGTTGGGTGTCGTCGCGGATCGAGGAAGGTGTGGTGCACAACAGCGCCGATGCCACCGCACAGTATATGGAAAGTTTCATCTCGCCGCTAAGCCAGGATCTGGCAAAGTCTGATACCCTGTCGCCGGGCGCGCGCCGTGCCATGGAAGAGATTTTCACCAGCACCACGTTGGGCGAGCGGGTCAAATCCTACAAGATCTGGAAGCAGGGCGGGTTGGTGGTCGAATCGTCCGACAAGGCGATCGTTGGCCAGACCTTTCCCGAATCGGAAAGCCTGAAACGCGCCTGGCAGGGCGAGGTGGCGGCGAAATTCGACAAGCTGAGCACCCTTGAAGATGTCAATCCGGGCGCTCTGGGCCAACCGATGCTGGAGATTTACAGCCCGATCCGCGAGGTGTGGTCGGGCAAGATCATCGGGGTGGCAGAGTTCTATGAAACGGCCACGGAGCTGCAAGCCGATCTGGCCAGCGTGCGCCAGCGCAGTTGGTTGACGGTGGCGGCGATGATGCTGGGGCTGGGCACGGTGCTTTACGCCATCGTGCTGCGCGGCAGCCGCACCATCGACCGCCAGCGCGGCGCACTGACCAATCAGTTGGCAGCACTGGCGGAATTGTCGGATCACAACACCGCGCTCAGGTTGCGGGTGCAGGGGGCGGCGTCGCGCGCCTCGGCGATGAACGACCAGTCGCTGCGTCAGATCGGTGCCGACCTGCACGACGGCCCGGCTCAGCTTCTTGGCTTTGCCGCCCTGCGGCTGGATGATCTGCGGCCCGCGGTTGCCAGCGCTGCGGCGCAGACTGACCTTGGTCAGGTTGAACGCGCGGTCAAGGATGCCATCCGCGAGATTCGCAATATCTCGCGCGGATTGTCGCTGCCCGACATCGAGCAGCGCGATCCCTGCGACGTGCTGCGCAGCGTGATCGACCCGCACGTGGCGCGCACCGGCACCGCGGTGGCCCTGCATTGCGCCGACGCCGATCTGCCCGCTTTGTCGCCGGCGGTGAAAATCTGCATGTATCGTTTTGTGCAGGAAGGCATGAACAACGCGTGGCGCCATGCCGATGGTGCCGGGCAGGAAGTGCGGCTGACCTTCGCGCGGGGCCGCCTGACGCTGAGCGTCAGCGATTCCGGCCCCGGCTATCCGGCGGTGGTCGAGCCCGGAGATGACAAACACGGCCTTGGTCTGGTGGGGCTGCGCGACCGGGTGGAAAGTCTTGGCGGCACCCTTGAGCTGCGCAACCGCGCCGACGGTGGTGGCGCGGAAATGATGATGACCTTGGAAATTGGAAAAGCATGATGGAACCGATCCGAATCGTGATCGCCGATGATCACCCGCTCTACCGCGAAGGGGTCGCCCGCAGCTTGTCGGAAGATGCCGGAATTTCGGTGGTCGGGCAGGCCCAGGACGCTTTGGGTGCGGCCGAGCTGGCCGAGCGCTTGCAGCCCGATGTGGTGCTGCTCGACGTGTCGATGCCGCATGGCGGTGGCCTTGCGGCGTTGCGCCAGATCATGCTGATGGCCAAGCCCCCCAAGGTGGCGATGCTGACCGCCTCGGAAGAGGATGACGTGGTGATGCAGGCGC
>CAYQPD010000070.1:0-12811 GCA_964419305.1 uncultured Rhodobacter sp.
CCCGCCTGCATCTGCGCCCAGGCTTGGGCGAACCAATAGGCGACCAGATCAACCCCGCCCGGCACCTGCGGGTAAGCCTGGCGCAGCGCCAGGGTGTAGGCCTCGCCCAAGCCGGCAATCATCTTCTTGTTGCCCAGAAACGGCGGGTTGCCGACCACCACGTCGGCGCGGGGCCACTCGGCCCGCGTGCCATCGGGGGCCAGCACGGCGTCGCGGTTCTCGATGGTGTCAAGCTTGCGCAGGATCGGGTTTTTCCCGGCCTCAAAGCCGTTGCGGCGCGACCACTGGATGTCGCCGATCCAGACTGACACCCGCGCCAGTTCGGCGGCATAGGGGTTCAGCTCGATGCCGGCCATGGTTTCGGGGCCGCACAGCGGGGTCTCGCTGGCCAGACCGATGCCCAGGGCTTCGGCTTCGATATTGACCCGATGCTCGATGGATTTCAGCTCCATCAGCGCAAGGTAAAGGAAATTGCCCGATCCGCAGGCCGGATCCAGCACCCGAAAGCCGCGCAGCCGTTCCTTGAAGCGGTCCTTGATCGCGGTGGCGCGCCGGGTGGCCGGGGGGGCGGGGCTGCGAAGGCGGCCTTTGGTGCTGGCACCGGCCAGCAGGGGCGCGATCTCGGCCCGGGCCGCCGCCCATTCTGCCAGCAGCGGGTCCACGATCACCGGCGTCACGATCTGCATGATCTTGGCGCGGTCGGTGTAATGGGCACCAAGCTGGCTGCGCTTGTCGGGGTCAAGCCCGCGTTCAAACAGGGTGCCAAGGATCGAGGGGTCGATGTCGGACCAGTCCAGCGCGGTGGCGCGGATCAGGTCGTCGATATCCTGCCAGGTCAGGGGCAGGGTGTCGTCGGAATCAAACAGCCCGCCGTTGAACCACTCGACCTGTTCGAATCCGACCAGCCCGCCGCTGCGCATGGCGGTGAACAGGGTGCGGGCATGGGTGGCGAAGGTCTCGGGCTGCTGGCGGGCGGCCTTGATCATGCGCTCGAACATCTTGCCCGGCAGCAGGTTCACATCCTCGGCGAACATGCAAAACACCAGCCGGTTGATGAAATGCGCCACCGCCTGCGCCGCGTGGCCGCGCCCGCGCAGCCGCTGCGCGATGGCGGCAAAGTGGGCGGCGGCTTGCTCGGTCAGCAAAGCCCTGGTCTTGGTGGGTTTCAACGCCTCGGGGTTCAGAAAGCAATCGCGCAGGCGGTCGCGGGTCGCGGCGTCGGTCAGGTCTTCAAGCTGGATGGTGCGGGTTTGCTGGACGGTGTAGGTCCAGTTGGTGTGGATGCGGATCACATCCATATCCGACACGATCAGCAACGGCGGGTTGTCGAGGGCGATGGCATAGCGCTGCAACTGGGCAAAGGCGGCGTCGAGGTTGGCAGCCTTGCCCTTGTATTCCCAGCCAAAGCAATCCTTGCGCCAGACATCGGCCCAGCCCTCGCCGCCGGTGGTCTTGGAGGCCCCCTTCTCGAAGGTGAACCAGTCGCCGGTCGGGTCGGCGCTGACCGGATCGGGTATTTCCAGCAGGCGGCAGAGGTCGTTGAAATGGCTCTGCGAGGCCGAGCGTTCCTTCAGCTCGACCCCGCGCCACTTGGCGATGAATTCCTGCGGCGTCGTCACGGGGCTGCCTTTTGCAATGCCGGTGCGGGCATATAAGCATCCCCGCCGCCCAAGGGCAAACCCGCATCAGCGCAGGGCTATCGCATTTGAAGACTCCGAGCAGGGATCATGCCCTTTCCCCGTCGCGCCCGTGTCCGTTACGCCGCCGTGATCCGCACCGCCGCGAACTTGAACTCGGGGATCTTGCCGTAGGGGTCGATCGCCGGGTTGGTCAGGATGTTGGCCGCCGCCTCGACATAGGCGAAGGGCACGAACACCATGTCTTCGGCTACCGCCCGGTCGGCCCGCGCCATGATCGTGATCTCGCCGCGCCGGGTTTGCAGCCGCACCATCGCCCCCGGCTTGACCCCCAGCCGGCGCAAGGTGGCCGGGTTGAGCGAGCAGTTGGCCTCGGGTTCAAGCGCATCCAGCACCGTCGCCCGCCTTGTCATCGCGCCGGTATGCCAGTGTTCAAGCTGCCGCCCGGTGGTCAGGATCATCGGATAGTCGGCATCGGGCAATTCGTCGGGCGAAATGATGCTGACCGGGGCAAAGCGCGCCCGACCACCCGCGCGCGGAAAGCCATCGCCAAACACGATCGCCTGACCGGGGTCGGTGGGCGACAGGCTGGGGTAGGTGACCGCGCCCTCGGCTTCCAGCCGGTCCCA
The DNA here is from genome assembly GCA_964419305.1 of uncultured Rhodobacter sp. Classification (GTDB taxonomy): domain Bacteria; phylum Pseudomonadota; class Alphaproteobacteria; order Rhodobacterales; family Rhodobacteraceae; genus CAYQPD01. Next base: position 2,267 of record CAYQPD010000070.1, read on the forward strand.
GGTGATGTTGGCGAGGCTCGCCATCCCCAGCTTCATCTCGGCAAACACCTCGCGCGGGTGGCTATAGGTCCAGTCCAGCCCCAGCCGGTTGGCCAGATCGACCGTAATCGCCCAGTCGGCGCGCGCCTGCCCCGGCGGGGTGATCGCGGCGCGGGCCATCTGCACCTGGCGGTTGGTGTTGGTGACGGTGCCGGTTTTTTCATAGAACGCCGCAGCCGGCAGGATGACATCGGCATAGTTGGCGGTTTCAGTCACGAAAATATCCTGCACCACCAGATGTTCCAGCTTGGCGAGGGCCGCGCGGGCGTGGGTCACGTCGGGGTCCGACATCGCCGGGTTCTCGCCCGCGATATACATCCCGCGGATCTTGCCCTCATGCACGGCATCAAGGATTTCGGTGACCGTCAACCCCTTCTGATCCGACCAGTCGCCGCTGCCCCAGATTGCGCTGTAATGCGCCCGGATCGGATCGCTGGTCACGCTCTGATAATCGGGCAGGAACATCGGCAGCAATCCGGCATCCGATGCGCCCTGCACGTTGTTCTGGCCGCGCAGCGGGTGCAGCCCGGTGCCGGGGCGGCCGACCTGACCACACATCAGCGCGAGGCTGATCAGGCAGCGCGCGTTGTCGGTGCCGTGGATGTGCTGGCTGACCCCCATGCCCCAGAAGATCATCGCGGCCTTGGCCCCGGCAAATTCGCGCGCCACTTCGCGCAGGGTATCGGCCGGGATACCGCAGATTTCGGCCATCTTTTCGGGCGCATAGGCCGCCAGATGGGCCTTTTGCGCATCCCAGTTCTCGGTCATGGCCGCGACATACTGGCGGTCAAAAAGCTGTTCCTCGACAATCACATGCATGATCGCGTTCAGCATCGCGACATCGGCACCGGGGCGAAATTGCAGCATGTGGGCGGCGTGGCGTTTCAGCGCCTGACCGCGCGGGTCCATCACGATCAGTCGCCCGCCGCGTTTCACGAACTGCTTGAAATAGGTCGCGGCAACCGGGTGGTTTTCGGTCGGGTTGCAGCCGATCACGATCGCCACGTCGGCGTGTTCGATCTGGTTGAACGTCGCCGTCACCGCGCCCGAGCCGATATTCTCGATCAGCGCCACCACCGAACTGGCATGGCACAGGCGGGTGCAGTGATCGACGTTGTTGTGCCCGAAGCCCTGCCGGATCAGCTTTTGAAACAGATACGCCTCTTCATTGGTGCATTTGGCGCTGCCAAAGCCCGCCACCGCCGGACCGCCGTGATCGGCCTTCAGCCGGGCCAGACCGGCGGCGGCGAAATCCAGCGCCTCGTCCCAACTGGCCTCGCGGAAATGCGTGAGCGGCTTGGCCGGATCGACGTTCAGCCCCTTGGGTGCCCCCTCGCGCCGGATCAGCGGCACGGTCAGGCGGTGCTTGTGGGTGATGTAGTCGAACCCGAAGCGGCCCTTGACGCACAGCCGGTTCTGGTTGGCCGGGCCGTTCAGCCCGTCGATGAAGCTGATCCGGTTGTCCTTGACCTTGAGGCTGACCTGACAGCCCACGCCGCAGAACGGGCAGACGGTTTTCACCTCGGCATCAACCGCGCTGCGGTCGCCAAGCTGGGCCGCATCCAGCACGGTGGCGGGCATCAGCGCTCCGGTCGGGCAGGCCTGCACGCATTCGCCGCAGGCAACACAGGTGGAATCCCCCATCGGGTCGGCGAAATCGAAGCTGGGGTAGGCGTCATGGCCACGCCCGGCCATCCCGATGACATCGTTGACCTGCACCTCGCGGCAGGCGCGGACGCACAGCCCGCACTGGATGCAGGCATCAAGGTTGACCCGCATCGCGATGTGGCTGGCATCCAACAGCGGCACCCGCGCCGCCTCCAGCGCCGGAAAGCGACTTTCCGCCACCCCCTGCGCTTGGGCCATCGCCCACAATTGGCTGGCCGCGTCATGCGCCTTGGCCTGCACCGGCTGATCGGCCAGCAGCAGTTCCATCACCATCGCGCGCGCCTTTGTCGCCCGCTCGGAATCGGTGGTCACCACCATGCCAGCACTCGGGTTGCGGCAGCACGAGGCCGCCAGCACCCGCTCGCCCGCCACTTCCACCATGCAGGCGCGGCAGTTGCCATCGGGCCGGTAGCCCGGCGCATCCTTGTGGCACAGATGCGGGATATCGGTGCCGACCCGCTTGGCGACGGCCCAGATGGTTTCCCCCGGCTCGGCGCTGACGCTTCGGCCATCGAGCGTGAATTCGACCTTGGTGCTCATCTCAGACCTCGTCGGCAAAATGTTTGATCGCGAGGCGGATCGGGTTCGGTGCCGCCTGTCCCAGCCCGCAGATCGAGGCATCGGCCATGACATCGCACAGATCCGCCAGCAGGGCGCGATCCCACTTCGGTTCCGCCATCAGCTTCACCGCCTTTTCGCAACCGACCCGGCACGGGGTGCACTGGCCGCAGGATTCAGCCGCAAAGAACCGCAGCATGTTCAGCGCCGCCGCCCGCGCGCTGTCGTGATCCGACAGCACCACCACCGCCGCCGAGCCGATGAATGTGCCAAGCGGTTGCAGGGTGTCGAAATCCAGCGCCACGTCGCAGAGGCTGGCAGGCAACAGCCCCGAAGACGGCCCGCCCGGCTGATAGGCCTTGAAGACATGACCCGCAGCCATCCCCCCCGCGGCCGTGATCACCTCGGTAATGGTCGATCCGGCCGCCAACAGATAAACCCCGGGTCGTGCCACCCGGCCCGAGACCGAATAGCTGCGCAGCCCCTTGCGGCCGTTGGTTTCCACCCCGGCCATGATCTGCGGCCCTTCGCGGCAGATACGCGCCACCCAGTGCAGGGTTTCCACATTATGCACCAGCGTCGGGCGACCAAACACCCCGACCTCGGCCACGAACGGCGGGCGCAGGCGCGGGATGCCGCGCTTGCCCTCGATGCTTTCGATCATCGCGCTTTCTTCGCCGCAGATATAGGCCCCGGCACCCCTGCGCAGATCAATGTAGCCCGGCGCGACCAGCCCCGCCGCCTCCAGCGCCGCGATCTCGGCTCGCAGGATCGCCAGCACCGCGGGGTATTCGTCGCGCAGGTAGATGAAGCACTTTTCCGCCTCGACCGCCCAGGCCGCGATCAGCATCCCCTCCAGCATCAGATGCGGGGTGCGTTCCAGATACCAACGGTCCTTGAAAGTGCCGGGCTCGCCCTCGTCGCCGTTGACCGCCAGATAGCGCGGCCCCTGATGAGCGCGCACGAAACCCCACTTGCGCCCGGTCGGAAAGCCCGCGCCGCCCAGGCCGCGCAGGCCTGCCGCCAGCAGCGTTTCCTGCACCTTTTGCCAGTCGCCCCCCGCCCGCAACTCCTTTAGCCGAATGTAACCTCCCGCCGCAAGGTAAGCCGCAAGGCCCTCATAGGGCGCAACCTCGGGATGAAAATCGCCGCCCTTGATCACCGCCGCCACCGCCTCGGGCGTGGCATGGCCCAGATGCCGGTGCCCGACCTCGACCACCGGGGCGCTGTCACAGCGCCCCATGCAGGGCGCGCGCAGCACCCGCACCCGCGAAGGGTCGTGCCCGGCGGCCAGCGCGGCAAACAGCGCCTCCGATCCCGCCAGCTCGCAGGGCAAGCTGTTGCACACCCGGATGGTCAGATCGGGCGGCGCGGCCTCGCCTTCGCGCCTTGGGTCGAAATGGGCGTAGAACGTCGCCACCTCCCAGACCTCGGCCATGCTCAGCGCCATCTCCTCGGCCAGCGCGCGCAGATGGGCGGCGGCAAGCTGGCCGTGCGCATCCTGGATCAGATGCAGGAACTCGATCAGCAGATCGCGCCGCCGCGGACGATCTCCCAGCAAGGCCCGCACCTCGGCAAGTGCTGCATCACTGAACTGCCGCCCCTTGGGGGTGTGGCGCCCGCGCCCACGCCCCGATTTCCACACGCCGTCGTGCTGACCCGATGCCATCTTCGCCCCTGTTCCCGCCTTGTCGCCTGGGCGCAGCCTGTCATACCGCCACGTGGCACGATAGACAAAACCCGCCCTTTGAGCTATCGGATGCGCCATGACCTGGGATGATGAAATCGACGCCACCGGCCTTTTGTGCCCGCTGCCGGTGCTCAAGGCGCGCAAGCGCCTGCACGCCATGGCACCCGGCGCGGTGTTGCGCCTGATCAGCACCGATCCGGCGGCGGTGATCGATGTTCCGCATTTCTGCGCCGAGGCGGGCCACACCCTGATCAGCAGCGCGGCCAGCGGGGCCACCCGCATCTACCTGATCCGCCGCGGCTGACCCCCCAATTCTTACTGGTGAAAATATCCCCGCGCGGAGCGCATCTGGCTCAGACGCCGAAACTGCCATAAGGCAGAAAGCGCACCGCACAGCCTGGCGCAATATCCACCGCCGCGTCGGGCAACTCGACCAGCCCGCCAGCCCAGCTCAGCCCCGAAATCAGCCCCGAGCCTTCCGAGCCGAACACCTCGGCCTGCCCTTCGGCATTGAGCCGCGCCCGCAGATACTCGCGCCGCCCGGCCTTTTTCCGCTTCGAGAATGCCGCCGGAACCGTGAACCCCTGCGGCGCGGGCCAGCCACCGCCGCCCAGCAACGACAGCGCCGGGCGCGCGAAGATCAGCGCACAGACCAGCGCCGCCACCGGATTGCCCGGCAGCCCGATCACCGGCACCCCGCGCCACAGGGCCAGCGCCAAGGGCCGCCCCGGCTTCATCGCGATGCGCCAGCTTGACAGGGTGCCGCGCGTGCGCAGCAGGCGCGAGACATGATCCTCGTCGCCCGCCGACGCCCCGCCCGAGGTCAGGATCACATCGACCCGCGCCGCCCCCCGGTCCAGCCGCGCCGCGATCTTGCGCCGATCGTCCCGCACGTGGCCCAGATCCACCGCCGCGCAGCCCCAGCCTGCGGCCAGCGCCAGCAGCATCGGGCGGTTGGCATCCCAGATCTGATGCGGCAGGGCGGGCAGGGCCGGGTCGGGGATGATCTCGTCGCCGGTCGACAGCACCCCGACCCGCAGCCGCCGGCACACTTGCACCCGCCCCACCCCAAGGGCGGCCAGCAACGCCAGATCGGGCGCGCGCAAGCGGTGACCCGCCGCCAGCGCCAGCGCTCCGGCGGCGACATCCTCGCCCGCGGGCCGGGTGTTCATCCCCGCCTTGACCGGCACCGCAAACCCCACCGCGCCGCCATCAAGCACGCAATCCTCGTCCATCACCACCGCATCGACGCCGACCGGCAGCACCGCCCCGGTCAGGATGCGGATCGCCGCCCCCCGTGGCACCGCGCCGCCAAACGGCTGCCCCGCCGCCGCCCGCCCCGCCACCAGCGCCAGGCGCTGCGGCCCGGCGCCAACGGCGGCTGCGGCAAAGCCGTAGCCATCGACCGCCGCATTGGCCTCGGGCGGGTTCGCACGCTGCGCCACCGCGTCCGCCGCCAGCACCCGCCCGGCGGCATCCGCCAGCGCCACAACCTCGGTCCCCGTCACCGGCACCAGCGCCGCGCGCAGCCGCGCCAGCGCCTCGTCCACCGGCACCAGAGCGCCCGGTGCCGTAGCACCCCCGGCGCCCCGCCCGCTCACAGCCCGACCTCGCCCAGGATGAAATCGGCAATCGCCGCCGTGTCGTTCAGATCGAACACCGGCACCGCCAGCCCCTGCGGCGCGGCATCCGAAGCCACCGCCCGCACCGACCCATTCTCCGGCGCAATCAGCCCCCGCCCGGTCGCCGCCCGATGCGCCTCGAGCTTGGGATGGGCGGCAGTCTTGAAACCTTCGACCAGCACCAGATCGACCGGCGCAAGCTGGGCCAGCAGGGCGTCGAGCGCAGGCTCATCCGCCCCGCCGAGCTCGGTCATCAGCGCCCAGCGCCGCGGCGAGGCCAGGATTACCTGCCGCGCCCCCGCCGCGCGGTGGCGATAGCTGTCGCGGCCGGGCTGGTCGATGTCGGCGTCGTGATGGGCGTGCTTGACGGTGGAAACCGCGAAGCCGCGCGCCGTGATCTCGGCCACCAGCCGCTCCATCAGGGTGGTCTTGCCCGCGTTCTTCCAGCCGGTGATGCCGTAGATCCTCATGCCAGCCGCGCCAGCAGACGCTCGGCTTCAACGATGTCCTCGGGGGTGTTGACGTTGAAGAAGGGATCGAACGGCAGGGCCGCAAATTCCGCCACCCCCGCCCCGTGCCGGTCGGTCCACTCTACCACCTTGTGCAAGCCCCCCGCCAGCGCCGCGCGCAGATCGTCGCGCAACGCCACCGGCCACAGCCCGAAGGTCGGCTGACGCAACATCCGGCCCTGCGCATCCGGGCTTGCCGCCAGCGCCAGCCCCGAGGGCCCGACTGCCGCCTGCAACCGCACCACCAGATCGGCGGGCAGAAAGGGCGTGTCGGCCGCAGCGGTCACAATCGCCCGCGCCCCCAGCCCATGCGCCCAGTCGAGCCCCGCCAGCACCCCGGCCAGCGGCCCCGGAAACCCCGCCACCTCATCCGCCAGCACCGGCAGGCCGAACCCGGCCAGCCGCGCCGCATCGCCATTGGCATTCAGCGCCAGCGCCCCGCACTGCGGCCCCAGCCGGGTGATCACCCGCGCCAGCAGCGTAACCCCGCCGACCTGCCGCAAGCCCTTGTCGCCGCCGCCCATCCGGCTCGCCCGCCCGCCCGCCAGAATCACCCCGGGCATTTCTTCACCCGGCGCGCTCATGCGTCCGTCCCTTTCTTCTTTGCCCAAATACTCATCTGCCCTGCCTTGCCCCTAATCATCCTGCGCCGCCTTGCGCCGGTGCCTGCCACCCTCGTCGGCCACCGTCCCCGGGTCGGCGTCGCGCAGCAGCCGCGCCTCGCCCGCCAGGCAGACAAAACGCTGCCCGCGCAGCCGCCCGATCAGCGTCAGGTTCACCGCCCGCGCGATTTCTACCCCCCAGGCGGTGAAGCCCGAGCGCGAGGCCAGCACCGGGATCCCCATCAGCGCGGTCTTGATCACCATCTCCGAGGTCAACCGCCCGGTGGTGTAAAGCATCTTGTCCCCGGCCGGGATGCCATGGCGGAACATGAAGCCTGCGATCTTGTCCACCGCGTTGTGGCGCCCGACATCTTCCATATAGACCAGTGCGCGGTCGCGCTGGCACAGCACCGAGCCGTGGATTGCCCCGGCTTCAAGGTAAAGCGACGGCATGGTGTTGATCTCGCGCGCCAAGGCGTAAAGCCAACTGGTGCGCAGCTCGCCCGGCGGCAGGGTCAGCCCGTCAAGCCCCTCCATCATGTCGCCGAACACCGTGCCCACCGCGCAGCCCGAGGTGCGGGTCTTCTTCTTGACCTTGTCCTCATACGAGGTCTGGCGTTCGGTGCGCACCACCACGGTCTCGATCTCGGGATCAAAATCGACCGCCGTCACCACGTCATTGTCCAAAAGCATGCCCTGATTGCGCAGGAAACCCAGCGCCAGATATTCGGGGTAATCGCCGATCGTCATCGCGGTGACGATTTCCTGGGCGTTGAGAAAGATCGTCAGCGGCCGCTCCTCGACCACCGAAATCTCGCATGCCGACCCATGCTGATCGCTGCCGCGCAGCCTGCGCGTCAGGCGCGGGTCCTCCGGGTGGGGCAGAAGGGGCAGTGGCGGCAGGGTGGGCAGCATGGCATCTCTTTCCAGCGTGAGCGCCATCTTGTATGCCAAGGGGGGGGCGCGCAAGGGAGCTTTGATGCTGGGTTATGTGACGGCCGGTGAACACGGGCTGACAGATCTGGTGCTGGCCGAGGTCGCGGCCCGGCTGCAAGCGCTTGACTGGCCGCTGGCGGGGGTGGTGCAGGTCAACGGAAGTAGCGGCCCCGACTGCCGCTGCGCCATGGATCTGCACGTGCTGCAAGGGGCGCAGGTGGTGCGGATCAGCCAGAATCTTGGCCCGCTGTCGCGCGGCTGCCGCCTGAACCCGGGCGCGCTGGAACAGGCGGTCGGGCTGGTCGAGACAGCACTTGACGCCAATCCGCGCCTGCTGATCGTCAACAAGTTCGGCAAGGCCGAGATTGAAGGCCGCGGCTTTCGCCCGCTGATCGGGCGGGCGATGGTGGAAGGGCTGCCGGTGCTGACGGCGGTGCACGAAGGCAGCCTGGCCGGGTTTCAGGCCTTTGCCGAAGGTCTGGGTCAGGCCCTGCCGCCCGACCCCGAGGCGGTGCTGGCATGGTGTCTGAAGCGCGATGCCTGAGCCGGATCGGGACAAAATGTCCCGGTCTGGCGCTCCCGACCCTCAAGATGTCCGTTTTTGCCCCGGCTGCGGGGTGCTAACCAGCTTCAATGCCGCCAGAATCGGCGGCCACCAGCCGACCGCGCGACCGGGGCAAGGGGCAGGGGCAGGGGCAGAGCCGCGATGAACGAAATCCTGCAAGGTCTGGCGCAGGCGGCGCGGCTGCTGGCCGGGCTCAACGCCGACCTGATCGAGATCACCTGGCTCTCGCTTCGGGTCAGCGTGACGGCAACACTGGTGGCGGCGCTGATCGCGCTGCCGCTGGGGGCCTGGCTGGCGGTCAGCCGCTTTCGCGCCCGGCGGGTGGTGATCGCCATGCTCAACGCCCTGATGGGGCTGCCGCCGGTGGTGGTGGGGCTGATGGTCTATGTGATCTTCTCGCGCTCGGGGCCGCTTGGCGTGCTGGGGCTGTTGTTCACCCCGACCGTGATGGTGATCGCCCAGGTGATCATCGTCGCCCCGATCATCGCCTCGATCGCGCATCAGACCATCCGCGATCTCTGGGCCGATTATCACGACCTGCTGATTTCGCTGAATGCCAGCCGCGCGCAGCGGATCAGGGCGCTCTTGTGGGACGGGCGGCGGGCGCTGATCACCGCGATGCTGGCGGGGTTCGGGCGCGCGATCGGCGAGGTCGGTGCGATCATGGTGGTCGGCGGCAACATCGACCATGCCACCCGCGCCCTGACCACCGCGATCGCGCTGGAAACCGGCAAGGGCGATTTCGGTATGGCGCTGGCGCTGGGGTTCGTGCTGATCGCGCTGGCGGTGGCGGTGAACCTGGGCGTGCACCTCATGTCGCGCACCGAACGGAGCAGCCGATGGTAGCGCGGGCGGGCATCCGGATCGAGGCGCTGGAACTGCGGCGCGGCGGCAAGCGCATTCTGGGGCCGCTGACGCTGACCCTGGCCGCCACCGGCCTGAGCGTGATCATGGGGCCCAACGGCAGCGGCAAGACCAGCCTGTTGCGCGCCCTGCACGGGCTGGAGCGGATCAGCGCCGGGGCGGTGCACTGGCCGGGCGGCACGGGTAGCCCGCCCCCGCGTCAGGCGCTGGTGTTCCAGACCCCGATCCTGATGCGCCGCTCGGTGGCCGACAACATCGCCTATCCCTTGCGGCTTGACGGGGTGGCGCTGGCTGAGGCGCGGGCGCGCGCCGCGGCGATGGCCGCCGCGGTCGGGCTGGGGGGCGACATGGCGCGCCCGGCGCAGGTGCTGTCGGGCGGCGAGCGCCAGAAGATGGCGCTGGCCCGTGCCCTGATCCGGTCACCCGAGGTGCTGCTGCTCGACGAGCCCTGCGCCAATCTTGATGGCCGCGCCACCCGCGACATCGAGGCGGTTCTTGCCCGCGCCCGCACCCACGGCACCCGTATCATCCTGGCCACCCACGACATCGGGCAAGCCCGCCGCCTGGCCGATGACGTGGTGTTTTTGCACCACGGACGGCTGATTGAAGCCGCCCCGCGCGACGCGTTCTTCGACGCGCCGCAATCGCCCGAAGCAACCGCTTATCTCAACGGAGACCTTCTGCCATGAACCTGATGAAATCCCTGGCCAGTGCCGCCACTGGCCTGTGGCTGGCCACCGTCGCGGGGGCCGAAGACCTCAAACTTGCGGTCACCACATCCTTCGCCAATTCGGGTCTGGCCGAAGTGCTGCTGCCCGCGATCCTGGCTGACACCGGGATCAACGTGCAACTGCTGGTGGTCGGCACCGGGCAGGCGCTGAAGCTGGGCGAGACCGGCGATGTCGATGCGGTGCTGGTGCACGCCCGCGCCGCCGAGGACCAATGGCTGGCGGCTGGCAACGGCAGCCACCGGCGCGAGATCATGTATAACGACTTCGTGCTGGTCGGCCCGTCCGGCGATCCGGCGGCGATCAGCGCCGCGCCATCGGCCGCCGGGGCGATGCAGGCGATCGCCGCCGCAAGCACCCCCTTCGTCAGCCGGGGCGATGACAGCGGCACCCACAAGGCCGAACTGGCGCTGTGGCAAAAGGCCGGGATTGCCCCTGAGGGCGCGTGGTATCGCGCGGTCGGCCAAGGCATGGGGGCGGCGCTCAATACCGCGTCCGGGATGAACGCCTATATCCTGTCTGACCGGGCAAGCTGGCTCAACTTCGGCAACAAGGGCGATCTTGCCTTGCTGTTCGCCGGCGATGCCGCGATGTTCAACCAATACGCCTATCTGCCGGTAAACCCGGTGAAATACCCGCATGTCAAGGCCGACGCGGCGGCCGCGCTGGAAACCTGGCTGACCTCCGATGCCGCCAAGGCGTTGATCGACGGCTACAAGCTGGCTGGCGAACAGCTCTTCGTGTTCAACGCCCAGCCGAGGTAG
>CAYQPD010000071.1:0-12538 GCA_964419305.1 uncultured Rhodobacter sp.
CCGGCCCCGGCCCGCTTTACCTGCACCTCAGCCGCCGCATCAGCGAGCGTATTGCGGCGGGCGGGCTTGCCCCAGGTTCCAGCCTGCCGCCCGAGCGCGAAATGGCGGCGCTGACCGGCCTCAGCCGGGTCACGGTGCGCAAGGCGGTGCAGGCGCTGGTGCAATCGGGCCAACTGGTGCAGCGCCGCGGCTCTGGCACCTTCGTTGCGCCCAAGGTCGAGCGGCTGGAGCAGGCGCTGTCGCTGCTGACCTCGTTTTCCGAAGACATGGCGCGGCGCGGCAAGGCGGCACGCTCGGTCTGGCTGGCGCGCGGGGTGCATGCCCCGACTCCCGAGGAAATGATGGCGCTGGGGCTGACGGCGCAGGCTCATGTGGCGCGGCTGGAGCGGGTGCGGCTGGCCGACGAGGTGCCGCTGGCGATCGAGCGCGCGGCGCTGTCATCCGCGATCCTGCCCGATCCGATGGTGGTGGGGGCCTCGCTTTACGCCACGCTGGCAGAACGCGGCTTGCGCCCGGTGCGCGCGGTGCAGCGGATTTCGGCAACCAACCTCAACCCCCGTGATGCCGGGTTGCTGGAGGTGGCGGTAGGGGCGGCTGGGCTGCGGATCGAGCGGGTCTCGTATCTGCCCTCGGGTCGGGTGGTCGAATTCACCCGCTCGATCTATCGCGGCGATGCCTATGATTTTGCGGCAGAATTGCAGATAGCGGCAGAACCGCAAGGAAAACGGACATGAACGACAAATCCTTCATGCGCGCCGAAGTCGAGGAAATCCCGGCCGTCTGCGCGCGTTTTCTGGCGGCGACCCGGACCGACGTTACCGCCGCGGCGGCGGCCTTGCGCGCACTTGATCCCGGCGTGGTGGTGACGGTGGCGCGCGGCTCGTCCGATCATGCGGCCAGTTATCTGAAATATGCGGTCGAACTGGTGGCGGGGGTGCCGGTGGCCTCGGTCGGGCCGTCGGTGGCCTCGATCTACCGGCGGCCGTTGCGCTTGCACGGGGCGGCCTGCATCGGCATTTCGCAATCGGGCCGCAGCCCGGATCTGGTGGAAATGATGCGCGCCGCAGGGGTGGGCGGGGCGCTGACGCTGGCGATCACCAATGCGGCGGATGCGCCGATGGCACAGGTCTGCGATCACACCCTGGCGCTGCACGCCGGGGCCGAGCACAGCGTGGCGGCAACCAAGACCTTTGTCGCCTCGGTGGTGGCGGCGTTGGCGCTGGTGGCCGAGTGGCAGCAGGATGCCGCCCTGCGCGCCGCGGTCGAGGCGCTGCCCGAGGCCTTTGCCCGCGCGCTGCGCTGCGACTGGCAGGCGCTGGCTGACCGGCTGGAAACCGCCGGGCAGCTTTACGTGCTGGGGCGGGGGCCGGGCTTTGCCATCGCCAACGAAATGGCGCTGAAATTCAAGGAAACCTGTGGCCTGCACGCCGAAAGCTACAGCGCCGCCGAGGTGCTGCACGGCCCCAGTGCGATCGTGAAGCCCGGCTTTCCGGTGCTGGTGCTGGGGGTAGCGGACGCGGCGCTGCCGCAGCTTATGGCCACCGCCGAGCGGCTGGCGGCGCAGGGTGCGCAGGTGTTCGTGACCGCCGGTCAGGCGGCTGGCAAGGTGGCCGGGGTCACGGTGTTGCCCGCGGTGGACGGCCTGCATCCGCTGGTGGCGCCGCTGGTGCTGGTGGTCAGTTTCTATGCCTTCATCGAGGCCTTCGCGCGGCGGCGCGGCTTTGACCCCGCCACCCCGCCGCATCTGCGCAAAGTGACGGAGACGTTATGAGCCTGCGCATCTTTCTTGGGGCACGGGTGTTTGACGGCACCCGCTTGCTTGACGGGCAGGCGGTGCTGGTCGAGCATGGCCGGATTGTCGATATGGTTGCCACCGACCAGATTCTTGAAGCCCCGGCAGGGGCGGTGGTGCGGCTGGCGGGGGGGATCCTTGCGCCCGGCCTGATCGACCTTCAGGTCAATGGTGGCGACGGGCTGATGCTGGGCGACGCCGCCACCGTGGCCGGCATCACGCGGATCTGCGCCGCCCACGCCCGGCTGGGGGCCACCGGCATTCTGCCCACCCTGATCACCGACCGCCCCGAAGTCACCCACGCCGTGATCGAGGCTGGCATTGCCGCCGCCCGCGCCCATGTGCCGGGCTTTCTTGGCCTGCATCTGGAAGGCCCGCACCTTGATCCACGGCGCAAGGGCGCGCATGACCCCGCCCTGATCCGCGCCATGACTGACGCCGATCTGGCACTGTTGCTGCATGCCGCGCGGCATCTGCCCGCGCTGATGGTGACGCTGGCCCCGGTGGCGGTGACGCTGGCGCAGATTGCGGCGCTGGCGCAGGCCGGGGTGGTGGTCAGTCTGGGCCACAGCGACTGCACGGCGCTTGAGGCACGCGCCGCCTTTGGTGCCGGGGCGCGCTGCGCCACCCATCTTTTCAACGCCATGAGCCCGCTTGGCCACCGCGAGCCGGGGCTGGTGGGGGTGGTGCTCGACAGCCCCGGCGTCGCTGCCGGGCTGATCTGCGACGGGGTGCATGTGGTGCCGGAAACCCTGCGGGTGGCGCTGGCAGCAAAACGCGGCGGCACCCCCGCGGGCGGGTTGTTCACGGTGACGGATGCGATGGCGGTGGCGGGCACCGATCTGGTCGAGTTCAGCCTTGGCGGTCGCCGCATCCTGCGCCGCGAGGGCCGCCTGACGCTGGCCGACGGCACCCTGGCCGGGGCCGATTGCACCCTGCCGGGGGCGCTGGCCTGGCTGGTGGGCACGGTTGGCGTGGCCCCCGAGCGGGCGTTGGCAATGGCAAGTTCGGTGCCTGCCGCCGTCATCGGGGCCGGTGCGCGGTGCGGTGCCTTGCGCCCCGGAATGCCCGCCGACATGGTGCACCTCGACGCCGATCTGGCGCTGAGCGCCGTCTGGTGCGGCGGTGAGCGCCTGTAGAGGTGGCCGCGCCGGGCTGCGGGCCGGATTGATCGGACGGATACGCGTGACAATGATCAGCCACGGCCAAAGCGCCATTCGGTAATCTGGCGCAGCGGTGCGCCGGGGCCAAGCTCGATGCTGGGAAAACCGGCGTGGTTCGGGGCGTCGGGCCAGCCCTGGGTCTCGATCGCCAGACCCTCGTGATAGCCATGGCCGGGGCGCAGGGCGCGGCGGCCGTCGTAAACCTGAACGCCGGGTTCGGTGGTGGCGAGGGTCATGCGCACCCCGCTGGTGCCGGTCAGCCACAGCACTTCGGTCAGCGGGCGGCGCGCCTCGGCCAGGCAAAAGCAGTTGTCCAGCAGCGGATCACCGGGCCCGATGGGGCGCGCGGCAGAGAAGTCGAGCGCGCTGCCCGTGGTGGCCAGGATCGCGCCGGAGGGCGTGAAATCGGCGGTGGTGGGCAGGTAGCGCTTGGCCGCGATGCGCAGGCGGTGGCCGGCCCAGGTGGCGCTGCCGTCAAGGTTCCAGTAGCTGTGATTGGCCGGGTTCATCAGGGTCAGGCGGTCGCTGCGGGCGGTGACGGTCAGGCGCAGCGTCGCGGGGGCTTCGAGCGCAAAGGTGGCGGAAAGGCGGCGGTTGCCGGGAAAGCCACCCTCGCCGTCGGGCAGATCAAGGCTGAGGGTGGCGGCACTGTCCGACACCTCGGCCAGGTGCCAGAGCCGCAGATGGCTGCCTGCGGCTCCGGAATGCAGGGTGTGGCGGCCGTCCTGATTGGCGTCAAAACGGTGCATCACGCCGCCGATCGGGGCCTGTGCGCCGGTCAGGCGGTTGACCACCGGCGCGATCAGCGCGCCGTGATAGCGCATCGCGCCAAGGTAATCGGCCAGCCGGTCCGAGCCCAGCGTCAGCCCATAGGGCACCCCTTCCAGCCGCACGTCCTGCAAGATCGCGCCCCAGCTCAGGACCACCACCCGCAAATCGCCCGCCCGCAGGGTGACGGACAGCACCTCTTGCCCGTCGGCGGTGGTGCCGAATTTCCGGATACCCGCGCTCATGACTGCCCCCAGGGATCTGCGCCGCCCGGATCGGGGGCAGATGGCAGGATTTGCGCAAAACCGGGTGTGGTCAAGGCCGCTGATCCGGTGCCGCGCTCAGGCAGTCGGTCAGGGTTCCGGCCAGCGCGCGCAGCAGGTCGGGGTAAAGCCCCGGCCCCGGCGGCAGGGTGATTGCCTCGAGGTCCTGCGCCGCCCCGATCCGCGCGCTGCTGCCCGCGGTGACGGTTGCGATGAATTTCGGGTCGCGCCCGGCTTCGGGAAAGACGCAAATCGCGCCGCCTTCGGCCACAACCCCGCGGATATGCGCCAGTTGCGCCGCCCCCGGCGCTGCGGCGTCGCCAAGCTCTATCGCGCCCACCACCTGCAAGCCGTAGTGATCGGCGAAATAGCCAAGCGCGTCGTGGAACACCACGAAGGGTCGACCTTGAACCGGTGCCAGCCGGGCCGCCAGTTCGGCGTCCAGCGCCTGAAGTGCGGCCTGAGCGGCGGCAGCGTTGGCGGTGTAGGTTGCGGCGTGTTCGGGGTCTTGTCGCGCCAACTCAGTGGCGATGGTGGCCAGCCAGGCCTCGGCGTTGGCCGGGTCAAGCCAGGCATGCGGGTCAATCGCACCGCCCTCAAGGCTGCGGCGCGTCCCGCCACCCAGGTGCAGCAGCGCCACCGCCCGCGCGTTCTCGCCCAAGGCCGCAAGCGCGTGTTCCAGCGCCGGGGTCAATTCAGGCCCGACCCAGAACACCAGATCGGCCCCGGCCAGCGCCCGCGCCTGCGACGGCTTCATCTGAAAATCATGCGGGTCCGCCCCAAGCGCCAGCAGCATCACCGGCGCACCGAGGTCGCCCATCACCTGCGCCGCCAGCGACTGGGTCGGGCCGAAATCGGTCACCACCCTTGGCACCTCGGCCGCCACCGGGGCCGCTATCGCCATGGCGATGAGAAAAGACATGCTAAAACGCATCGAAAGACCCTTTGCTTCTGGTCGAGCGCGGGTTATGTATGTAATACTATAACATGTCAAGAGGTCAGCCATGGCATCTCCCTCCGCTGCCTTTCAACCCCACGACCACGCCCATTGCTGCGACGACGTGCTGGCCCGCGCTGCCGCCGTCGCCGCCGCAAACGGCCTGCGCCTGACCCCGGTGCGCCAGCGCACGCTGGAGATTTTGCTCGAGTCCCACCATGCCCTCGGGGCCTATGACGTTCTGCAACGGCTGGCCGCCGAAGGTTACGGCAATCAGCCCCCCGTAGCCTACCGCGCGCTGGATTTCCTTGTCGCGCAGGGCCTCGCCCACCGCATCCGCCGCCTCAACGCCTTCACCGCCTGCATGAACCCTGGCACCCTTCACGCCCCCGCCTTCCTGATCTGCCGCGCCTGCAACGCGGTGGCCGAAGCCCCCGCTGCCCCGGTGCGCGTAGCCCTCGATGCCGCCGCCACCGCCCTTGGCTTTGCCATCGAGCGCAGCAATATCGAGGCGGTCGGCCTCTGCCCGACCTGCCGGGGCCGGGCATGAGCCTGCTTGCCGCCGATCATGTCTCGGTGCGCCTGGGTGGGGCCGAGGTGCTGCATGGCGTCAGCCTCAGCGTTGATGCGGCCGAGATCGTGACCATCATCGGCCCCAACGGCTCGGGCAAATCGACCCTGCTGCGGGCGCTGCTGGGGATCGTGCCGCTGGCGCATGGGCAGGTCGTGCGCGCGCCGGGGCTGCGGCTTGGCTATGTGCCGCAGCGGCTGGCGATCGACCACAGCATGCCGCTGACCGTCGGGCGCTTCATGTCGCTGCCGCAACGCCGCAGCCGGGCCCAGACCTCCGCCGCTCTGGCCCGGGTCGGGGTGCCCGATGTGGCGGGCCAGCCGATGAGCGGCCTCTCGGGGGGGCAGTTCCAGCGCGTGCTGCTGGCCCGCGCCGTGCTGGGCAACCCCGATCTGCTGATCCTTGACGAGCCGACCCAGGGCCTCGATCAGCCCGGCGAAGCGGCCTTCTACCGCCTGATCGAAGAGCTCCGTCGCGACACCGGCGTGGCGGTGCTGATGGTCAGCCACGATCTGCATGTGGTGATGGCGGCGTCTGACCGGGTGATCTGCCTCAACGGCCACGTGTGCTGTGAAGGCACCCCGCACGTGGTCTCGAACGCCCCCGAATACCGCGCCCTGTTCGGGCTGGGCACCCAAGGCGCGCTGGCCCTTTACCAGCACGTCCACGACCACGATCATGGCCACGACCACGGCCACGGCGACGATCACACCGCCCCCCATACCCTCGCCCCCGAAGCTCTGGTGCATCCTCCCCATGCTTGACGATTTTCTGATCCGCGCCGCCCTTGCCGGGGTTGGCGTGGCGCTGGCCGCCGGCCCCCTGGGGTCGTTCGTGGTATGGCGCCGGATGGCCTATTTCGGCGACGCCACCGCCCACGCCGCGATCCTTGGCGTGGCGCTGGCGCTGGCCACCGATCTGCCGATCGGGGTCGGCACCCTGATCGTGGCGCTGGCGATGGCGGCAATCGTCTCGACCCTGGCAGCACGGGGCTGGGCGATGGATACCACCCTCGGCGTGCTGGCCCATTCCGCGCTGGCGCTCGGCCTGGTGGCGGTCAGCCTGATCCCCGCAGTAAGGGTCGATCTCTCGGCCTACCTGTTCGGCGACATCCTGGCGGTGACCCGCCGCGATCTGGGGTTCATCTGGGGCGGGGCGGGGCTGGTGCTGGTGCTGCTGATCTGGCGCTGGTCGGCGCTGCTGACCACCACGCTCAGCGAGGATCTGGCCTTTGCCTCGGGCCTCAACCCCAGCCGCGAGCGCCTGATCCTGACGCTGGCGCTGGCGCTGACCGTGGCGGTGGCGCTCAAGGTGGTGGGGGCGCTGCTGATCGCGGCGCTGCTGATCATCCCCGCCGCCGCCGCGCGCAGCCTGGCGCGCAGCCCCGAAACCATGGCGGCGCTGGCGACAGCAATCGGTGCCGGTGCCACAATCGGCGGGCTTGCCCTGTCGCTCAATCTCGACACCCCGGCGGGCCCCAGCATCGTAGCCGTGGCCGCCGCGATCTTTGCCATCCTCGCGCTGGCGGGCCGGATACGCGCTGCCTGACCCGATTTTCTGTCGGCAAATATCCTCGGGGGGTGCGGGGGGCGGAAAGCCCCCCGCCGTAGCCGGGGCAGGACGGATCCGTTCCGGTCTGCGGTGCGCAATGCCGCACCACGGCATGTCGTTTTTTGCTGGCAAAGGTCGGGTGGCCTTGGCGTTTGGTCGCGTCTTGGCGCATGAATGGGAAAATTCGCGCACCATGGAGTCGCCTGATGAAAACGCATGTCAAAGCTCTGGTTGTCGGGGGCGGGGCGGTCGGAAACGCGATTGCCTATCACCTGGCGAAAGCCGGATGGCAAACCCTGCTGGTCGAGCGTGACGAGCTGACCTCGGGCTCGACCTGGCACGCGGCGGGGCTGCTGCCGCTGTTCAACATGGGCTATGCCACTACCCATATCCACGACTACAGCGTCAAGATGTACAAGGGGCTCGAGGCCGAGACCGGCCTGAACCCCGGCTTTGCCGTGGTCGGCAACCTGCGCATGGCCCAGACCGACGCGCGGATGGACGAGTATCGGCTCTATTCATCGGTTGCCGATTCGGCGGGCATCTATCACGAGTTTCTCACCCCGAAGGAAATCAAGGCGCGCTGGCCGCTGGTGCGCAGCGACGATCTGAAAGGCGCGCTGTTTCACCCGCAGGACGGCTACATCAACCCCGCCGATGTCACCCAGGCGATGGCCAAGGGGGCGCGGCAGTTTGGCGTCACCATCGAGCGCCGGGTGCAGGTCAACGGCTACCGCTGGACCGGGTCGGAATGGGTGGTTTCCTGTGTGCGCATGGTCGAGCAGGGCGGCAATCTGGTGCAATCCGACGACCGCTTTGAAATTCATGCCGAACACGTCGTTACCGCCACCGGCAACCACGCGCAGCGCACCGCGCGCCTGCTGGGGATCCGGATTCCGGCGATTCCGGTCGAGCACCAGTATGTCGTGACCGAGCCTGATCCTTCGCTGGTGGAATGGCGCAAGACCAACCCCGAGCACCCGGTGCTGCGTGACGCCGATGCCAAATGGTATGTGCGCGAAGAACGCGGCGGCTGGATTCTGGGCCCCTATGAAAAGGGTGCCCCGGCGCGTTTCCCTTATTCGGTGCCCGATACCTTTCGCGCCGACCTGTTCCCGCTCGATCTTGACCGGATCGAGGTCGAATACCTGTCGATGATCCATCGCCTGCCCAGTTCGGAACATGTCGGCCTCAAGACCGATTTCAACGGTCCGATCTGCTACACCCCCGACGGCAACCCGCTGGTCGGCCCGGCCCCGGGCTTGCGCAACATGTGGCTGGCCGAGGGCTTCAGCTTTGGCATCACGGCGGCGGGCGGCACCGGCCATTATCTGGCGCAGATGATGACCGAAGGTGAGGCCGAAATCGACATGGCCAGCCTTGACCCCAAGCGTTACGGGTCGTGGATGACCACCGAATACGCCATGCGCAAGAACGAGGAATGCTACGAGCACGTCTTTGTGCTGCACCACCCGGATGAGGAACGCCCGGCCTGCCGCCCCTTGCGCACCGACCCGGTTTACGATCGTCAGGCCGCACTTGGCGCGCAGTTCGGCCAGGTCAACGGCTGGGAGCGCCCGAATTACTACGCGCCGCTCGGGTTCAGCGACCATGACAGCCGCAGCTTCCGGCGCGGTGGCTGGTGGCAGTATGCCCGCGACGAGGCCACCGCGCTGCGCGATACCGCCGGTCTGATCGACGCCACCGCGTTTACCAAGCATACCGTGCGCGGAGCCGGGGCGACGGCGTTCCTTGACTGGTTCACCTGCAACAAGCTGCCCGCCGTGGGCCGGATCAACCTGACCTATGCCCTGACGGCCACCGGCACCACCCGCACCGAATACACCATCGTGCGCCACGGGGTGGATGACTACTATCTGGTCTCGGCCGGGGCCTGGAGTGCCTACGACGCCGATTACCTGATGAAATGCGCCGCCGACAAGGAAGCCGAGTTCGGCCGCATCGAGATTGCCGATGTCACCACCCAATACGGCGTGTTCGCGCTGGCCGGACCCAAATCGCGCGCCATCCTGCGTGAGATCGTCAAGGACGCCGATCCCGACACGGTGCTGTCGAACAAGCGCTTCCCCTGGCTTGCGGCGCGCCGGATCGAGCTTGGCATGTGCCCGGTCAATGCCGTTCGCGTCGCCTATACCGGCGAGCTGGGCTGGGAGCTGCACCACCCCATCGAGTTCCAGCGCTACCTCTGGGATCTGCTGCTGGCGGCGGGCGAGAAACATGGGATGAAACTGGTCGGCGCGCGGGCGCAGAACTGGCTGCGCCAGGAGAAAAGCTATCGCGCCTTCGGCAACGAGCTGGGCCGCGACGCCACCCCGCTCGAGGCCGGGCTCGACCGCTTTGTCGATCTGGGCAAGGAGTTTCAGGGCAAGGCCGCGATGCTGGCCACCGGCATTCGTGCCAAGTGCGTGACGGTGCTGATCGACGGCCCCAAGGATGCCGACCCCTGGGGCAAGGAAGCGCTGTTCGTGGACGGTGAAAAGGTCGGGCGGCTGACCTCGGGCGGCTATTCGGTGGCCTTTGCCAAGTCGATCGGCATGGGCTACGTGCGCCCCGATCTGGCCGCCGTGGGCAGCACGCTCAAGGTGCGGATGTTCGGGCAGGAATGGGACGCGGTGGTGGCCGAGGACAGCCCGTTCGACCCATCCAACGCCCGCATCCGGGTGGATGGCTGAACGGGTGGGGGCGTGACCCGGCGGATGGCGCGACGGCAGACGGATCCCACGCCTGCCGCGCAACCGAATACGCTTGACGCGACGGGTCGGAAATCCTAATCAAACCGGCACCACGGCGGGTGGGCAGGCAGGCTATGCACCGGATTGCAAATCCGTGAAGACCGGTTCGATTCCGGTACCCGCCTCCACCTCATCCCAAAGCCTCGCGCCACCAGACCCGCCAGCGGAACCGGGAGGCTCCGCCAGCCGAGTGATCACGCCAGATCGAAGCGATCTGCGTTCATCACCTTGGTCCAGGCCGCCACAAAGTCGCGCACGAACGCCGCCTGGCTGTCGGCGCAGGCATAGACTTCAGCCAACGCGCGCAGTTGCGAGTTTGACCCGAAGATCAGGTCAGCCCGGGTGGCGGTCCACTTCAGATCATTGGTTGCGCGGTCGCGGCCCTCGAAGGCGTCGCCGACTGGCGCGGTTGGTTGCCATACCGTGCCCATGTCGAGCAGGTTGACGAAGAAATCGGTGGTCAGCACGCCGGGCCGCCTGGTGAAGACGCCGTGTTGCGACTGCCCGACATTGGCACCCAGCACCCGCAGGCCGCCGACCAGAACCGTCATTTCGGGGGCAGTCAGGGTCAGCAGTTGGGCGCGATCGACCAGCAGCTCCTCGGCCGATACACTGAACGCGGTCTTGATGTAGTTGCGAAAGCCGTCAGCGACCGGTTCCAGCACCGCAAACGACTCGGCGTCGGTCTGTTCGGGCAAGGCATCGGTGCGCCCCGGCGTGAAGGGCACGGTCACGGCATGACCTGCGGCCTTGGCCGCTTGCTCGACCGCCGCCGCGCCACCCAGCACGATCAGGTCGGCCAGCGAGACCTTCTTGCCGCCGGTCTGGCCGGTGTTGAAGGCGCTTCGGATGCCCTCAAGCGTTGTCAGCACCGCCGCCAGTTGGGTCGGCTGGTTGACCGCCCAATCCTTTTGCGGTGCCAGCCGGATGCGCGCGCCGTTCGCGCCGCCGCGCTTGTCGGAACCACGGAAGGTCGAGGCCGAGGCCCAGGCGGTCGTGACCAGTTGCGCGACGGTAAGGCCGGACGCGAGGATTTTCACCTTGAGTGCGGCGATATCGCCCGCGTCGATCAGGGCATGATCAACGGCCGGAACCGGGTCTTGCCAGATCAGCGCCTCGGTCGGAACTTCCGGGCCCAGATAGCGCGAGATCGGCCCCATGTCGCGGTGCGTCAGCTTGAACCAGGCCCGCGCGAAGGCATCGGCGAACTGATCCGGGTTGGCATGAAAGCGCTGCGAGATCGGCCCGTAGATCGGGTCCATCCGCAACGCAAGATCGGTGGTGAACATGATCGGGGCATGGCGCTGCGCGGGATCATGCGCATCCACCACGGCATCCGCGGCGGCCGGGTCGGTCGGAACCCACTGCCAGGCCCCGGCGGGGCTTTTCACCAGATCCCAGTCGTAGCGAAACAGGGTGTCGAAAAAGCTCATGTCCCATTTGGTCGGGGTCGGGGTCCAGGCCCCTTCAAGGCCGCTGGAAATGGTATGAACGCCGTGCCCGCTGCCGTAGCTGCTTTTCCAGCCAAGACCCATGTCTTCGATCGCCGCACCCTCGGGTTCAGGGCCGACATATTGGCCCGGATCGGCCGCGCCATGGGCTTTGCCGAAGGTGTGGCCACCGGCGATCAGGGCCACGGTTTCTTCGTCGTTCATTGCCATGCGCGCGAAGGTCTCGCGAATGTCGCGCCCGGCCGCGATCACGCTCGGGGTGCCGTTCGGGCCTTCGGGGTTGACATAGATCAGCCCCATCTGCACCGCCGCCAGCGGGTTCTCCAACTCGCGCTCGCCGCTGTAGCGCTTGTCTTCCAGCCACTTGCCCTCGGCCCCCCAGTAGATGTCTTCCTCGGGCTCCCACACATCGACCCGCCCGCCGCCAAAGCCGAAGGTTTCGAGTCCCATCGCTTCGAGGGCACAGTTGCCGGCCAGGATCATCAGGTCGGCCCAGGAAATGCTGTTGCCATATTTCTGCTTGATCGGCCACAGCAGGCGGCGCGCCTTGTCGAGGTTGACGTTGTCGGGCCACGAGTTGAGCGGGGCAAAGCGCTGCGAGCCCGAGCCCGCCCCGCCGCGCCCGTCGCCGATCCGGTAGGTGCCCGCCGAGTGCCACGCCATCCGGATGAACAGCGGGCCGTAATTGCCCCAGTCGGCCGGCCACCAATCCTGGCTTTCGGTCATCAGCGCGAACAGGTCGCGCTTCACCGCGCCGAGGTCGAGCTTCCCGAACGCCTGCGCATAGTCAAAGCCCGCGCCCATCGGATTGGACAGCGCCGAGTGCTGGTGCAAGACCTTCAGGTTCAACTGGTTCGGCCACCAGTCGCGGTTCGAGCGGCCAGCCTGCGAAGTGGGTTTGCCCGCCCCGTGCGCAACCGGGCACTTGCCTGCATCATTTCCGCTCATTCATCTCTCTCCGATCATGGCTGCGTTGCTTGAATTGCGATGGGATCGCCGGTCGCGACGCGCTGCGGTATCAAAATCCCGCAAGACTTCGGTGAACCGAGCAAGGATATTGGCCCCCGTGCAATGCCAAAGGCAGACTACCAAAGTCTTGCCATCAGTTATAGTGGAAATGTCCCGCTCGTCGGCGACCGCAAGCCTGACTTCCCGCTTGGCGGACACTCGCTTTTCGAGGCTTGCAAGGCCAGGCACCACCGACGCACTGGACAACAACGGCTGGCGCGTTCAATTTGGATCCGCCAGGGCCAGCGTGATGTTGGCGAACGGCCGGGTCAGACAAGTGC
>CAYQPD010000072.1:0-12206 GCA_964419305.1 uncultured Rhodobacter sp.
GATAGCTGATCGGGCCGCCCTGCGGCCAAAGCGACAAAGAGGCAGCCGTGGCACGCGACCGGACATCGCCGGAAGACTTTGCCCGTCCGATCCGCCGGATTCTGGTGGGCGGGCTGGTGCTGGTGCTGCTGGCGCTGTTCGTGCTGTGGCGCATCGACAGCCCGCGGGTCGAGCGTTTCCGCGCCGCCCTGATTGATCGCCTGGTGCCGAATTTCGACTGGGCCCTGCTGCCGGTGACCAAGGCGGTCGGGATGATCGGCAGCTTTCAAAGCTATGCCAGCCTTTACGACCAGAACCAGCGCCTGCGCGAGGAATTGCAGCAGATGAAGGCGTGGAAAGAGGCAGCACTTCAACTGGAACAGCAGAACGCCCGGCTGCTTGACCTCAATCAGGTGCGCATCGACCCCAAGCTCACGCATGTCACCGGGGTGGTGCTGGCCGATAGCGGCTCGCCGTTTCGCCAGTCGGTGCTGCTGAACGTGGGCGCGCGCGATGGCATTCGCGATGGTTGGGCGGCGATGGATGGCATCGGCCTGGTGGGTCGGATTGCCGGCCTCGGGCAGCGCAGCGCGCGGGTGATCCTGCTGACCGATGCCAACAGCCGAATCCCGGTGATGGTGCAACCGTCGGGGCAAAAGGCGCTGCTTTCGGGCGACAACCTTCCTGCCCCGCCGCTGGAATTCGTTGAAGACGCCGACCTCGTGCGCCCCGGCGATCAGGTGGTGACCTCGGGCGATGGCGGCGTGCTGCCGGCCGGGCTGCTGGTCGGGCAGGTGGTGATGGGGCCGGACCGGCGGCTGCGGGTCAGGCTGGCGGCCGATTACGGGCGGCTGGAGTTTCTGCGGGTGCTGCGCAGCCATGATCTGGAGCCGATCGCCGATCCCGGTGGGCTGGTGGCACCGCCGCTGCCCGACCCCGGCCTGATCGGCCCGCTGCCGCTTGCCCCCGCCGGATTGGCGGGTTCCGGGGCCAGCGATGGTTGATCTGCTGCACAGCACGATCTGGCGGCATCGTGCGATCTTTGTCGCCCTTGCGCTGGCCCTGTTCTTTCTTCGCCTGCTTCCCTTGGGGGCAGAGCCGGGGCGCTGGCCCGGCCCCGATCTGATGCTGTGCCTGATCCTGGCCTGGGTGCAGCGCCGCCCGGACTATCTGCCGGCACCTCTGATCGCCCTGGTGGTGCTGACCGAGGATTTCCTGATGCTGCGTCCGCCCGGCCTGTGGACCGCCATCGTGGTGCTGGCGACCGAATTTCTGCGCGGCCGCGCCGCCCTGACCCGCGAGCTCAGCTTTGCCATGGAATGGTTGCTGATCGCCATCCTGATGACCGTGATGCTGCTCGCTTACCGGCTGGTGTTCGCCATCGCGTTTCTGCCGCAACCGGGTTTCGGTTTCGCCATGGTGCAGGTGCTGGGATCAATTCTCAGCTATCCGGTGGTGGTCGCGCTTTCACGGATCGTGCTCGGGGTGCATAAACCGGCGATGGGCGAAGTGGACGCACGGGGTCGGCGGCTATGAGACGCAGCGCTCGGGATAGCGACGACAGTGCCCGCCGGATCAACCGCCGTGCCCTGATGCTGGGCGGGGCGATGACCGCGATGGTTGCCGTGCTCGCGGGCAGGATGCGCTATCTGCAAGTTGATCAGGCCGATCAGTTTCGCCTGCTGGCCGAGGAAAACCGCATCAACATCCGCCTGATTCCGCCGACCCGCGGGCTGATCCAGGATCGCGACGGGCGGCTGATCGCGGGCAACGAGCAGAACTATCGCGTGGTGATCACGCGCGAAGATGCGGGCGATGTCGCGGCGGTATTGCAGCGTCTGGCCAGCCTGATCCCGATGACCGAAGGCGAGATCGGCACCGTTGTCAAGACGGTGAAGCGCCACAGCCCGTTCGTGCCGGTGATCGTGGCGGACCGGCTGTCGTGGGATGATCTTTCCAAGGTCGCGCTCAACTCGCCGGTGCTGCCCGGGGTCTCGCCCGAAGTGGGATTGAGCCGGATCTACCCGCTTGATACCGACTTTGCCCATATCGTGGGCTATGTCGGTCCGGTGTCCGAGCGTGACCTGGCCGAGTTGCAAGACCCCGACCCGCTGTTGCAGATGCCGGATTTCCAGATCGGCAAGATCGGAGTCGAGCGCTGGCGCGAAGACATCCTGCGTGGCCATGCCGGGGCGCGGCGGATCGAGGTCAACGCGGTGGGCCGGGTGATGCGCGAACTGGAACACCGCGACAGCGCCCCGGGGGCCGATATCCGCCTGACGATCGACGCCGGGATCCAGAATTTCGCGCAGGTCCGGCTGGGAAGCGACAGTGCGGCGGCGGTGGCGATCGACCTTGTGACCGGCGACGTGCTGGCGATCGCTTCGGCCCCGTCGTTCGACCCCAACCTGTTCGTGCGCGGCATCTCGCAGGCCGATTATTCCAGCCTGACCGAAGACGATCACCGCCCGCTGGCCAACAAGGCGGTGCAGGGGGCCTATCCGCCGGGTTCGACCTTCAAGATGGTCACCGCGCTGGCGGCGCTGGACGCAGGCGTGATCGACAGCGATACCACCATCCGCTGCCCCGGCTATTACGAGGTCGGCGGGCGCAAGTTCCACTGCTGGAAGCGCAGCGGGCATGGCGTGGTCAATCTGAACCGGGCGCTGGCCGAAAGCTGCGATGTGTTTTTCTACGCGGCGGCGCAAAAGGCCGGCATCGACAAGATCGCGGAAATCGGTCGTGCGCTTGGCCTGGGCCAGCGCCATGACCTGCCGATGTCGGCGATCACCGAAGGGCTGATGCCCGACAAGGCGTGGAAGCAGCAACGCTACGGCCAGGAGTGGCGGATCGGCGACACCATCAACGCCGCCATCGGTCAGGGCTACGTGCTGACCTCGCCGCTGCAACTGGCGGTGATGACGGCGCGGATCGCGACCGGGCGCGCGGTGGCCCCGCGGCTGATCCACATGATCGACGGCAAGCCGGTCGAGATTGCCCCGCCCGCGCCGCTTGGGCTTGCTGCCGCCGATCTGGCGGCCGTGCAGCGCGGCATGTTCGAGGTGATGAACGGCGCACGCGGCACCGCACGCGGCGCGCGCATCGAGGATCCGGCCTTGCAGATGGCGGGCAAGACCGGCACCGCGCAGGTCCGCAACATCTCGAGCGCCGAGCGCGCCAGCGGGGTGATCTCGAACGACCAGTTGCCGTGGGAGGCCCGCGATCATGCGCTGTTCGTGTGCTATGCCCCGTTCGACGCGCCGCGCGTGGCGGTGGCGGTGGTGGTCGAACACGGCGGTGGCGGCTCGACGGTGGCCGCCCCGATCGCGCGCGACATCCTGCTGCGCTGCCTGTCGGACGGGCTGCCGCCGCTGAGCGCCTACCCCGCCAGCCAGCGCAGTCGGATCGAGTCGCAGTTCAGGGCGATGAAGCTGCGCACCATTGCGCCGGC
Source organism: uncultured Rhodobacter sp. (assembly GCA_964419305.1). GTDB lineage: Bacteria > Pseudomonadota > Alphaproteobacteria > Rhodobacterales > Rhodobacteraceae > CAYQPD01. The sequence continues at coordinate 3,431 of CAYQPD010000072.1, forward strand.
CCAGCCGGGCAAGTCGCAGGCATAGGGGGCGGCGGTGAGTTTTCTCGAATACCGCATCAAGATGGTGCCGACCGGAGTGCAGAAGGTTCTGCACCTCAACTGGCCGCTGATCCTGCTGCTGACGGCGGTGGCCGCGATCGGCTGGCTGATGCTTTATTCGGTGGCGGGGGGAAATATCGCGACCTGGGCGGCACCGCAGATGAAGCGGTTCGGGGTCGGGCTGGGGCTGATGATTGTCATCGCCTTTGTGCCGATCTGGTTCTGGCGCAACCTGTCGGCGCTGGCCTACCTTGGCGCGCTGGCGCTGCTGCTGGTGGTCGCGTTCTTCGGCCACACCGGGATGGGGGCGACGCGCTGGATCAACCTTGGCTTCATCATCGTGCAACCTTCCGAGCTGATGAAGGTGGCCCTGATCATGTTGCTGGCGGCCTATTACGACTGGCTTGACGTGAAGAAAACCTCGCATCCCTTGTGGGTGCTGATCCCGGTCGGGCTGATCCTGTTGCCCGCCGGGCTGGTGCTGACCCAGCCTGATCTTGGCACCGCGCTGATGCTGGTGCTGGGGGGCGCGGTGGTGATGTTCTGTGCCGGGGTAAGCTGGCTTTACTTTGCCGCCGTGATCGGGGCCGGGGTCGGGCTGGTGGCGGCGGTGCTGAGCTCGCGCGGGACAAGCTGGCAACTGCTGCACGACTATCAGTTCCGCCGGATCGACACCTTTCTCGATCCCGGCTCGGACCCGCTGGGGGCGGGCTATCACATCACCCAGGCGCAGATCGCGCTGGGCTCGGGCGGCTGGGCGGGCAAGGGGTTCATGCAGGGCACCCAGAGCCGGTTGAACTTTCTGCCCGAAAAGCACACCGACTTCATCTTCACCACCCTGGCCGAGCAGTTCGGCTTTGTCGGCAGCCTGTCGCTGTTGGTGCTTTACGTGCTGATCGTGGGGTTCTGCGTGGTTTCGGCCTTGCAGAACAAGGATCGGTTCTCGGCGCTGCTGATCCTCGGGGTGGCGGCCAACTTCTTTTTCTACTTCGCGGTCAACATGGCGATGGTGATGGGGCTGGCCCCGGTGGTGGGGGTGCCGCTGCCGCTGGTTTCCTATGGCGGATCGGCGATGCTGGTGCTGCTGGCTTCGTTCGGGCTGGTGCAGAGTGCCCATGTCCATCGGCCGCGCTAGAGCCGGGGGACGGATGGATATTTGGACCAGTAAGAAACCGGGGGGCAGGCAATGGTGGTGAAGGTGTTCTTTGCCGCGGGGGCGGCGCTCTGGGCCGAGTATCGCGCGCCGCTGAAGCAGGCTTTTGCGGCGGCCGGGCTGGATGTGGCGTTAAGTGACACGGTCGGGCCGCCGGAGCTGGTCGATTACATCGTGTTCGCGCCGGGCGGCGTGATAAGCGATTTCGCGCCCTATGTGCGGGTCAAGGCGGTGCTGAACCTGTGGGCGGGGGTCGAGCGGATCGTCGGCAATCCGACGCTGGTGCAGCCGCTATGCCGGATGGTCGATCCGGCACTGACCGCAGGCATGGTTGAGTATGTCGTGGGACACGTGCTGCGCCACCATCTCGGGATGGACCGGCATATCCTGAAGCAGGCAGGTTGGAGCCAGGTGCCGGTGCCACTGGCGCGCGAGCGGCGGGTCGCAATGCTGGGGATGGGCGAACTGGGGCAGGCTTCGGCGGCAGCGTTGCAGGGGCTGGGGTTTGCGGTGACGGGGTGGAGCCGGACGGCCCGGGAGGTGCCGGGCATTGCCTGCCGACATGGCGAGGTGGGGTTGGAGCAATGTCTGCGCGCGGCGCAGATCGTGGTGACGCTGTTGCCGCTGACGCCCGCGACCGAGGGCTTGCTCGATGCGCGGCGGCTGGGGTGGCTGCCGGAGGGCGCGGTGATCATCAATCCCGGGCGAGGCGGGTTGATCGACGACGCAGCGCTGCTGGCGGCGCTTGATGCCGGGCGGCTGGGGCATGCCACGCTTGATGTGTTTCGCACCGAGCCCTTGCCCACGGGGCATCCGTTCTGGACCCATCCGCGGGTGACCGTGACGCCGCATGTGGCGGCGGCAACCCGGGCGGCCAGTGCCGCCGCGGTGGTGGCCGAGAACATCCGGCGCGGTGAGTCCGGGCTGGCGCTGCTGCATCTGGTGGACCGGGCGCAGGGTTACTGAACCGAAGGGCGACGTTTGCGGCGTGGCGCGTCGAGAATGGGCCAGACGGGCCGCGCCGGGCCACCGACAGTCGGGCCGGGCGGCAGGGGTCAGACATGAGTTACGGCAGAGGTGTGGCGCTGGTGGTGCTGGCGGGGGTGCTGTGGTCGGCGATGGGGCTGGCGCTGCGCCACATCGAGGTCGCAGGCACCTGGGCGGTGTTGTTCTGGCGCTCGGTCGGGATGGTGCCGGTGCTGTTTGTGGTGATTGCGCTGACCTCGGGTGGGCATCCTTTGGCGCGGTTGCGCCGGGTCGGGGTGGCGGGGGTGATCGGCGGGCTGGGGCTGGTGTTCGCCTTTGCCGGGGCGATCTATGCGATTCAGGCCACCACCGTGGCCAACGCGGTTTTCCTGTTTGCCGCCTCGCCCTTTCTGACCGCCATTCTGGGCTGGCTGATCTTGCACGAGTCGGTGCGCCGGGCAACCCTGGTGGCGATCGCGGTGGCCGGGGTGGGAATGTTCATCATGGTGCGCGAAGGGCTGGCGGCCGGGGCGGCTTCGGGCAACGTGGCGGCGCTGCTGTCGGCGCTGGGCTTTGCCGCCTTCACCATCACCCTGCGCTGGGGGCGGCTTACGGACATGATGCCCGCCGTGGTGCTGGGCGGGGTGCTCTCGATGGCGGTGGCGGCGGTGGTGCTGGGGATCAGCGGCGCGCCCCTGCTGGTGCCTGCGCGCGACATCGTGATCGCGGTGGCGATGGGGGCTGTGCAACTGGCGGTCGGCATGGCGCTTTACACCCTGGGCAGCCGGGTCATTCCGGCGGCCGAACTGACGCTGCTGTCGCTGGTCGAAGTGCTGCTGGCCCCAATCTGGGTCTGGCTCGTGCTGGGCGAGACGGCCAGCGTCGGCACCTTTGCGGGGGGTGGGATTCTGCTCGCGGCGGTGGTGGGCAATGCCCTGTCCGGGATGCGCCGCAAACCCCTGGCCCCACCGATGACCTGAGCGGGGCTGCGACCTGCCCCCCTGACAAGCCCCTTGTTGTGATCTGGCGTGGCTGCGATCATCGCCATGACCTGGGCGCAGGGTGCGCGCGTCAGGCAATTGATCCAGGCTCAATCGTCGCGCCGAACGGGCGGGCTCTGGTCGCGGCTGGCCGAGCCGCTCGCCCGCCTTCTTGCCATTTCGCCCGGATCGGTGCGCAGTCACCGTCGCAAGGCAGCCCGGCACCGGTGCCAGGCGACCCCGGACACCTCGGGGAGCTAATTTGGCTATTTTCCTAAACGACAATTCTACATTGACATAATTTTCGAAAAGGGAATTATGATGCGACTTGGGCGTGACGATTGCAATTTTGCCGCGATGGGGAAGACGGTGCGCAAACGGCTTGATCGGGTGGACCGCCGGGTCGCCAAGTTTCTGTCGGAAGATGGTCGCGATCGTGGCAACACGCTTGCCGATCGGCTGAAGCTGAGCCCGCCAACGGTGCGGGCGCGGATCAGGGCGATGATCGAGCGCAATGTGCTCAGGATTGTCGGTGTGCTGGACGTGGCCAAGCGCCCCGAACTGATCGCCGCAATCGTGGGAATCCATGCCAACGGGCGCGGCAAACTGAATGCGATTGCCAAAAAGATGTCAGAGCTGCCTTTTGTTACATCGGTCAGCATCGTGACGGGCCGGTATGATATCATCGCCGAGGTGCTGTTCGAGGGCGATATGGAAATGCTCTACCAGGTTACCAGCGAACTGTTGCCGGGGCTGGCAGAGCCCGGCGTGATCAGTGGCAGCGAAACTTTCGTGGTCATGCAATCGCACAACAAATGGATGAGCCTGCCGAATGGCTGCTGGGAGGAAGACGTCGGCAGTGAGGAAAAGACTGCTTGAGTGGGCCGAAACTGACGGTCGGTCAGGACCACAACCGTCAGCCGGGGCCAACCCGGAGATGATGACAACAATGGGAGAAGACTGATGCATAAACTGAATCCGTTCGTTCTGACGGCACTGCTTGCGGTCATGACGCAGGCCGGCGGGGCAACCCCGGTTGCGGCCGGCACGCTGGATGACATTCTGGCCCGTGGCGAGCTGCGCGTTGCGGTGCAGACCCAAGGCCCGCCGTTCTCGTTCATGGACAAGAACGGCACCCGCACCGGCAGCGCGATTGATCTGACCACGCTGATGGCCGCGGAAATGGGCGTCAAGATCGTCTATCTTGATTTCGACTGGGACGGTTTGCTGCCGGCGCTGATGTCGGGCAAGGCCGATATTCTGGCCGCCGACATGACGCCAACCCTGGCGCGCGCCACCAAGGTCGCCTTCACCAAGCCGTTCATCTATGTCGGCGCGGTGGCGTTCGCCAAGGCCGGCACCGGCTTTGACAGCATCGCGGCGTGCAAGGCACCGGGCACCAAGATTGCCGTGCTGTTCGGCTCGACCGGCGAAAAGATTGCCGCCGCGGTTTTCCCCGAGGCTGAAATCAAAAGCTACAAGGGCGGCGGCACACTGCTGCTGGATGCCGTCAACACCGGCCAGACCAATTGCGGCGTCAACGACAGTTCGGCGGTTGCGGCGCAGTCGGCGGCCTATGATGCCGGCACCTTCACCGTGATGCCCGAGATGCTGTCGAAAGAGCCGCTGGCCTATGCGGTGCGCTACGATTCGATGGACCTGCTGTCCTGGGCCAACCTGTTCATCGACACCACGGCGCTGGATGGCCGGTTGCAGGCCAACCTTGACTACTGGGTGAATTCGGACGCCTGGCAAGCCGCACACTAAGGCGCAGCCCGGCGGTGCGGGCGGCGCGTCAGTCGCCCGCATCCCCCAACCTGTTTGAATATCTCGGGGCTGAAAGCATGACATGCTGCTGAACCTCAACACCCGCGTGATGCTCGAATTCCTGCCCGAGATATGGCAGGGGTTTCTGGCGACGCTGATGCTGTCGGCGGCCGGTTTTGCCGGGGCGATGGTGCTGGGCGTCATCGCTTGTGGCCTGAGCATCCAGCCCGCCCGGCTGTTGCGCGCCCCGGCGGTGGTTTATATTGATGCGGTTCGCGCCACGCCGCTGCTGGCGCAGCTTTACTTTCTCTACTTCGGCCTGCCGCGTCTGGGAATTCTGCTGCCCGAAATGCTGATCGGCATCATCGCGCTGTCGCTGAATTCCGGCGCCTATATCGCCGAGATCATCCGCTCGGGCATTCTGTCGATCCAGCGCGGCCAGGTCGAGGCCTCGATCAGTTCGGGGATGACCTACCTGCAGCGGATGCGGCTGATCATCCTGCCGCAGGCGCTGCGCCCGACGATCTCGCCGCTGATCGGCCAGGCGATCGTGCTGGTCAAGGATTCGTCGCTGTTGTCGCTGATCTCGGTGGTCGAGCTGACCCGCGCCGGGCAGCGGATTGCGGTTGAACGCTTCATGCCGGTCGAGGGGCTGGTGGCCACGGCGCTGGCCTATCTGGTGCTTTATTATCTGCTGAAACTTCTGGCCGGCCTGTGGTCACGCCAGAACCGACTGCCCGGCAGGGCGTGAGGGGGCGCGATGTTCTTAAGCCAGCTTGACCGCGTGATGGGTTATTACCCGGTGCTGCTGAAAGGCATCACCACCACGGTGTCGCTGTCGCTGATTGCGCTTTTGATCGGGGTGGCGGTGGGGTTTGCCTTCGGCATCATGCGCGCCGGGCGCAACCGCCCGCTAAGCTATCTGGTCGGGCTTTACATCGACTTCTTTCGCGGCACGCCGTTTCTGGTGCAGCTATTCATCATCTTCTTCATCCTGCCGGCGATCGGCATCGAGTTGAATGCCTTCACCGCCGGGGTGGTGGCGCTTTCCAACATGGCCGCCTGCTTCATCGGCGAAATCGTCGCCGCCGGGATCGCGGCGGTGCCGACCGGTCAGACCGAAGCGGCCGCCGCCTCGGGCCTGACCAAGGCGCAGCAATTGCGTCATGTCGTGCTGCCGCAGGCGGTGCGGATCGTGACACCATCGCTGGTCGGCCAGTTCGTGCTGCTGATCAAGGATTCCTCGGTGGTTTCGGCCATCGGGCTGCTGGATCTGACCCGCTCGGGCTGGGTGATCGTGCAAAGCGTGCCCAATGGCCTTTTGGTCTTTGCCATCATCGCCCTTGGCTACTTCGTCATCTGTTACCCGCTGATCTGGCTGTCGCGCCGGATGGAAGATCGCGGTCAGGCGGCCATACTGTAACGCTGGCGCACCATGCGCCCCGCCATCCGGCGGCATCAGGGACAAGACGCGATGATCAAGTATTCAGGGGTCAACAAGTGGTTTGGCACATTGCATGTGCTGATCGACATCGACCTTGAGGTCGCGACCGGCGAGGTCGTGGTGGTCTGCGGCCCCAGCGGTTCGGGCAAAAGCACCTTGATCCGCTGCGTCAACGGACTGGAGCCGTTTCAGAAAGGCAGCCTGGTGGTCGATGGCGTCAGCCTTGGCAAGGATGACGCCAAGTTGCGCCATCTGCGCATGGAGGTCGGCTTCGTCTTTCAGTCGTTCAATCTTTACCCGCACAAGACTGCGCTTGAAAACGCGACCCTCGCCCCTGTTCATGTGCGCAAACTGCCGGTGGCCGAGGCCCGCGCCCGTGGCATCGCCATGCTGGAAAAGGTCGGCCTGGGCGACAAGATCAACAGCTATCCGCACCAGTTGTCGGGCGGCCAGCAGCAGCGCGTGGCGATCGCCCGGTCGCTGTGCATGCAACCGAAGATCATGCTGTTTGACGAGCCAACCTCGGCGCTGGACCCCGAGATGATCAACGAAGTGCTGGACGTGATGGTGGCGCTGGCGCGCGAAGGCATGACGATGATGGTGGTCACCCACGAGATGGGCTTTGCCCGCAAGGTGGCCGACCGGGTGATCTTCATGGATCACGGTGCCATCGTCGAGACGGCAGAGCCCGAGACTTTCTTTACCGCCGCCAAGAACGAGCGCACGCGTGAATTTCTCGGCAAGGTGTTGCAGCACTGAACGCGGTGTCACGAAGGGATCAAGCCATGGATGAGCCCGGCAACCGCAGCCAGAGCCTGTCGATTGCCATTGTCGGGGCGGGGATCGTGGGCTGTGCCACCGCTCTTGCGCTGGCGGCCGAGGGTCATCGCGTCACGGTTTTCGACCCCGACAGCCCCGGCGCGGGAACCTCGTCGGGCAATGCCGGCGGTATCGTCACCGGTGCTGTCACCCCCACCGCAACGCCGGACGTTCTGCGCGCCCTGCCATCGTATCTGCTTGATCGCAGTGGCCCGGCGGTTCTGCGGCTGCATCACGCGTGGCGCGCGCTGCCGTGGCTTGCGCGCTTTGTCCGCGCCGGTTTGCCGGGCGAGGTTGCGCGCATTGCCGCCGCACTTTACCCGATCGTATCGCAAGCGCTGGCCGCGCATCGGGCTTTGGCACGGGGCAGCAGGGCCGAGGCGATGATCACCGATGAGGGCTGGCTGAAAGTCTATGCCAGCGAACAACAGCTTGGCCAAGGCGCGCGCGAGCGCCACCTGATGGACCATTTCGGGGTGCGCTACGCCCTTCTCGACCAAAGGGCGGTGACCGACCTCGAGCCAAATCTAAACCCGGCGCTGTGCCGGTTCGGGGTGCATCAACCCGAAAGCGGTTTCGTGCGGTTTCCGCAGGGGCTTGCCCAGGCCTATTTCGATGCCGCCGCCCGCCATGGCGCGCACCATCTGCGCCAGCAGGTGCGCGCCATCAGCCCCGGCAGCGACGGCGGCGTGACGGTTCACACCGGCGCGGGCACGCTGGCGTTCGAGCGTCTGGTGGTGGCGGCGGGGGCGTGGTCGGCGACCCTGGTGCGCCAGCTTGGCGACCGGGTCAGCCTGGATACCGAACGCGGCTATCACATCGGTTTTGGGCGCGATACGGGCGTCCTGATGCGCGGGCCGGTGGTGTTTCCGGCGTTGTCGCTGGTGCTTTCGCCGATGCATGACGGCATCCGGCTGGTCAGCGGCGACGAGCTGGCCGGCCTGCAAGCGCCGCCCGATTATCGCCGCATCAGGGCGCTGGTGCCGGCGGCGCGGCGGGTTCTGCCGGCGTTGCAGGCGGTGGAGCCGGTGACGGAATGGATGGGCTATCGCCCCTCGACGCCGGATTCGCTGCCGGTGATCGGGCGCTCGCCGCGCTGCGCCGATGTGGTTTACGCCTTCGGGCATGGCCATCTGGGGCTGACGCTGGCCGCGATCACCGCCCGGATGGTCGCCGCTGAAATCGCCGGGCGGGCCGGGCCGGTGGCGCGCCAGCCCTATCTGATTTCCCGCTTCTGAACCAAAGCTGCCCCCCGGGCTTGCCCTGACGACCGCACAAGGCGCACTCTGAAGCGGCGGTTGCGGCACTGGCGGGCCCTGAACCGGCCGGAGTGCGCAGGGAAACCTTCGAATGGGCCGACGGGTTCAACAACCGCCGACTGCCTGAGCCGATCGGCAACACCCCACCCGCAGAAGCAGAGGCGGCGTGTCGCATGAAAACCTGAACACACCCGATATGGTCGCGTAACATGGTTTATCTGGTCTTCGGCAAAGCCGCTAACTGCGCCATGACGCATAGGTCTTTGCAAAGCTGATCGCCGCGACCCCGACCCGGAAAAGGTAATAGGTCGCGGCGGCAATTGGATCGTGATTGTAATTTGGCTGATAG
>CAYQPD010000073.1:0-12120 GCA_964419305.1 uncultured Rhodobacter sp.
TGCCTGGCGGGCGCAATTCGCGCCTGCCGGGGGCAGGCAGGCGCGGCCTGATTTGGTTGAAACCAAATCCGGCAAGGAACCAGATCCGGCACGAAAAGAAGACAGAATGTCGTTCCCTTCATGGCTCATCCTGCATCATGGTCGCAGCCGGGTGCGGGCTTGCGCGGGGCTGTCTGCGGCGCTACCCATCAGGCGGACAAAGGGAGGCCGGGCATGTTCACGGGCATCATCACCGACATCGGCACGGTTCTGGCGCTGGAACAGCGCGGCGACCTGCAAGCGCGCATCGCCACCGGCTATGACGTGGCGGGGATCGACATCGGCGCGTCGATCGCCTGCGACGGCGTGTGCCTGACGGTGGTGGCCCTGGGGGGCGCGCCGCAGGGTTGGTTCGCGGTCGAGATTTCGGCGGAAACCGTGGCGTGCACCAATCTTGCGGGCTGGCGGGTGGGCCGCCGGATCAATCTCGAGCGCGCGCTGCGGGTGGGCGACGAGCTGGGCGGGCATATCGTCTCGGGGCACGTCGATGGGGTGGCGCAGGTGCTGGCGCTGCACCCCGAGGGCGATAGCCTGCGGCTGCGGTTGCGCGCCCCCGAGGCGCTGGCGCGGTTCATCGCCCCCAAAGGCTCGGTGGCGCTGAACGGCACCTCGCTGACCGTGAACGAGGTCGATGGCTGCGCGTTCGGGGTCAACCTGATTGCGCACACAAGGCAGGTCACGACCTGGGGCGGGGTGGCGGCGGGCGACCGGATCAACCTCGAAGTCGATACCATGGCGCGTTATGTCGCGCGCTTGCGCGATTGCGGCTGAGGGGCGCGAATTTTCTGCGAAAATTCGACTTCTGGCCTCCGGCGGGAGTATTTGTCCAAGGAGAAACCGGGGGCAGGGGGGCAGGCGGTCGGGTTGCTCTGGCCTTTGTCCGGTGGGCGGGGTAAGGGCTGCGCAAAGCGGCGTGGAGAACAGCGATGACCGGCACCCGAACCGATTTTTCCGATGCGATCTCGCAGATCGACGAGATCATCGAAGATGCCCGCGCCGGGCGGATGTTCATCCTGGTCGATCACGAGGACCGCGAGAACGAGGGCGATCTGGTGATCCCGGCCCAGATGTGCACCCCGCAGGCGGTGAACTTCATGGCGATGCACGGGCGCGGGCTGATCTGTCTGGCGCTGCCGGGGGCGCGCGTCGATGCCCTGGGGCTGGCGCTGATGAGCCCCAAGAATTCAAGCCGCCACGAGACCGCCTTCACCACCTCGATCGAGGCGCGCGAGGGGGTGACGACCGGCATCTCGGCGGCGGATCGGGCGCTGACGGTGGCGGTGGCGATTGATCCGGCCAAGGGGGCGGCCGATATCGCGACGCCGGGGCATGTGTTTCCGCTGCGGGCGCGCGATGGCGGGGTGCTGGTGCGCGCCGGGCATACCGAGGCCTCGGTCGATCTGGCGCGGCTGGCCGGGCTGAACCCGGCGGCGGTGATCTGCGAGATCATGAAAGACGATGGCACCATGGCGCGGCTGCCCGATCTGGTGGCATTCGCCCAGTTGCACGGGCTGAAGATTGGCACGATCTCCGACCTGATCGCCTACCGGCGCAGGCATGACAATCTGGTGGTCGAGTCGGCGGTCAAGCCGGTGGTCTCGAGCCATGGTGGCGGCTGGCTGATGCGGGTTTTTGCCGACCAGATTCAGGGCGTCGAGCATGTCGTGCTGATCAAGGGCGATATTGCCAGCGCCGAGCCGGTGCTGGTCAGGATGCACGCGCTGAGCCTGCTCGAGGATGTGCTGGGCATCAATGAGGGGTCCGGGGACGAGTTGCATGGCGCAATGCGGCTGATTGCCGCCAGGGGACGGGGCGTGGTGGTGCTGCTGCGCGACCCCAAGGCGCGGCTGGCGGTGGCGGGCGAGGTCTCGCCGCAAACCCTGCGGCAATACGGGGTGGGGGCACAGATCCTGTCGGCCCTTGGCCTGTCGCAGATCACCCTGGTGACCAACTCCAAAGCGCCGAAGGTGGTGGGGCTCGAGGCTTACGGGCTGACCATCACCGGCACCCATCCGATTTCCGAGGGCTGAGCGATGGCGTTGAGCGAGATGAACCACACCCTGCCGCCGCCGACCTTTACCCGGCCGGTCAAGCTGCTGATCGTGGTGGCCCCCTACTACAAGGATGTCACCGACGCGCTGGTGGCCGGAGCGCAGGCGATGGTGGCGGCCTGCGGCGCCGAGGCCGAGCTGATCGAGGTGCCGGGCGCGCTGGAAGTGCCAAGCGCAATCGCGATGGCCGAGACCCAGGCCAATTACGACGGCTACGTGGCGCTGGGCTGCGTGATCCGGGGCGAGACCACGCATTACGACACGGTGTGCCATGACAGCAGCAACGGCCTGATGCTGCTGGGGTTGCAGGGCGCTTGTGTCGGCAACGGCATCCTTACGGTCGAGAACCGCGCCCAGGCGGTGGTGCGGGCCGATCCGGCGGGGCAGGACAAGGGCGGTTGGGCGGCGCATGCGGCGCTGCATCTGGTGGCGCTGTCGCGGCACTGGGCCGACGCGCGCAAGGGCATCGGCTTTCGCGCCCCCGAAGGGGCGTCGCGGGCATGAAGCGGCCGGACAAGAAGCAGATGCGCTCGGCTGCGCGGCTATACGCGGTGCAGGCGCTGTTCCAGATGGAAGTCAGCGGCCAGACCGTTGAAGCCGTGCAGGCCGAGTTCGAGACCCACCGTTTCGGCGCGGTCTATGACGAGGCCGAGATGGCCGAGGGCGACGTTGGTCATTTTCGCGCGCTGCTCGGGCATGCCGTCAACTGGCAGGCCAAGATCGACCAGTTGACCGACCGGGCGCTGGTGGCAAAGTGGCCGATCGACCGCATCGACCCGGTGCTGCGCGCGCTGTTTCGCGCCGCCGGGGCCGAGATGCTGGCAATGCCGACCCCGCCCAAGGTGGTGATCACCGAATTCGTCGATGTCGCCAAGGCGTTCTTTCCCGAGGGCAAGGAAGCCAAGTTCGTCAACGCCGTGCTTGACCATATGGCGCACGAGGCCCGGCCCGAGGCGTTCTGACGCAGGATTCTACCCTGCGTAGGCCGCAAGACACTGGATTTTTGCGCCGATCGGGCTATGGTTGGGGCAAGGGAGATTGCCGATGCCCAAGCTCATTCGCCTTTATCTGATCAACGTCGCCGTCGGTTTCGCGCTGGCGCTGGCGTTTCTCGCGTTGCTGCTGTGGGCCGATGTGGCCCATCTGCGCCACCTCGTGCTGGAAACCAACCTGGGCTGGCTGGCCGGTGTGATGATGGTGGTCGGCAACGGCATGGTGTTTTCCGGGGTGCAGTTCGGTATCGCGGTGATGCTGATGGCCGAAGACGACGCGGGCCCCAAGGGTGGCAAGCGTCAGCGCGTGGCTCTGGACAAACCGCTGCACGCCAAAGTGGCGGCGGGGCAGGCGGCGCTCGGTCGCCGCTGATCCGTGCGGCGCGTTTTGCGGTTTTGGTCGCTGCGCGGATGCTTTAGTCAGGCGGCATGGAACTTGCGCTGATCAGAACATTTCTCGAAGTCGCTGATACCGGGTCGTTTGTTGCGGCCTCGGCGCGGTTGTTTGTAACCCAGTCGGCGGTCAGTCTGCGGGTGCAGCGTCTGGAAGATCAGATCGGGCGACCGTTGTTTGTGCGCAGCAAGGCGGGGGCTGAACTGACCCCGGCCGGGATGGAATTCGAGCAATATGCCCGCGCTCTGGTGCGCAACTGGGAGCAGGCGCGCCAGCAAGTGGCGATCCCCGAAGGCTTTACCCGCAGCCTGACCATCGGCGCGCAGGTATCACTGTGGCCGCGGCTCGGGTTTCGCTGGATCGACGCCCTGAAGCTGGCGATGCCCAACCTTGGGGTGCGCGCGCAGCTTGCCCTTCCTGATGGGCTGACCCGGGCCATGACCGAGGGGGTGATGCAGATTTCGCTGACCTATGCCCCAACCCTGCGACCGGGGTTGAGCGTGGAAAAGGTGATCGACGACGAGCTGGTGCTGGTGGCACCGTGGCGGAACCCGCAGCTTGACGAATTGCCGGGGCGCTATGTCTTTATCGACTGGGGGCCGGATTTCCTGCACTTCCATGATGCCCATCTGCCGAAGTTGTCAAACCCGGGCCTGACGCTGGCGATGGGGTCGCTGGCGGCCAAGTTCATCCTGACTCGCGACTATGCCGCCTATCTGCCGGCCCGCTATGCCAAACGCTATATTGACGCCGGCACCTTAAGCTTGGTTCCGGATATGCCGGTCTATGCTTATCCGGCGTGGTCGGTCTGGCGCGACGATCTTGAAGATGATCTGGCCGATGTTGCGCGCAAGACACTGCTGGCAGCAGCCGAGCAAGCCGAGGACGACACCCAGGAAGTTCTGGAGCAAATCTGACCCTCCCGCCCATGCTGCGGCGTTCACGGGGCAATCTGCTGATATAATATGAAAATCGTAGAAAGCCGGGGGCATGGCCTCCGGCTTTTTCATGACTGTTGGCGCTGGTGCGCCCGGGTTTCAATGGCATTATAGCCCGAGAAATACTCGCGATATCCATGATTATTCCGAATTTCCCTTATGGATGCCCGGTCCGTAAATCCGCTGCAGGCAACACGCCATTCGGGGCGACGTGACCCCGGAAATGCAATCTTTAAGGAGCTGCCATGAAGACCCTTTTTCACACTGCCGCTTTATCTGCCCTTGCTCTGTTGATGGCTGGAACGGCCGCGCTGGCGCAAAGCACACTGACCGGCACCACCGCCCTGAACGACCGGATCGATGCCATCGACACCGCCGTCGCCGATGATATGGCGCGTGCCGAAGACGCCAGCCGCTTTGGTAACCCCGAGTTCAAGGCCGGCCTGTCGGGCAGTGCATCGCTCAGCTACAACGGCAAGACCGGCAACATCAATTCGCAGGATCTTGCCATTGGAGCGCGTTTGCGCTTTGCGCAGGGCAAGTTCGTCCAGACCATCGGTCTGGCGCTCGACTATACCGAGGCTGCGGGCGTCCAGACCAAGAAAGACGTGTTTGGCGTCTATGACGCCAACTACTATCTTGGAGACTCGTTCTACGGATTTGTGCTTGGCCGGGTGAAAACCGACGGCCTGGCCGCGACCGCCACCGATACGGACACCGATGCCTTCGTCGGGGTTGGTCCTGGGTATCGCATCCTGAACAACCCCAACACCACCTGGCGTGTTCAGGCGGGCGTGGGGCTGAGCTACCTGAAAGACGGCCTTGGCAACACGGTCAACGAAATCGGCTACATTGCCTCGTCGCGTTTCTTCTGGAAGTTCAGCGATAACGTGTTCGCGACCAATGATACCGACTTTCTGACCTCGAGTACCGCGCGGCGAGTCACCAACGATTTCGGTGTCAACTTCAAGCTGACGGAAATCATGTCTACCCGCGTCAGCTATCTGACCGATTACAACAGCAGCAATGCCGTGCGCACCGACAACAAGGTTGGGGTTTCGCTGGTGTTCGGGTTCTGATCACGCTGCGAGACGGATCTTTTTCATGACTTGGGGGTGGCGCAAGCCGCCCCTTTTTTTGCGTGAAACGGTTAGGCGATAAAAGTGGCGGGAACCGCGGCAGCCGTGGAGACGTGAATTTCCCGAGAGCCTGAGTGTTCAGGTTGGTCGCCAGATACAAGGACCAGGATCCTCGCAGAGCCAGCTCCCTCGGAGATGCTTATCGGCCACTGGAAAAGGGTCTGACACGAGAGGGGCAGAACCCGCCACCGCTGAAGGTAGGCGGCGGCAGGGCTTTATGCAAGGGCGATCATGGCGTGGTGGTCTGGCGCGACTTGTAAAGTTTGACCAGCACCAGGAAAACCAGCATCACCGCCAGCAGCGCGCCATAGACCGGCAGGCTGGCCATCAAATCCACGTGGCTGGCGGTGTGATACCGTTCCAGCAGTTCCAGCACGATCAGCGACAGGACGGTGTTGAAGATCGTGGGGTAATCCTTGATCAGCGCGCGCTTGAGGCTGAAGTTCATGCCCCGTGTTACCTTGCCGTGGCGCGACATCACCGGCAGCCAGCGCGGCACATCGCGGCAATAGGCGTCGTAGGCCGCGCCGAATCTGGCGGCCAGGAAATATTCTTCGGCCGCGACGATGCTGACGTAGATGCCCGCGAACAGCGCCATGCCGAGGATCATCACCAGCGGATCGCCATGCAGCACGAAAAGCCCGGCATAGATCAGCAGGTTGCCCAGATAAAGCGGGTTGCGGCACAGGCCGAAGTAACCGCTGGTCACCAGCGTGTCGGCATAAACCTTCTTGTGATGCCCGCCGCGCTTGATATAGGCCCAGCCGATGGTGGCAAAACGCACCACCAGCCCGGATGCCGCCATGACCCCGGCCAGCCAATCCCGGATCGTATCGGTCGGTTGCGAACCGAACAGCGTGGCGCGCGGCGGCACCGCCAGAAACAGCGCCAGCAGGATCAGCGGAAATACCTGATTGCGCCATTTGAAGAAGAAATCGCCGATCCGGATCAGCGCGCTCTTGTCTTGCCCGGCCATCAGCGTTTCACCGCGATGATGCCGGAGAAATTGTACCAGCGGAAGAAATCCTCGACATGGGTAAAGCCCGCCCCTTGCAGAAGGGCCACGTTTTCCTCCATCCGGTAGGGCACCAGCACGTTTTCCAGTGCCTCGCGTTTCTGGGTGATTTCGGTATCGGAATAGCCCTGTTCGCGCTTGTAGGCATAGTAATGTTCGATGAACAGCCGGTTGAGCATGCTGTCGGCCGACAGCAGCTTTTCCACGATGATCAGGGCCCCGTTGCGGTTCATGCCGTCGAAAATCTTGCGCGCGACCCGTTCGCGGTGCAGCGGGCGCACGAATTGCAGCGTCAGCACCATCAGCACCACCGAGGCGTTCTCGAGGGCATAGCTGTCTTCGATACTGGCGGTTTTCAGGTGCAATTTGCGTCGGCTGGCCACCTGCGCCAGCTTGGTTTCGGCCTCGGCCAGCATCGGGGCGGAATTGTCGATCCCGATCAGGGTGATACCCGGATCAATCAGCGGGTCCAGCAGTTCGAAGGTGGTGCCGGTGGAACAGCCCAGATCGTAGATATTGCTGTCGGGTTGCGCAAAATCGGCGGCCAATTGGCAGGTCATGCGCTGAATTTCGTCGTAATAGGGCACCGAACGGCCCACCATGTCGTCGAAGACATGGGCAACCGTGCTGTCAAAGGCGAAATCCCGCGCGCGATCGGTCTTTTCCGCGAAAACCTTGTCTTGTGGTTTCAATCTGCGCCTCATTTCTGGCGGTGGAGCTGAATCTCGGGCTAAAGTGCGGACCCTGACAAAACCACGGCGGCACCGGAAAGCCGGTCGCCGCAGCGGCTGTCAAGTGACGAACCTTGAGCTAACCAGACGGTTCAGACCGGGTGCCTGTTACAGGAACCGGCCGCCTTGCGGGGCGCGTGAGTGCTCAAGATTTCGTGAAGCAGCGATCAGGCAGCGCCGATCCCGGTTGCCCGCGCTTCAGCGCCCGGCAACGTTCAGCCAGGTGGTCCGGGTCTTGGCCAGGAAGGCCAGCCCCTCCAGCGCCGTCGCCACGCCAAGCGCCCAGTGCCAGCCTGCCGGCATTGGCGCATCGCCAAGGCCGTGCAGGCCGAGCTTGACCAGATAAAGCGCCAGCACCGCCCCGAAGACCGACGCCTGTTCGCGCCGGATCACGGTTTTCACGTTTAAGGACAGCGCCGGTCTGACCCAGCCGGTGAGTCTGGGGATGAAGGCCGGCGTCGCCGCCGCCCAATCGCGGTAGGGCTGGCCGAAGCTCTGCACCAGAAAGCTTTCCTCGGCGGCGATGATGCGCTCGTAATAAGGCAACAGCACCAGCGCCAGCACCAGCGCCAGCATCACGCTCTGGGTGAACAGCGCCACGCCGACATACATCAGGCAGTTGCCAAGGTAGAGCGGGTTGCGCAGCAGCGAATAGGCCCCGGTGGTGTTCAAGGCGGTGGCAATCTGCCCCACGGTGTTGCGCCCCGAGGTGCCGCGCGGCACGAACCCCACCGTCAGGATGCGGATCCCCTCGCCCGCCGCCACCAAGGCGATGCACAGCGCGTCATAGGCCAGCGCGGCACCGGGTCCGAAGGCGGCCTCGATCCGGCTGCCCTGCCCCATGGCGATCAGCATGAACGGAACAAAGGCCAGCAGCAGATAGCTGCGCCAGCGAAAAAGCTGTGCGCCGGTGCTGATCATGTGGTCTTTAAGCAGCATCAAAGTCCTCGCGGGTGGCTGTGGCGCAGCCCTGCTATGGTTCGCGGCCGGGGTCAAGCCCATGTCGCCCGATCAGCGCGGCTTTGCCGAGGCTGGACAGGTGTTCCCCTTTGGTTCATGGTTCCAACATGCCCGTTGCGCTGCCAGACCGGCCTGCTCCGCATCACCCCGGCCAGCTTCTGGCGCGCGGGGTGTGCCGCCATCTGCGCGACCGTGGTTTCGTCACAGTCGAGGAATTGGTGCCTGCACCGGGGTTGCGGGTCGATGTGATGGCACTGGGCCCAAAAGGCGAGCTCTGGGTGGTCGAGTGCAAGTCCAGCCGCGCCGACTATCTGGCCGACCGCAAGTGGCAGGGTTATCTGGCATGGTGCGACCGCTTTTTCTGGGCGGTGGACGCGGATTTTCCGACCGATCTGCTGCCTGCTGACAGCGGCATCATGCTGGCCGACCGTTATGGGGCCGAGATCGTCCGGATCGGTCCCGAGACCCGGCTGGCAGCATCGCGCCGCCGGGTCATGGTGCAGACGTTCGCCCGCTTTGCTGCGGCCCGGCTGCAGGCCCTGCGCGATCCGGGGCTCAGCGCTGGCGGCCCTTAGCGGCTTTTTCGCCAAGCGCGCGGGCGGCGATGGCGGCGGCGCGCAGCTCTTCGGCAATCTCCTCGGCCTCGTCGGGCTCGAAATCGAGCGGCAGATCGACGCCGGTGCCGACGATGTAGATCCGCACCATGCCAAGATCGGTCGGCCCGATCTGGATGTCGGCGGCGATGTCGCTTTGCTGGTCGATGCTCATGGCGGTCTCCAGTGGTGTTGACCTACCGCCTAAGCCGGAATGGGGCTTGTGGCAAGCACCCCTTGGGTCTTGCAAATAAACCGTCGGAAGGTTAAACGGCGCCAAGTGCCGGCGTAGCTCAGTTGGTTAGAGCACTAGATTGTGGATCTAGGGGTCCCCCGTTCGAGCCGGGGCGTCGGTACCATCCCCACACCGGAATCATTCCGACCCATGGTTTGCGCTATCGGCGCTAACCATTTGGCAAGGGAATCAGTCTAGACCTTGGCTCATCCGGGCGATGTTCGCTCGGTCACGCTGCTTGCAACACGTGACCCACCCAACCCCAGCCCCGCCGGTTCACCCCGGCGGGGCATCTCTTTGCCCCAAGGCCCCTTGCCGCCCCCAGGCTTTCTCCTTTGCCCAAATATCCTCGCCGAAGGCGGACCCGGTCCTCAGCCGCGCAGCACCGCCCCCGGGTTCATGATCCCGGCCGGGTCGAGCGCCGCCTTGATCGCCCGCATCGCCGCCAGTTTGGCCGGGTCGCCATAGCGCACCAGATCGCCGACCTTCAGCCGCCCGATGCCATGCTCGGCGCTGACCGAGCCGCCCATTGCATCGACCATGTCATGCACCAGGGTCTTGATCGCCTCGCGCTGGGTCTCGTGCTCGGCCCGGCTGCGCCCGCGCGCCGGGAACACGTTGTAATGCAGGTTGCCGTCGCCAAGGTGGCCAAAACAGTTGATCCGCCAGTCGCCCAAGGTCGCCAGCGCCGGGCCGGCCTTGGCCAGGAACTGCGGGATCATGCCCAGCGGCAGCGCAATGTCGTGGCTTGAAATCGCGCCGATCCGGCGGTTGCCCTCGGGCAGGCTTTCGCGCAGGTGCCAGAACGCGGCGCGCTGCGCCAGATTGTGCGCGATCACCCCGTCCTGCACTGCCCCCGCAGCCTCGGCGGCAAGGTAAAGCCCTTCGAGGGCGGCCTGCGGGTCCAGTCCCTCGGGCAGGCCAAGATCGATCAGCACCATCCACTCGGGCGGGGCGGCAAAAGGCTGGCGCAGCGCGGGCATGGTCTCGGCCAGAAATTCAAGGCCGGTGCGGTGGATCAACTCGAACGCCGAGATCAGCCCGCCAAGCCGCGCCTGCGCCAGCGCCAGCAGGCGCAGCGCCGCCGCCGGGTCGGGCACCACCAGCAGCGCCGCCGCAAGGTGGGCGGGGCGCGGATAGAGCTTGAGACTGGCCGCCGTGATCACCCCCAGCGTGCCCTCGGACCCAATCAACAGGTTGCGCAAATCATAGCCGGTGTTGTCCTTGCGCAGCCGCTTCAGCCCGTGCCAGATGCTGCCGTCGGGCAGCACCGCCTCAAGCCCCAGACACAGATCGCGGGCATTGCCATAGCGCAGCACGTTGACCCCGCCCGCGTTGGTGGCCAGATTGCCGCCGATCCGGCACGAGCCCTGCGAAGCCAGGGTCAGCGGGAACAGCCGCCCCGCAGCTTCGGCCGCCGCCTGAACCTCGGCCAGCACCGCCCCGGCCTCGACGATCAGCACGTTTTCCTCGGGATAGACCGCCCGCAGCCGGGTCATGCGCTCGAGCGACAGGATCACCGGCGCGGGGCCTTCGGGCAGCACTTGCCCGCCCACCAGCCCGGTGCCGCCGCCCAGCGGCACCACGCCCACCCGCGCGCCCGCGCAGGCCCGGATCACGGTCGCAACGTGCTCGACCGAGCGCGGTTTGGCCACCACCGCCCCCAAGCCCTGCCAGCGCCCGCGCGGCTCGGTCAGGTGGCGCGGCTCGGGCGGGCACAGGCTGCCGTCAGGCAGGGCTGCGGCAAGTTCCGCCAGAAACGCGGAGGTTGCGGGGTTCAGCATTCAGGTCCTCCGGCAGCGCTCTTCACTTCCTGCGGGCGTTCATCGCGGATCCGCGAGGACCGACCGCAAGGAAGGGACGAGCGCGCCCCTATCCGACATCGGTGCGCCCGCGCCGGTCGCCGCGCAGGTTGGCATAAAGCACGTGGTTGCGCCAGCGCCCGGCGATCTGCAGATAGCTTTGCGCCACCCCTTCGTATTTGAAGCCACATTTTTCCAGCGCCCCGCGCGAGGCGGTGTTGTCGGGCAGGCAGGCGGCCTCGATCCGGCTGAGATCAAGCATGGTGAAGGCATGATGCACGGTCGCAAGAATCGCCTCGCGCATGAAACCCTGCCGGGCATGGGGCTGGCCGATCCAGTAGCCCAGGGTGCCCGCCTGCACCGGGCCGCGGCGGATGTTGTCGAGGGTGATGCCACCCAGCAGCGCGCCATCGGCGCGCCGGATCAGCAGCAGTGGCAGCGCGGTGCCGTCCGCCTCGGCGCGGGCGGCCCAGCGCACCCGGTTGACAAAGGCGCGGTGACTGAGGTGGTCGTCGGCCCAGACCGGCTCCCATGGTGCCAGAAAGCCTGCACTGGCAGCGCGCAGCTCGGCCCACCGGGGATGATCGCCCGCCTCGGGCAGGCGCAGCGTCATGCGCGCGGTCTCGATATGGACCTTGCGCCTGCGCCCGAACATCAGCCGGCCAGCCCCGCGCGCAGCGCTGCCAGATCCGGTGCCCCGGCCACCGGCCCGTAAAGGGCCAGCGCCGCGGGGGCCGCGACCAGTGCCGCGCCGTAGCGCTTCACCTCGGCCAGGGTCACGGCGTCGATCCGGGCCACGGTCTCGTCGATGTCGGGCACCCGGCCCCAGATTTCCAGCAGCCGCGCCAGCCGCTCGGCCCGCCCCGACGGGCTTTCCAGCCCCATCAGCAGCCCCGCCTTCAGTTGCGCCCGGGCGCGGGCGACTTCGGCTTCCGTCAGGTCGGTTGGCGCGCGTTTCAGCTCGGCCACGGTCAACGCCGCAAGCTCGGCGATTTCCACGTCCGAGGTGCCGGCATAGATCGTGATCTGGCCGGTATCGAGGTAGGCCCCGCTTTGGGCGAAGATCGAATAGCACAGGCCGCGTTCCTCGCGGATCTTCTGGAACAGGCGCGACGACATGCCCCCCCCCATGGCGGTGGCATAGACCTGGGCCACGTAAACGTCAGGGGCGAGATAGCCGGGGGCCTCGAACGACAGCGCGAAATGCACCTGTTCCAGATCCTTGACCTCG
>CAYQPD010000074.1:0-11979 GCA_964419305.1 uncultured Rhodobacter sp.
TCGCATCCCCCGTGCCGGATCACCCCCTCAGCTATACCGCAGCGCAAAGGCCAGGGCAATTTTTCGAGGTGCCCTATGGCTATGTGCGCCGCACCAATGGGCAGGACAAGGCTTGCCCTACCAGCGGCGCTTACGCGCTGGTGGGCGCGGCCGAGCCCCACCCCGCCACGCTGAGCCTGCGCGCCTTTTACGAACCTGGGAACCAGCGGGTGAAGGCCTGAGCCATCATGCCGGATCGGCGCGCACCGGCAGGGCGATCACGAAGCGGCTGCCCTGACCGGGGGCGCTGGTGGCGCGCAGATCGCCCCCGGCGCGGGCCACCAGAGTGTGGCTGATCGACAGGCCCAGCCCGGTGCCCTGGCCGCGCTTGGTGGTGTAGAACGGATCGAAGATCCGCGCGAGCACGGCGGCAGTCATGCCGACACCGCTGTCGCTGACGCTGATCTCGACCCACGCGCTGCCCTCGCGCCGGACGCTGCGGCTGACGATCTGCAACGGCCCGCCCTCGGGCATGGCCTGCACCGCGTTGACGATCAGGTTGACCAGCACCTGCTGCAACTCGGTGGGGTTGATCGAAACCGTCCCCGCCGATTCCAGATCAAGCGTCAGCGCCACCCCGGCCTTGCTCAGCAGATGCCTGACCAGCGGCATTGTATCGCGGATCACCCCGTCGGGGTCGTGGCCGGTGCCGGTTTCGGCGTATTCCTCGGGGCGGGCAAAGCGCAACAGCTTGGTCACCAGAATGTGGATCGCCTGAATCTGCTGCTGGATCAGGGTGAACTCGGTGCGCAGCGGTTCGGCGCGCGGCCCCAGATCGTCGCGCACCACGTCGATGTTGCCCTGAATCACCGCCAGCGGATTGTTGATCTCGTGCGCCACACCGGCGGTGATCTCGCCGATCGCGGCCAGCTTTTCCGAGATGATCAACTGCCGCGTGGTGGCGTCAAGCTGGCGGTTGGCGGCTTCGAGATCGCGGGTGCGCGCGGCCACCCGCGCCTCCAGTGTCTCGCCGTGCTCGCGCAGCCGCTGCTCGCGCTCGGCCACCTGATCGAGCAGGGTGTCAAGCCGCGCCGCCACCCGCGCAATCTCGTCGCGCCCACCGGATGCCGCCACCCGCGCCCCCGCCTCGCCCGCCTCGACCCGGGCAAGCACCGCCGTCATCCGCTCGAGCGGGGCAAAGATGCCGCGCGCCCAGATCAGCAGCACCGGCACCGCCAGCGCCACCACGCCAAGAACAATCAGCCCGATCCGGATCAGGCTGCGCCGCTCGGCTGCCGCATAGGGCGCATCGAGAAAACCGACGTAAAGCATCCCGACCCGCGCCCCGAAGCTGTCGATGATCGGCTCATAGCCCGAAACATACCAGTCATTGACGACAAAGGCGCGGTCCAGCCAGACCTCGCCCTGATCCAGCACCCGCGCCCGCACCGCCGCCGAAACCCGGGTACCAAGCGCGCGCACATCAGCAAACAGCCGCACATTGGTGCTGATGCGCACATCATCAAGAAACAGCGTCGCGGTGCCCTGGCTGCCGCCGGGATAGACCAGATCGTTCATCGCGTCGATGAAGTCCAGATTGCGGTTCAGCAGCACCCCGCCCACCAGCACCCCGCCCGGCGCGGGGGCTGCCGCCTGCACCACCATGCCGCGATCCTCGAGCCGGCGCTCGGTCGGCACGGCGGCGCGGGTGGGCACCAGCGCAATATGGGCGCGTTCGGCCAGCGCCGGGTCAAGGCGGGCCAGTTGCCCGGCGCTGAAAATGTCGATCGCCACCGCCTGCTGCCCGGCCCGCGCCGCCTGCACCACCGGCCAGCGCCCGGCCCCGGTGCCCGCCGCATCGCCGGGGGCGAGCAAATCCAGAAAATCGAGCCCCAACCGGGTGCGCTCGGTCGCAAGCCAGGCCGCAAACCCGGTGCCGCGGACCTCGCGCGCGAACTCGGCCGACCCCGCCAGCGCCGCGATCCCGGCCCCTTGGCCTTGCAGCAGCCCGGCCAGATGCTGATGCGCAATCGTCAGCTCGCCGTGGATCTTGGCGATCAGCACCTCGTCGAACCGCGCCGACCAGTTGCGCGCCGCCATCGCCAGCAGCAAAGGCAGCACGATCAGCAGCGGCAGCAGCGCGATTGCCAGCAGCCGCGCCCGCACCGAGCGCCGGAACGGGATCGGCGCGGCAGGCGGCCTAGTCATGCCAGGCCGCGCATTTGCGGTCGATGGTCTTGCGCGATACCCCCAGCCGCCGCGCCGCCTCGGCCCGGTTGCCGCCGCAGGCTTCGAGAATGGCCAGGATATGGCGGCGCTCGACCGCATGCAGCGATTCCGCCGGTTCGGGTTCGGCCCCGCCCCCGTCGGCCGCGAATTCGGGCGGGAACTCACCCAGAATCATGCTGCGCTCGATCAGGTTGCGCAATTCGCGCACGTTGCCCGGCCAGTCGTAGCGCGCCAGCTTCAGCACCACCGCCTCGGGCAGCGCCAGCGCCGGCACGCCCAGGCGACGAGCGAACTGACCGATGAACAGCTCGGCCAGATCGGCAATGTCACCGACCCGGTCGCGCAGCCGCGGCATGTTTATCTCGAGCACGTTGATGCGGTGGTAAAGATCGGCGCGCAGATCGCCGCGCGCCACGGCCGCCTTCAGATCGACGTTGGCGGCAAAGACGAAACGCAGGTTCAGCGGGATTTCGCGCTCGGCCCCCGCCGGGCGCAGCCGGTTGTCTTCGATCACCCGCAGCAGCGTGGCCTGCACCGCCAGCGGCAGTTCGGCAATCTCGTCGAGAAACAGGGTGCCGCCCGAGGCGTGCAGCAAAAGCCCGTCGCGCGCCGATCCGATCTCGCCGAACAGTTCCAGCGCCATGCGCTCGGGGGCGGTCGAGGCGCAGTTGACCGGCACGAACGGCTTGTCGGCACGATCCGACAGGGCATGCAGGGTGCGCGCCGCGATCTCCTTGCCGGTGCCGCTGTCGCCGGTAAACAGCACCGGCACCGGGGTGGGCGCCACCTTTTCCAGCGTGGCACGCACCGCCGCGATCCCCGGCGAGCTGCCGATCAGCCGCCCGCGCGCGGTCAGACCATCGGCGCGCAGTTCGTATTTCAGCAGGAAATTCTCGCGCCGCAGATAGCGCTGATCCATGCAGCGCACCACCGCGTTCAGGATCTGGTTCGAGCGGAAGGGTTTGAGCACGAAATCCGCCGCCCCCACCCGCAGCGCGTGGATCGCGGTATCCAGATCGGCATAGGCGGTCATCAGGATGGCCTCGGCGAAAAATCCGATCCGGCGCTGATCGGCCAGCCAGTCCAGCCCCGATCGCCCCGGCATCACATTGTCGAGGATGACCAGATCGAAGTGCTGCGCATCCAGCCGCTTCGAGGCCTGTTCGGCATCTGCCGCTTCCTCGATCCGCTTGCAGCGCGGGCCAAGGGTGCGCAGCAGAAAGTTGCGCATCCCCGGTTCGTCATCGACCACGAGGATCGCGACATTGGCCAGCACCCGGTTGATCGCGCCAGTCTCGGGCACGGCCTGGTCCGCCGACAGGGTGCGGCCCGCGGGGGTCATGCCGGTTCAGTCAAGCCGGACATCGGGGCCGCTGGTCACGTCCTGTGCCGAAAACCCGGCATGGTCCAGCCCGACATCGGCCAGCACCGCCACCACGATGATGGCCACAAACGCGAAGATCATGCTTTTCATTCTCGGGTTCCTTGTCTTGCCGACCGGTCACTCGGCGGCAGGGGCGGCAGGGGCGGCAGCGGCCTTGGCCGCCGTCACCTCGTCAACCCAGAGTCCATGATGTTCCCTGGCCCACTGCACGTCAACCTGACCCGAACCCATGGCGTCGAACGCGCCCTCCATGCCAAGTGAGCCCAGGTAGATATGGCCCAGGATGACCGCGATGAACCCGAACGCGATGATGCCATGCCAAAGCTGCGCCAGTTGCATTTCCTGCTGCGGCAGCAGCGTGCCCGGCAGATCAGCCAGGCCCAGCAGATGCGGCAGGCCGGTGGCGTTCAGCAGATCGAAAGCGGCACCAAACAGCGACAGACGAAACGGGAACAGCAGCGACAGGCCCGAAACCGCGCTCAAGCCCCCCAGCACCACCACCGCCCAGAAGATCAGCTTCTGCCCGGCGTTGAACTTGCGCGCCGGGGGATGCACGCCCTTGCGAAACAGCCCGCCCCCCACCGCCAGCCATTTCAGATCGTGGCGGTCGGGAATGTTGTGGGCGATCCACAGCACGGTGATCAGGATCAGCCCCAGCATGAAGGCCCAGCCGACGTTGTTGTGCAGCCACTTGCCGCCGATCGCCATGGTCGCGTAGGCATCCTGCCCAAGCAGCGGGATCAGCGCCCGGCGTCCGAACAGCAGCGTCAGACCGCTTGCCGCCAGCAAAATGAACGACCCCGCCGTCAACCAATGGGCAAAACGCTCGAGCGCCGAAAAACGCTGCATGGTGACCCCGCTGCGCGCGCCCTCGATGCGGATGCGGCCGCGCAGCAGGAAAAACAGCGCCAGCAACCCCACCACCCCGACCAGCAGCCAGCCGCCATAGCTGGCCAGCGGCCCGGCGCGGAACTTCAGCCAGCGCATGCCGCCATCCTGGATGACCACCTGCGCCGCCGGGCTGCGCGACGAAACCGTCACCTCGGCCGAACCGAAGCGCAGCGCGCGCCACAACTCGGCGTCTGCCACCCCGCCCAGGGTGCCAAGCGGATCGGTTGCGGCCGCGGCGGCATCGGGGTTGCCGGTGGCGCTGCGGCGAAAGGCGTCATCGACCGTCAGCCCCTGCTGGCGCGCCATGATATCGGCCAGCGTCTGCGCCCCGCCGGTAGCGGCGCGGTCAACCGGCGTGGTGGTCTGCTGTGCCACCACCGGCCCGGCGCCCGCCAGCGCCAGAAACAGCCCCAGCAACAGGCCGGAAATTCCTATCGGTGCCATCGCCACCACCCCATCCTCGTGTCGCGCCAAACCACGGCCCATGACACCCGAAGGGCACCATGGGCCAGCATCGCGGCAGGTGCGCCAGCCGCCCCTTGCCGCCGGGTTCGGCGACTCAGTTGTTGGCCTTGCGTTCGTAGGCCGTGCCCCAGCCCCAGGCCCCGGAGCCGAAGCCGCGCGCCACCACCCGCTCGCGGTAGATCGTCGCCACCATGTCGCCATCACCCGCCAGCAGCGCCTTGGTGGCGCACATCTCGGCGCAGAGCGGCAGCTTGCCCTCGGCGATCCGGTTGCGGCCATACTTCTGGAACTCGATGGTCGAGTTGTCCTCTTCCGGCCCCCCCGCGCAGAAGGTGCATTTGTCCATCTTGCCGCGCGAGCCGAAGTTGCCGGCCTGCGGAAACTGCGGCGCGCCGAACGGGCAGGCGTAGAAGCAGTAACCGCAGCCGATGCACAGATCCTTGCTGTGCAGCACAATGCCGTCGGCGGTCTGATAGATGCAGTCGGTCGGGCAGACCGCCATGCAGGGCGCATCCGAGCAATGCATGCAGGCGATCGAGATCGAGCGCTCGCCGGGTTTGCCGTCATTGATGGTGACCACCCGGCGGCGGTTGATGCCCCAGGGCACCTCGTGTTCATTCTTGCAGGCAGTGACGCAGGCGTTGCACTCGATGCAGCGCTCGGCGTCGCAGAGAAACTTTACACGTGCCATGTTCCGGACTCCTTATGCTGCGCTGATCTTGCAGAGGGTGGCTTTGGTCTCTTGCATCAGGGTGACGACATCATAGCCATAGGTCTGCGCGGTATTGGTAGATTCGCCCAGCACGTAGGGGTCGGCCCCCTCGGGGTATTTGTCGCGCAGATCCTTGCCCTGAAAGTGGCCGCCGAAATGGAACGGCATGAAGGCCACGCCCTCGCCCACCCGCTCGGTCACCATCGCCATCACCTTGACCCGGCTGCCTTCAGCCCCTTCGACCCAGACCTGAGTGCGGTCGCGGATGCCGATGTTGTTGGCGTCGCGCGGGTTGATCTCGACGAACATTTCCTGCTGCAATTCGGCCAGCCAGGGGTTCGAGCGGCTCTCGTCGCCGCCGCCTTCGTATTCGACCAGACGCCCCGAGGTCAGGATCATCGGATAGTCTTTCGAGAAGTCCTTTTCCTGGATCGAGGCATACATTGTCGGCAGCCGGTAAAGCTTGCGGTCGGCATAGGTCGGATAATCCGCCACCAGATCGCGCCGGTTGGAATAGAGCGGCTCGCGGTGCAAGGGCACCGGGTCGGGGAAGGTCCAGACGGCGCAGCGCGCCTTGGCATTGCCGAAGGGCGCACATTCATGCGCGATTGCCACCCGCTGGATGCCGCCCGAAAGGTCGATCTTCCAGTTCGATTTCGGCCCTCCCGTGGCTTCGACCGCAGCCAGCTCGTCCGGCGTCAGATCCTTGTCCCAGCCCAGATCCATCAGCATCTGCATGGTGAATTCCGGATAGCCATCCTGAATTTCCGAGTTCTGGCTGTAAACCCCCTCGGCCAGCAGGTTCTGGCCATCGCGTTCCACGCCAAACCGGGCGCGGAAGGTCAGGCCGCCTTTGGAAACCGGCTTGGACATGTCGTAAAGGTTGGGGGTGCCGGGGTGCTTCATTTCCGGGGTGCCCCAGCACGGCCAGGGCAACCCGTAGTATTCGCCATCCGCCGGACCCCCGATCGCCTGCAAGGTGGTCCGATCAAAGGTGTGCTGGTTGGCCATGTGCAGTTTCAGCCGCTCCGGCGACTGGCCGGAATAACCGATGGTCCACATGCCGCGGTTGAATTCGCGGGTGATGTCTTCGATCACCGGCTCGCCGTCTGTCACCTCGATATTGCGGAACAGCCGGTCGGCAAAGCCGAACTTCTCGGCAAATTTGGCGATGATCGTATGGTCGGGCAGGCTTTCGAACACCGGCTCGATCACCTTGTCGCGCCATTGCAGCGACCGGTTCGAGGCGGTGACAGAGCCGCGGGTCTCGAACTGGGTCGAGGCCGGCAGCAGGTAAACCCCGTCGCTGCGGTCATGCAGCACTGCCGAAACCGTGGGATAGGGATCGACCACCACCAGCATGTCAAGTTTTTCCATCGCCGTCTTCATTTCGGCACCGCGGGTCTGGCTGTTCGGGGCATGGCCCCAAAGCACCATGGCGCGCACGTTGTCGGGCTGGTCGATGTTGGCCTTGTCTTCCAGCACCCCGTCAATCCAGCGGCTGACCGGAATGCCGTTGGTGTTCATCAGGCTGACGTCCTTGCCCTCGGCATCCTTGATGCTGGCAAAACGGCCTTTCAGCCAATCGAGGTCTTCCTCCCAGACCCGCGCCCAATGCGCCCACGAACCGGCCGCCAGCCCGTAATAGCCCGGCAGGTCGTGGCTGAGCACGCCCAGATCGGTCGCCCCCTGCACGTTGTCATGGCCGCGGAAGATGTTGGCACCGCCGCCCGACACCCCGATGTTGCCAAGCGCCAGTTGCAGGATGCAATAGGCGCGGGTGTTGGAATTGCCGGTATGGTGCTGGGTGCCACCCATGCACCACACCAGGGTGCCGGGCCGGTTGTTGGCCAGGGTGCGCGCCACGCGCTCAAGCTGGCTGCCGGGCACGCCGGTGACGCGCTCGGTTTCCGCCGGGGTCCAGCGTTTCACCTCGTCGGCCACCTGATCCATGCCCCAGACCCGGGTGCGGATATATTCCTTGTCTTCCCAGCCGTTCTGGAAGATGTGCCACAGGATGCCCCAGATCAGCGCCACATCGGTGCCGGGGCGGAAGCGCACGTATTCGTCGGCATGTGCGGCGGTGCGGGTAAAGCGCGGATCGCACACGATCAGCGGCGCGTTGTTTTCTTCCTTGGCCTTGAGGATGTGCAGCAGCGACACCGGGTGCGCCTCGGCCGGGTTGGAGCCGATGAAGAACAACGCCTTCGATTTCTGCATGTCGTTGTAGCTGTTGGTCATGGCGCCGTAGCCCCAGGTATTGGCCACCCCCGATACCGTGGTCGAGTGGCAGATACGGGCCTGGTGATCGACGTTGTTGGTGCCCCAGTAGCCGGCAAATTTGCGGAACAGATAGGCCTGTTCGTTGCTGTGCTTGGCCGAACCCAGCCAATAGACCGAATCCGGGCCGCTTTCCTCGCGGATCGACAGCATCTTGTCGCCGATCTCGTTGATCGCCTGATCCCAGCTCAGTCGCTTCCAGACCCCGCCTTCCTTCTTCATCGGGTATTTCAGGCGGCGCTCGCCATGGGCGTGTTCGCGCACGGCCGCGCCCTTGGCGCAATGCGCGCCCATGTTGAACGGGCTGTCATAGCCCGGCTCCTGGCCGATCCAGACGCCGTTGTCGATTTCGGCCAGCACCGTGCAGCCGACCGAGCAATGGGTGCAGATGGTCTTTACGGTCGTGATCGAACCGGCCACGGCAGCCTGCGCCTGCGCCCGGGTAACGGTGCCACCGGTCGCGCCAAGGGCGGCCAGCCCGCCGATCGCCAGACCCGAGCCGCGCAGGAAGGCGCGCCGGTCAAGCGAGTTATCCGCAACGGCGGACAAGAGCGAACTGCGCTGGCCGCTGCGGGCCGCTGCGCTGGTTTTTCTTTTCAGCATGTCGTGTCTCCCTTGCTGGTCCGGCAAACGGCCGGGGGCGGAATGGCGGGTTTCAGAACCGGGCGCTGGCGAAGTAGGCGCGGGTATGCGGGGTATCTTGCAGCCCCGCCCCGGCAGTGGCGGCGGGGGCGGCCTCGGCGGCGGGCGCGCCAAGGGCGACCGCCGCCATGGCGGCGGGGGCTGCGGCGCTGGCCAGCTTCAGGAAATCGCGGCGGCTGGCGGTGGTGGCGGGATCGGATGTCTTGGCCATTTTCGGTTCCTGTCCTGTGTTGCGGGGCGCAGCCTTGCGCCCGGTCGGTGGCAGGCGGCGAGCGCCTGCCGGAATGTCCTCAACTGCCGCCAAGCCGGAAGGCTTCGCGTTCGATCTGCATGAACTGCCGCCCCACCGCCCCCACCGGCGCGTAGAAGACCGAGGCTTTCGCGCCTTCGAGATCGGCAAAGAAATGTCCTGCCCAGGGGGCGATGTGGCGATTGAAGAAATCGCGTTGCGCCGCAAGCGCGGCGGGGGTGCCGAACCGGCCTTCGATCATCCCGGCCATCATTTCCATCAGGATGGCGATGTTGTCCTCGGGCTCGAACACGTTCGGGGCGCGGGCGATCTGAAGCGCGGTCATGTCGCGGCGCACCTGCGCCAGCGGTTTCTCGTTGAGAAACCCGGTCAGATAGTAGCTGGCATAGGGCAACAGCTCGCCCCGCCCCAGCCCGATGAACAGATCGGTGAACTCGCGCTCGACCGCTGCCGGAGTGGCCGCCTGCGCCAGCCGGGCAAGGGCTGCGATGGCCCGCCCCAGCACGGTATCGTCGCCGGTCAGCCGCGCCGCCCGCGCCAGCAGGATACGATCAGGCGGGGTAGACAGCAACGCCGACAAAAAGCCGTAAAGATCGGCGCGCAACCGGTCTTCCTCGGTGATCCCGATCTCGGGTGCGGCGGCGGTCTGGTTCATGACATGACCTCGGCAAAGGAAAAACGCATGTGGTGCGGCGGCAGTGCGGCGGGCGGGCAATCGGCTGCCCCTTCCGGGGCTTGCGCGGCAACCGGGGCAAGCTCCGGCGCGGCTGTCGGCTCCGGCGCGGCTGTTGGCTCTGCTTGCGCCACCGCCCTGGCGGGCGCATCGGCCACCTCGGCGGCCGCCGCTTCAACCCGTGCCGCGATGTGCTGCGCCATGCCGCGGCCCACCTGATAGGCGGTCATCATCCCCGGCGCGACCGTGGCCGCGTCCGTGTAATCAAGGCCATAGTCCACCAGCCCGTCAAGATTGGCCAGCACCGGGTTCGACCCCCACAGGCGGCGCAGGGCGCGCTGGCGCAGATGCTGGGGCACCTCGGCGCGCAGAAACGCCGCAAAATCATCGCCGGCGATCATGCCGTCGGGGTCTTTCAGCCCGAGCCCGGCCAGAATTTCGGCGTCGGTCCGGCCGCTCTGCGCCAGCGCCGCCGCCTCGCGCGCGCTGGTCAGTGCCGCAAGTCGTGCGGCCTCGGCCTCGGCGGCGGCTTCGGCCCCGACGGCGGCGCGGCGGCGCGACCAGAAATCATCGGGCAGGCCGGTCATCGGCAATCCCCCCGGCTGGCCGCGCGTGGCGCGCGATAGACATCGCAAAACTGATGGATGCGGGCGTCGCCCTTGCCATCCTCGACCTGATCGACCCTCTCGGCGTCGCGCCGACGTTTGACGAAGGGCACCTCGGCGTGATGGTCGCGCACGAAATCGCGCACCCAGGCGATCAGCCCCGGCGGCATCGGCACCATCTCGATCAGGCCTTCGCCGCTGTCCATGTAATCCTGCCCGTCGTAGGGCGAGGCGGTGATCAGCGCGGGCACCCAGGGCATCTCGGCGGCCGGATCGGTTGCGCCATTCAGCACCACCATCACGCCCGGAGTCCTGGCCGCCAGCGCCACCAGATAGGCCTCGGTATCCGAGGACCACAGATCGAGTTGCAGCGTTGCGGCGTGATACTCGACCGCCCCGCCCTCGCGGCGCAACTCGCGCCAGTTGGCCGGCCCGGCACCGGGCAGCACCGCCATCACCTGCCAGGTCCAGGCCACCCAGCGGGTGACGCCGGGCGTCTTGCGAACCACGATGCCAACCGGCATGGACGCGCGAACCAATGCCATCTTGCAGCTTGCCCCTCCCCGGGCGGGCACCTGGTGCCCTGTTCCCGTCAGACTGCCCCAATTGCGCGAATGCAACCAAACGAAATCGGCGCGAATCAGCCATTTTGGCAACCGACCCGACCAGATGTGGACAATTTGTCCACTTGCCGCGCAACCCCGCGCCGGAGCGCTGGACGAATTGTCCCGCGCCAAAATCCGTGGCGTTCTGATCGGAAATTTTTGCCCCGAAATCGGCGAATCAACCGCCGGTTACTTGCAATGGGCCTTTACGGAGCCGTAGCTTCATGCCTAGCTTGCACATGCCACCGCCCGCAGCGCTGACCAAGTGCCGGGGCCGCACGGGGAAATCATGGCCAAGCATCTGATTTTATGTGATTGTTCAGGAAGCCAGAAGATCGACGCCGACCGCATCGGGCAGGCGACGGGGCTGCGCTGCTCGCGCGTCCACAGTGCCCTTTGCACCAGCCAGATCGCGGCGGCCGGCAAGGCGATCCTGGCCGGGGATGCGGTGATCGCCTGTGCGCAGGAAGCCACCCGTTTTGCCGAACTGGCCGAGGATCTGGGGGCCGGGCTGCCGCTGTTCGTCGATCTGCGCGACCGGGCCGGGTGGTCGGATGGCACCGTTGCCACCCCCAAGATGGCCGCGCTGGTGGCTGCGGCGCTGATCGAGGCCCCGGCCACCCGCACCCTCGATGTCGCGTCAGGCGGCGCCTGTCTGGTGATCGGACGAGCCGGGGTGGCGCTGCCCGCCGCCGACCGGCTGGCCGACACGCTGGCAGTCACGGTGCTGCTGACCGAGGCGGGCGATCTGCCGCTGACGCGCGGCTACGAGGTGGTGCGCGGGCGGTTGCGCCGGGCCGCGGGAACCTTGGGCAATTTCACCCTGCATTTCGATGCGCTTCAGGTGATCGAGCCGGGCGGACGCGGGGCCTTTGGCCTGAGCGCGCCGCGCGACGGGGCCACCACCCGCTGCGACGTGATCCTTGATCTCGGCGCAGGCACGCCGCTGTTTTCGGCACCGCTCAAGCGCGACGGCTATCTGCGCGCCGACCCGAACGATCCGAACGCGGTGGCGGCTGCGGTGTTCGAGGCCGCCCGCCATGTCGGCAGTTTCGAGAAGCCGCTGCATCTGGGGCTGGATCAGGCCCTGTGCGCCCATTCCCGCGCCGGGCAGGTGGGCTGCCACCGCTGCCTTGATGTCTGCTCGACCGGGGCCATTGTGCCCGCTGGCGATCAGGTCGATATCGACCCGATGATCTGCGCGGGCTGTGGTGCCTGCGCTGCACTTTGCCCCTCGGGGGCGATCAGCTACGATGCCCCGCCG